>NZ_CP139972.1:6332500-6680711 GCF_034424315.1 Chitinophaga sancti
CTAATTGGGCTAGGGGGCTTCACCGCCTACCAAACCCTAATAAACTCCGAATGCTATGATATTATCTACGGGAGTGAGGCTGTGGGCGCTAAGGTCCATGGCCGAGAGGGAAATAACCCAGATTAACAGCTAAGGTCCCTAATCGTATGTTAAGTTGAACAAACGCAGTTCAAATCCTATAACAGCCAGGATGTTGGCTTGGAAGCAGCCATTCATTTAAAGAGTGCGTAACAGCTCACTGGTCGAGGGTTTGAGCACGGAAAATAATCGGGCATCAAACATACAACCGAAGCTTTAGGATTATCGTAAGATAATCGGTAGGGGAGCATTCTAAACTGCATTGAAGGTGTATCGCGAGGTATGCTGGAGCGTTTAGAAAAGAAAATGTAGGCATAAGTAACGATAAAATAGGTGAAAAACCTATTCGCCGTAAGACTAAGGGTTCCTGATCAACGCTAATCGGATCAGGGTTAGTCGGGTCCTTAGGCAAAGCCGAGAGGCGTAGCTGATGGCAAACTGGTGAATATTCCAGTACCTGCTATAATTTCGATGGGGTAACGGAGTAGTGAACAGACCGCGCACTTACGGAATAGTGCGTTAAAGGGTGTAGTTATATCTTATATAGGAAAATCCGTATGAGATGATGAACCTGATAGTACGACAAAGCTTCGGCTGCGTTGATAGTGTCTCTAAACAGACTTCCAAGAAAAACCTCTAAGGTTAGGTTATAGCAGCCCGTACCGTAAACCGACACAGGTAGTCGAGGAGAGTATCCTCAGGCGCTCGAGTGATCCGTGGTAAAGGAACTAGGCAAATTGACGCTGTAACTTCGGGATAAGGCGTACCGCAGTAATGCGGTCTCAGTAAAATGGTCCAACCAACTGTTTAACAAAAACACAGGGCCCTGCAAAATCGAAAGATGACGTATAGAGCCTGATACCTGCCCGGTGCTGGAAGGTTAAGGAAGGATGTTCGGGGCAACCCAAAGCTTCTGACTGAAGCCCCAGTAAACGGCGGCCGTAACTATAACGGTCCTAAGGTAGCGAAATTCCTTGTCGGGTAAGTTCCGACCTGCACGAATGGTCTAATGAGTTGGACACTGTCTCTACCACGAGCTCGGTGAAATTGTAGTATCGGTGAAGATGCCGGTTAATCGCAACGGGACGGAAAGACCCCGTGAACCTTCACTACAACTTAACATTGATTTTGAACCACAGATGTGTAGGATAGTTGGGAGACTATGAAGCAGCTTCGCCAGGAGTTGTGGAGTCAACGTTGAAATACCAACCTTCTGTTGTTTAGAGTCTAACCCCGTAAGGGGGACATTGTTTGGTGGGTAGTTTGACTGGGGTGGTCGCCTCCTAAAAAGTAACGGAGGCTCGCAAAGGTACCCTCAGTACGGTTGGTAATCGTACGCAGAGCGCATTAGTAAAAGGGTGCTTGACTGTGAGGCTGACCAGCCGAGCAGGAGCGAAAGCTGGCTAAAGTGATCCGGTGGTTCTGCATGGAAGGGCCATCGCTCAAAGGATAAAAGGTACTCCGGGGATAACAGGCTGATCTCCCCCAAGAGCTCATATCGACGGGGAGGTTTGGCACCTCGATGTCGGTTCGTCACATCCTGGGGCTGGAGAAGGTCCCAAGGGTTCGGCTGTTCGCCGATTAAAGTGGCACGTGAACTGGGTTCAGAACGTCGCAAGACAGTTCGGTCCCTATCTGTTGTGATCGTTAGTAAATTGCGGGGACATGACCTTAGTACGAGAGGACCGGGTCGTACGTACCGCTGGTGTATCGGTTGTGCCGCCAGGTGCAGTGCCGAGTAGCTATGTACGGAAAGGATAAACGCTGAAAGCATCTAAGCGTGAAACCAACCTCAAGATGAGTTTACTTTTAAGGGCCGTCGGAGACTACGACGTTGATAGGCTACAGGTGTAAGGGTGGTAACATCGAAGCCGAGTAGTACTAATTGCCCGTAAGCTTTAATTTTATTATATACTGTGTTTCAACTTCCCAATATGTAAATTATTGCGTTGCTGCTGCTGGTCTGCAAAGACAGGAGTAAGTAACAAAAGATCTTCAAGATCTTATGGTGGTTTTGCCGAGGGTGTTCACCTCTTCCCATTCCGAACAGAGAAGTTAAGCCCCTCATGGCCGATGGTACTGCACTATCATGCGGGAGAGTAGGTAGCCGCCATATTTATTGAAAAAGCCTCTGATATGAATCAGAGGCTTTTTTCGTTTTATACCTTTTTTGTTATTACAACTTGCTGGAAGCACGTTCTATTAATTCAACAGGAAATACAAAATTCTGCGTAATCTTCACTGTCTCGTCCTGATTGATCAACTGTACTAAAGTCTCTACAGCCTTTTGCCCCATTGAATAACCGGATTGCTCTATCGTACTTAAAGATGGAGAAATAATTCGTGATGACTGGTCATTGGAATAACCTACTACTTTAATCTGTTCAGGAATCTGGATATTAAAATGCCTGGCTTCCTGTATAAAGGCAATTGCTGAAGTATCATTGGTAGAAAACAATCCATCAGGCAATACTTCCTGTGATAATAACTGCCTGGATGCAGCAATCGCTGCATCGGTAGTCAGGTTATGCACATGCACAAGTGATTCATCAAACGGAAGTCCATATTGGGCTAAAGCAGCCTTATAACCTCCCAATCGTTGCTGATACAAATTACAGGTTAGAATACCCGAAAAATGGGCAATACGTTTACATCCCTGTTTAATCAGGTGTTCTGTAGCCAGGTATCCTCCCCTGAAATCATCTCCGGTAATCGTATAACCGTTGAAATCAGATGGCACCCGATCGTAGAATACCAGCGGGATATTATTCTTGATAAAGGGATTGAAATGTTCAAATGTTGTGGTAAACATCGAAGAAACCGCCAGTAATCCATCTACTCTTAAAGAATAAAAGGTTTGTACCAGTTCTTTTTCCATTGCCACTGTATCATCGGATTGACCGATCACAATGCTGAAGCCATATTTATGTGCTTCATGCTGGATACCGCTGATGGCAGTACTCTGGAAATACATGGATGTACGTGGAACGATCAGCCCCAAAATGTTGGAGCGTTTCTTTCGAAGACTGGAAGCGATCCAGTTGGGAACATAGCCCATATCAGTGGCTGTTTGTCTTACTTTTTCACGTGTCTCCTGATTGATCAGGGTATTGTTTTGTAGTGCCCTGGAGACCGTGGAAGCAGATAGATTCAGCACTTTAGCTATGTCGTAAATGGTGACTTTTGACGTGCGTTCTTTCACATTTTTGAGGTTCAGTGACATAAATATAAACTAAATGCTGCAACTCAGAAAAAAGGCTTTGCGGAAGCGAATTAGTTTTTATTATTAATTCCTTAAATAAAGCCGCCGTTTATTGCTTATACAATAAACGGCGGTGATAGAGGCTGGCGGCCGGTTTAAAAATAAAACAGTATCCTTATTTAGGATCTAAGGCCTGGCTAATTTTTTCATATACATCATTCAGATGGTAACGACTCATGTTATCTCCAGCTGTTGCCGCAGCGGCTTTAACCTCTCCCCTCAGGGCTGTCAGCTGTGCACGTGCAATGCTGCTTACATCGGCAGGAGTAGAAGATATGGCTGGTGCCGCGCCAATCATGATCATCATACCTCCACCGGAATTGGGAGAAGGCTCATTGACCAGATCTACCAGGTTATCCACATAATTCTTTTGCAGGTTCCTGCGGAATACATCAATTGCCTGGTGGTTGGTCAGTTCACTGAAAATACCTTTTTTCAAATCAGTCAGCAAGGCAGCAGCTGTGTAGTTATTACTGCCTTCATTTGCTTCTGCGTTAATCAGTTTAGTCAAAGTGCCGGAGCTCATAATTTTTTGCAGAACTGGGTTCTGACGGGCACTGATGATCGCAGTAGCGTTATTTCCGGTACGGCTCAGGATCTCTTTATCCAGCAACCATTTTGGAGTCGTGAATAATTGTTGTTGTAAGAACTGTACGGCTTCCTGTTGAATTGATTTAGGAACGGACGCGTATACACCACCTTCCTGTTCTACAGTTTTAGGTGTCTCATAAACACCACCTATATTTTTAGCTACATGCCCCATGTAACGGCCGAACTGTGTGCTGACTTCTTTGTATAATTCGCTAAGGTTAGCGTAACCTTCATTGGGAGTACTGGTCCAGGCAAGCAGATTTGGAATAATGCGCTGCAGGTTTTTAATGCCATACTCACTTGCTTTCATCGCATTATCACCCAGGTCTTCATTCTGGGATCTTGGATCATCAGGATTCATTTCGGTACCGAACCAGTATTTCTTATCCTTCAGTTTTTCGACGGTCCATTTATTCAGCACGGGTTGTTCTGCTTGTGGATCAGTGACACCCTGGATCTGACGATATCCCCATTCAATAGCCCATTTGTCGTAGAAGTTGATTCGGGGATAGAGATCAGCACCTGTGATGCCATCACCGGGTTGTGCGACGTAGTTGAAACGTGCATAGTCCATAATAGAGGGGGCGTGTCCGTTAGCCTTTACCCATTCTTTATTTCTCAGTTTTTCTACAGGGTAGGCGGAGCTGGAACCGAAGTTATGACGAAGCCCCAGGGTATGCCCTACTTCATGAGAGGAAACGAAGCGAATGAGTTCTCCCATCAGCTGATCATCGAACTCGATTTTACGGGCTCTCGGATCGTTGGGAGCGCATTGAACAAAGTACCAGTTGCGCAGCAGGTGCATTACGTTGTGATACCAGTTGATATGGCTTTCGAGAATTTCGCCGGATCGGGGATCATGTACGTGAGGTCCGCTTGCATTTGGAACATCAGAAGGTTTGTATACGATAGCAGAAAAGCGGGCATCTTCCATGCTCCAGGTAGAATCTTCTGCAGGAGTTGGCGCCAGTTTGGCAATGATAGCATTTTTAAAGCCTGCCTGTTCGAAAGCAGCCTGCCAGTCATTCACGCCCAGGATCAGGTAAGGCACCCATTTTTTAGGGGTAGCGGGGTCTATGTAAAATATAATGGGTTTCGCGGGTTCCACGAGTTCCCCGCGGTTATATTTTTCTCTGTCTTCAGGTTTAGGTTCCAGGCGCCAGCGGGTGATCATTGACAATCTTTTTACACCTTGTGGGTCGGCATCAAAGTCAGTAACAGAGGTGGTGAAGAAACCGACGCGGGGATCAAAGTAACGACTCTTCATAGGAGTAGCTGGCAGCAGGATGATGGAACTATTCAGTTCCAGTGTGGCATTACCGCTCTGGGAGGATCCCTGTGGACCCTGGCCACCGCCTGACTTGGAGTAGGTTTTTACTGTTTTGATCTCTGTATTGATAGGGTATGACTTCACATCTACGATATAGGATTTATCCTGTTGCAGGCCACCCAGCTTGAGTGCGGACTTGACACGCGGATCAAAGAAGAGGATATCATTATCACCCTGGATAAAATCAGTGAGGTCAATGATACTACCATGAGCGCTATCGGAGACTGCTTTGATATCGAAGGCAGCTGCTATTGGCTGGATATTTGAATTCATTACAGCCTGGAACATGGGTTGGCTGGAATCTTTAGAAATCTCGGTATACGAGATGTTTTTGAGAAATATCCTGTCATTTGGACCTTTATCGAAGCGGATTACATTTTCCCCGATCTCATCGCCGCTATATCCATACATAGAAACGGAAGAACGCAGGCCGGCGGCGGATTTGGAGATACGGTTTACAACCAGGATATCCCTTCCCAGGATGGAGTCGGGGATTTCAGCGAAGATCTTATCGTCCTGTTTATAAATAATGAACAGCCCGGAATCCGTTCTGGCACTGGATGTAATTACTTCACTAAACTTTTTTGGAGCGGTCTTTGGGCCGCTTTTGGCAGGTAGTGGCGGGCGGGCAGTGGAGTCGGTTGGTGTGGTGTTGCCCTCATGTTTTTTCTTTCTTTGGGCTGAGACCGGGCTGAAAGTGCCTGTGATCAGCAGGAATGAACTGAAAAAGATAGCCGCAACGGAGCGGATAAAGCGTTTATTCATTGATAGTTATTAAGTGGTTGTTCTTGATTTAGGTGTTTTTTTAGAAAGTAAGTTGCAAATAAACATATTAAGCAGTAACTTATGCGGGAAATCCATAAGCGCTTTAATACCTTTAGGAGTGGAAGTTTAGCACTATGTGGGGAATATTTATTTAAAGGTATGTTAAAGTGATAGCGGGAGCCAGAGATTATGAGTAAATTTACTGATATGGTAGCTTTTATATTTATATTAGGCTATGATTAGGATCCGGTGGAATCCACGGCAGCAGGGTCTTTCATCAAATGAATACGCTTATGAGAATCAGATAGAATGAAGAGAGCTATATGTGAATGGCAGAAATGGCACAACGGCAAGATAACCATCAATCAGGTAAAGCTGACGCAAAGTGCCATTGGTAGCGGAAAATAGTATGAGAAATGAGATAAAATTTCTGTTGGAACATTTAAAATATTTCTTAAATTGTGCGTCCAACTTTGAAAAAAATCAATAAATTTCAGGTTCCAGGGATAGTATTTCTTAAGGGGAATGATCCATTCTTTGATATAATTTGCATTTAAATAAATTAAGTGTTGCTCAAATAAAAATCAGAATGCATTAAGTCTGCCACAGGTGGGCTTTTGGGGAGGGAGGTTAAATTTTGTGAGATTTTTTGAGCTGCACTTGTTTTTTTAAGTCAACCGTATAACTTTGCGAATCACGTATTTAACATTGCAGAAATAACAAAAAAACAATAGTTTAATCTTTAACACTAAAATTCAATCAACATGGCTGAGACTAAAACAACTGTGACTGCAGCTTCTGCCAAAGCGAATTCATCTCATCAACCTAAGAAATCAAACAACACGTTTGCAATGCTTGCAGTGCCTGTTTGTATCGTAATAGGTGTTCTTTTTTACATGTTCGTTTTAGGCAATCCAAACAACTTCCAAGGTGGTGTAATCAATGCGAACTCTCACCCGGTTGAAGAAGGTATGGGCAAGTGGTTTGGTACAGTTTACATGGGTGGTATTATCGTACCTATCCTGATCTCTGTATTACTGATTTGTATCACTTTCGTAATTGAGCGTTTCCTCTATATCTCCAGAGCGAAAGGTAAATTTAGCGGTGCTGAGCTGGTAAGAAAAGTTCAATATCACCTGGCTAATAAAAACGTTGACGCAGCTCTGGCTGAGTGCGACAAACAGAAAGGTTCTGTTGGTAACGTACTGAAAGCAGGTCTGAAGAAGTACAAAGAAATGATCACTAACACTGAGCTGGATACTGACCAGAAGATCAGTGCAATCAAGCAGGAGATCGAAGAAACAACTTCCCTGGAACTGCCTATGATGGAAAAGAACCTGGTGTTCCTGTCCACTATCGCTTCCGTAGCTACCCTGTTAGGTCTGTTCGGTACGGTATTGGGTATGATCAAATCCTTCTCTGCGATGTCTGCTTCTGGTGCACCAGATTCTGGTAAACTGGCAGGTGGTATCTCTGAAGCGTTGATCAACACCGCTCTGGGTATCTCTACTTCTGCAGTTGCGATCATCATGTATAACTACTTTACAACTAATATTGATAGCATCACTTACGCTATCGACGAGTCTGGCTTTACTTTGACACAGAGCTTCGCTGCGAACCACAAATAATTTCTGATTATTTGTGTGGAAAAAATGCGGTTTTGAATCTTATAAGTAAACCAAAAAGGAGTAAAGATGCCAAAAGTTAAAATGGCTAGGAAGAGCACGCTGGTTGATATGACCGCGATGTGTGATGTAGCTTTCCTGCTGCTCACGTTCTTCATGCTGGCTACTAAATTTAAGCCGGATGAACCGGTAACTGTGGTAACTCCGTCTTCAATCAACACCAAATTGTTACCTGATTCTGATGTAATCATGTTAACAATCGACGAAAAAGGAAGGGTATTCTTTAGTATGGATGGCCAGCCTAAACGTCAGAAATTGATCGAAGACCTGAATACCCAGTATAAATTGGGTCTGGATCAACATGAGATGAATAACTTTATTATCGGTTCCAGCATTGGTACTGATATTAAGAATCTCAAGGCTTACCTGGCGCTGAAAACAGCGGAACGTAAGAAATCCGGTCTCGAAAACGGTATCCCTACTGATTCCGCGAACAACGAGGTAGCAGTATGGATCGAGTATGCAAGATCTGCACAGGGAAGTAATCCTAAGCTGCAGTATTGTATCAAAGCAGATAATGCCACCCCATATCCTAAGATCAAGGATGTGCTGGATACCTTCAAAAAGAAGGGAATTCAGAAGTTGAATCTGGTGACTAACCTTGAGGCACCACCTCCAGGTACTGCTGCTGCTTTGGCCCGTGCACAAGGCGGTGAGAAGAAAGAAGAAGAAAAATAGTTAAAGTAAACGGCAGGCAGCGTTGAGGCGCTGGGTTGCTTTTGAAAACTAAAAAAAAGAGCTACTATGGCAGAAATGGATACCAGCAGTAGTGGCGGTGGGAAGAAACACCAGGGTACGAAATCTAAGAAGCATTCTACACGTGTAGACATGACTCCGATGGTGGACCTCGGCTTTCTCTTGATCACCTTCTTCATGTTGACTACAACCATGAGCAAGCCCAAAACTATGGACTTGATCATGCCAAAGGATACAAAAAATGAAGAAGAGCAAAACAAGGTTAAGGAAAGTACAGCCCTCACTATATTGCTTGGAAAGAACAATCAGGTATATTATTACGAAGGTTTAGCACAGAATCCTGATGCATCAGCTGATCCTAACTTTTTCAAAGCGACAAACTTTGCTAATAAGGATGGCATCCGCGATGTGATTATCAGAAAGCGGGATGAAGTTGCAAAATTTAGAAATGCAAAAGGTGAGCCTGAAGATGTTGTAGTGATTATCAAGGCAGATGATGATGCCAAGTATAAGAACTTTGTAGACATCCTGGATGAAATGGCTATCAACCGTATTTCACGTTACGCTACTGTCGATATCAGTGACCAGGATAAAACCTGGATCCATCAGACAGAAGCTGCTAACGGCGGTGGTGGCGGCAACCAGTAATTGAGGAACTAATCAACTTTTGCATCCATCTTAAAAATTGAATCAATGGATACCGCTAAAATCTTAAACTCCGACTTTCTGGACATCCTGTTTGAGAACAGGAATAAGGAATATGGAGCTTATGACCTTAGAAGACAATATAACAAAAGGGTGCGCAATGCCCTCATCGGCAGCGCGGCGCTGATGTTGATTGTTATCGCAGGTTACGCTATCAATACAGCGATAGTGAAGGCTGAAAGGGAGCACCCAACTAGGCCCGTTATCGAACAAATCAAGATGGAGGACGTAAAGATCCCAGATGATCCAAAAACACCTCCTCCACCTCCTCCACCTCCAGCTCCACCACCACCGGTGAAGCCATCAGTGCAGTTCACTCCTCCTATCATTAAAAAAGATAGCGAAGTGCCACCAGATGAGGTGCCACCTAAGCAAGAGGACCTGAAAGATAAAGCTGTAAGTACTAAAACAGTAGAAGGTGATCCTAACGGTATCGACCCAGGATTGCTGGAAGACAGTAAAGGTACTGGTGTGGTAGAAGCTCCTCCAGCTCCGGCTAAAGAAGAGATCTTCACATTCGTAGAACAGCCTCCTACCTTCCCAGGTGGTGAAGACGCACTGGCGAAGTTCCTGAGCAAAAACATCCACTATCCTCGCGTAGCGCAGGAAAATGCGATCTCAGGTACAGTATTCGTACAATTCGTAGTAGATTCAGAAGGTAACATCAAAGATGTGAAAACTGTAGGTGCTCCGAAAGGTGGCGGTCTTGAAGAAGAAGCTATCCGCGTGGTGAAAATCATGCCTAAATGGAAAGCTGGTAAACAGAACGGCCGTCAGGTATCAGTTCAGTTTAACCTGCCTATCCGCTTCACACTGCAAGAGTAGTACTAAGTACGCTTTATAGAAAACACCCTGTCAAGGCCTGGCCATGACAGGGTGTTTTTATTTATTGGTATATTGCCGTCTGATTTGCAAATGATATTATGATGCTTGGGAATAATCTTACAGGATACGATGATACTATTGTGGCTCCCGCTACTGCCGCCGGTGTAGGTGCCATTGCTGTACTGCGCCTCAATGGAGCCAATGCCATTGAGATCTGCAACCAGCTCTTTCCGGCCAAAGACCTGCATAAGCAGGCTAGCCATACCCTACACTTTGGTAGCATTGTGGAAAATGGACGTACCATCGATGAAGTAGTCGTGGGGCTTTACAAAGCACCCCGCTCTTACACTGGTGAAAACATCGTGGAAATTTCCTGTCATGGTTCTCCCTACATCCAGCAACAAATCATTGATGCCTGTATCCGCGCCGGCGCCAGGATGGCCAAACCGGGTGAATATACCATGCGGGCTTTCCTGAATGGCAAACTGGACCTGACCCAGGCTGAATCTGTAGCTGACCTGATTGCAAGTAACTCCGCTGCGAGCCACCAGACAGCGATGCAGCAAATGAGAGGCGGATTCTCCAAAGAGCTGTCTGCATTGAGAGAGCAGCTGATCAGCTTCTCGGCGCTTATTGAACTGGAATTGGATTTCAGTCAGGAAGATGTAGAGTTTGCAGATCGCACGCAATTTTATAAACTCATCAACGAAGCCATGCTGGTAGTAAAACACCTGGCAGATAGTTTCCAGATGGGAAATGTGATCAAGAATGGGGTGAACACTGCCATTGTAGGTAAACCCAATGCCGGCAAATCTACCCTGCTCAACACCCTGCTCAACGAAAATCGTGCTATCGTAAGTGATATAGCCGGTACTACCCGTGATACTATTGAAGAAATCCTCAATATCCAGGGGATCCTTTTCAGACTGATCGACACCGCTGGAATCCGCGAAAGCGATGACACCATTGAAAGCATTGGCGTGCAGAAAACAATGGAGAAGATCCGCGAAGCAGGGGTGGTGTTGTACATGTTCGATGTAAACCAAACCAGTATAGAAGATTTACAGGAGCAGATCGATGCCTTTAAAAAAGATAATATCAACTACCTCCTGGTCGGGAATAAAACTGACATCGCAGGGCTGGAGGCTAACCAGGCAAAATTCAGAGACATAAACGACATCCTGTATATTTCTGCCCGGCAGCATGAACATATTGAAGACCTGAAGAACCGGCTTGTGCACAAAGTAATGAGCGGAGATATTAATACCGAGGCGACCATTGTCACCAATGCACGTCACCATGCAGCCCTGCAGGAAGTCATGAAATCACTCATTGACGTAAAAAATGGACTGGACAATCAGCTACCTGGCGACCTGCTATCTCTGGATATCCGACGTTGCCTGCATTTCCTGGGTGAGATCACGGGGCAGATCACGAATGAGGATCAGCTGGATTTTATATTTAGTAAATTTTGTATCGGGAAGTAGGGCTTAAATACTTTACCTTTTCTCAATCACTCGTTTTTCCCAAGAGCGGGTCTATCCGGCAATACCAGGCTTTTTCATCAGCTCATTTTTATAACTGGCACCAATTGGAATTTCGGCCTGACCTATTTCCACCATGTTGCCATTGATAGAAGATATTTTAGACAAGTTCACGATAAAGGAACGATGCACCCGGAAAAATCTGTCAGCCGGCAACATGCCCTCGAACATTTTCAGGTGCATGCCGGCCAGTAATTTTTTATCAGTGGTAAATACAGTACTGAAATCTTTTTCCGCCTCTACATAACGTATCTGGTCAAAGAGAATGCGCACCAGCCGGCTGTCCTGTTTGATGAAGATATAATCCACAAGGGGTGCAGCCGGTTGTGCAGGTTGAATAGTCTGCCTATCCCACACTTTTTGAATGGCCTGGTAAAAACGCTCGTAGGTAATGGGCTTAAGCAGGTAATCGACCGAGTTCAACTCAAACCCTTCCACCGCATAATTGTGATAAGCAGTGGTAAAAATAACCAGGGGCGGGTAGCGCAGTGAACGCAGGAAATCAGTACCGGTAATCACCGGCATTTGAATATCCAGGAAGATCAGGTCTATTTTGTGTTCATGCAAGCCCTCATAGACTTCAGATGCATTCATACAACTTTTTACGATTGATAATCCAGGCGTGGCAGCAATATGATTACAGATGATATCCCTGTGGCATACGGCCTTACAAAAAGGGAAGTTTTTATCCAAACGATCATTGGCGGCGATCTTTACCAAAGATAGAGGACCTTATGGGTATGGCTGGTTTATTGATTCGCTGTATGGCAAACTACGCATATCACACGATGGCAAAATTGCCGGTTATAAGAATATTCTCATCCGTTTTCCCCAGGATGATATATGCATTATTGCTTTAAGCAATGCCAATAGCAGTGGCGGAGACGTGATTGATAATATTATGAGCATCCTGTACCACCAACCGCTGGCAAGGGCATTTGCCGACCTGCCGGTCATCAATATGCCGGATAGCATCAAGAAAGAATTCACTGGACTCTATAAATTCAGGAAAGAAGACAGCACACAGGTGCAGGTACATTTACAGGACAGCAACCTGTACATCCATATCCCTGGTAACAAGGAACAGCCATTACAGCTTGTAAAGCGAAATGTGTTCCGCGCAGGGAGTGCCCGCATCGAATTTATGCGTAATGACAAGGGTGCCATTTGGCAAATGTTGGTATACAGCCATGGTGAGATTATGGGCGTCGTTAAAATACAATAAGAGTAGTTAAGATTGGCCTTATCGCTTTATGGGAGCACTTTTCAGGGGGATGCTCTGCAAGAAACAGAAAATACTGAGCTAGGTATTGGCTTACCTCTGTTTGGGCAAGCATTTGAAAATTAAAGGAATGTAAGTTCTGTGAAGTGCATACCACAATTACGGAAAGACGAGGGCCACTGTTAAGTAATTATGAATTTGGTCTAAATGCTGGCGGTATACCTGTCATTGAGTAGTTATTAATGTAAGGAAACTCTCAATTATGAAAAGGATATTACTCGTCGCGGCATCACTGATGCTGGCATTCACAACTTTCGGCCAACAGTCAGGGCATGTCATCCTGATAACCATTGATGGCTTCAGACCCGACTTTTACCAGGATGCATCCTGGGGAATGGTTAACCTCCGTATGATGAAAGATAGCGGCAGCTATGCTGACGGTGTCAACAGCGTATTTCCAACGGTGACCTATCCCAATCATACCTCTCTCATCACAGGTGTTACACCGATGAAGCATGGCATTTACTACAACACACCTTACGAACCCAAGGGTGCTACCGGTGTCTGGTATTTTTACTATGATTCACTGAAAGTGCCCAGTCTGTGGGATGCGGTGCATAAAGCAGGTAAGAAATCTGCCGCCATCATCTGGCCGGTATCTGTTCATGCTCCTGTTGACTACAACATTCCTGATGTATGGCCATTGGGCAAGAATAATGACAGGAGAATAGCGGTAGCAGAAACTTCCACCCCGGCGAACTTATGGCAGGAAGTGCAGGACAGTGCTACCGGCAAGATCCAGCCTGATGACTGGGCAATGAACAACGGGGAGCTGATCTTCGACGAGAACATTGCCAGGATCAGTGGCTACCTGATTCAGAAATATAAACCCGCTTTTGTGACCTTGCACCTCCCTTGTACGGATCACTACGAACACCAGATTGGCCGCGATGGCTACCTGGTCAGGAAATCAGTATCCGGTGCTGACAGGGCGATCGGTACTATCCTGGAAGCGGTACAAAGAGCTGGTATTGCAGACAGTACTACCATTATTGTTACCGGCGACCATGGGTTTGTGAATATTGAAAAGTCATTTAATCCCAATGTGTTGCTGGCTAAAAACAATATCAGGGCGCAGTTCCATGCCTCCGGTGGTTCCGCCTTCCTGCATCTGGAAGATCAGCATGATAAGGCGACAGTGGATAAAGTAGTTGCGATACTGAAAGCCTTGCCTGCTGATCAGCAGAAGATGTTCAGAATACTGGATCGTCAGCAACTGGATAAAATTGGCGCTGATCCAAATGCGGCGATGGCAATTACTGCATTAGGCCATGTAACCATTGGTGGTGCCAGGAAAGGGGAGTTGGTAAAAGCGGCTAAGGGCGGTACCCATGGTTACTATCCTGACTTCAGGGAGATCCAGACGGGTTTTGTAGCCTATGGTGCCGGCATCAGGAAGGGCGGCCATGTAAAGGAGATGAATGTTATTGATGTAGCACCAGTAATTGCTGAATTATTGAAACTCGATTTAGGCAAGGTTGATGGTAAAGTACCTGCGGGTGTATTAAAATAAGCGCGCCAAAATATCTTGAAAAGGGAAGCTGGTCAACGCCTTCCCTTTATTTTTTGGCCGCTGTTTTTGCTAAAAAAATTAGCTTAACTTAGCACCCCTTTTCCTATATTTATAACGCAGGTTTTAGGAGGAGACTTTCAATAAAACAATCAGGAAATGGGAATTTCAGAAAATAATGTAGTGTCACAACTTGATTTGTTAGTTAATGAAAAACTAGAGAAGCTCCCATCTTTAGAACGAAAGAAGATCTTAGGCCAGGTATTTACTCCGGATATACTTGCCGGATTTATGGCCTCAATTATTAAAAAAGAGTTACAGCCCGCACACACCATATTGGATCCTTGTATTGGTCCAAATTCATTTTTCTCCCATTTCGAAGATCCTGGATTCAACCCTTCTCTGCTGGGCATTGAAGTGGATAAAACTTTGATCACACCCGCCATTGAGGCCTTTTTTAAAGCGCCAGACAGGCAGTTGGTAATAGATAGTTTTCTGAGTTATCCATTGTCAAACAAGTTTGATTTTGTTATTCAGAACCCTCCATACGTTCGCCAGGAATTATTGGTAAAGGGAATCAACACCAAAGAGATAGCGGCCGAAAGTATTGGTGCAGAGATAGCAGATCAGATACCTTCTCAATCGAACCTCTACGTTTATTTCCTGATAAAGGCCATCCTGCATCTGAAGGATAACGGCCTAATGGTAGCCGTTATTTATGATAGCTGGTTATATAATTCCTTTGGAAAGGCTTTAAAGAGCCTGCTGACAAGTTTGGGGAGTGTGAATAATATCTATCATTTTAAGAAAGATGCTTTTCCTGATGCAGAGGTAGGAGCTACAATTATTGAATTTCGTAAGAAGAGGACGAATGAGCCAGTGAATTATTATGTAAGGGATTCAATACAAAACATGGGGTCCTTAAAAGACTTTATGAACCTTCACCCTGTCAGTATCCCCCAAAGCGATTTTGCTACCTTCAATTTTAATGATAGTAGCAGTATCCTTTTCGATAACGACCTTTTTGCTCTCCTGGGCCATATATCAAAACAACCTATACAAAGGGGGATTTCCTCCATTGCAAATGTTCACTTCTTACATGAAACAAAACGATTCAAAGAGGCCATCCCGGTGATCAAGGATATTACAAAACTGCTGACCTATGGTTCCAATACGCATACTGCATATTTGCTGGCTTTAAAGGACACGGCCTCCGCAGCAACAATGCAATACCTGGAGCAGGTAAAAACACAGATCCTGGAAACTGCGGATGATAAATTGAAAGGTGTAAAAGACAAAATTCGTAAAGGGGGAAACTGGTTTAAGATCAACCTGAAGGCGCCCGGGAATTTCATATTTAACTATTATCTGAGAAATAATATTGATTTTATCTTTAACGAAGATCAATTACACGCGTCAGATAACTTTTATATTCTTAGCATCCCTGAAGAACCACTCGTTCATTTAGCAATATTAAATTCCAGTTTTACAAGGATTTCTGTTTTGCGCAAATCAAGAAGTCAGGGCGGTGGCCTGCGTAAAATTCAGTTGTATGAGTTTACAGAAGTTCCTGTTATGAAGATAGATGCGCTTTCAAAAAGCGCGGTAGCAAAACTGGGCAAACTGGGGGCAGATTTAAAAGGACAAAACCGTTATAACGGAGACGACAAGGAGATAATCAGCAACATTGATAAATTACTATTAGCGGAGTACAACCGCATTGCAGATCACAACGTGACATTGGAAGATTTACAGGCAGAACTAAAAAGATATATCAACTAATATGCTACAGCTCTGGTATAATTCAGAAGAAGTTGCAGGCTTTCACCCACCTGTAGAACAGGCATTGACGAACGCATTAGTGAAGTGTGGTTATGATAATATTGCGGAGATTGTCCATCATCCCAAGATCCCGAATAGTACAATTATCCCCGATTTCGCGATCAGGCTAAAAGCGAATCAGCAATATATATTCATTTGTGAGGTGAAGCGGACGGAAAGAGATGTAGAGTCACAACGTTACCAGAATCAAACCCGGTCTTATGTTACCGATTACGGTATGCATTGGGCAAGTGGATATCATAAGTACTATTGCATTACCAATATCGAAAGACTGATTCTTTTTGCTGATAGGAGCGGTCCTTTGACTACCTGTGTATTAAAAGGCAATCCCCGCCAGCATACTAAGTTTAATCCTGTCAATAGGGATGCATCTGCTGCCGTGGATGACTTGCAGGCAACTTTTGAACAGATATTCCCCCTTATATTCAATAGGACGAATCCTGACTGGGATAATAATTGGGAGCCTATCATAGATAGTTTTCACAAAAACTATTTAGCGTTAAAAAATACGCTGAGGTATCCCGATACGGTATCAACTGAGCTTTCATTATATGAATTATTCAGGCTGCTTGCCTACGCATATTTAAAAGAATATTACACTGTCAAAAGGGATCCTAATGGTAAGTTTTTTCGCGGCTATCCCGCGGGTAATGTAACATTAGACCAGTTTGTGAATAGCCTGAGGAACAACTATGATAAGATCATTCAATTAGATTTTCGCCAGATTTTCTCTAATCATCCGAATCAGGGGCAGCGCTTATTCCCTGAAAACCTTTCAGCTAACTACCTGCAATATTTCAGGGATTTAATTCAATGTCTCACTCAGTATAGCCCTGCCGCGGTGGCAGATAATTCCTCCCCATCCTATGTCTTTAATTTACTGACATCGAAGATTTATGAGAAACTGGAGTTACACAGCAAGGGGAAGGTGATGTCGGATGCAGAGTTATCCAACCTGCTCGCCACATTGTGCATAGATACTGATGATGTTAAAGTGTTGGATCCGGGTTGTGGAGACGGGGCATTGCTGGATGCGGCATATGATCAGATCAGCTTATTGGCTACCACAGGTAATCATGTAAAAACGCATAATCAGATATTATCCCAGGTTGAAGGGATAGAGATAGATCCATTTTTATCTCAGCTGGCAGCATTCAGACTATTATCCAAAAACTTAATTCAGACAAATAACACGACCCAGGCAAATGTGTTGATAGGGGATATGTTTCAACATCCAGGTGCCGGGCAGTATGATGCAGTGCTGATGAATCCTCCATTTCTAAGGAATGATAATCACGTTGCACCAATTACCACTGCTGATAAAACAAGAATGCTCACCGCTATCAATGCTACTGGTGTTAACAACTTTGTTTTGGATGCGAAGCAGCCGAACCTATATTATTACTTTACGAATTATAGCTGGCACTACCTGAAAAATAATGGGAAGGCGGGATTGATATTAATGACCAAATTTCTGAATAATGAAGATGGTGAGCATTTGAAGGCGTTTATTCTGGATAAGGTGGAGGCGATTATTACCTATCCACGGAAATATTTCCAGGAGTTTGTGGTAACTACAGCAATAGTGATTTTGAAAAAAGGGAACAATTCAGCAAATGTATCCTTCCTGAGAATTACGGATGAAAATATCCTCTCATCTCCGGAAATGGTAAAAGGGATACTGGAGCTGGGGCAGGATACCGTTACTGGTGCCTATAAATTACGTTCGGTGCCAAGAAGCAGCCTTGTGCCTGCTGAGAACTGGACGAATTACCTAAATGAAGAAAAGTACGACCGTTTACTTAGCTTACCTTTTTTAAATCCTATTAAGCATCATTTCGCTGATGTGTCAAGAGGTGGGGCCGAATCTGCCGGTGGATCTAAAATTATCTTCCCGGAACTGGATGTAAATACAAACCAATATTTTGGATGGGGAGCGCCATTGAGTGCTGCTCAAAAAAAGGCCGATACTGCAAGGTCTAGGATTAATTTCTCCTCTTTACTGAATGTGAGAATAGGGGCGGGTATTCAAAATAACTTTACCCGGAGAGCTTATTTCCTGACGATACAGGATCTCAATTTAGAAAAAGCATTACATTTCCCGTCTTTAACCGATAAAAATCAGGCCAATGGGTTGCCGGTCAATTTCCAAAGCGATTTTGGATTAATACAGCTGTATGACGATGGTACAAATGAGTTTGGCCTGGATAAATGGCGGAGGATCGTGAATAATGCTTTTAATAGTACATTTGTTGCCAAAATTTTAATACCGAGAGCAGACAGGACAAAGCATGTGGTATATTATAATCCTTATAATCAGGCCATCACACTTTCGACTAATTTCTTTTACTGCAATGATCTGAGAAATCATCATCAAACAGTAAACCAGGAATTGCAATACCAGTTTGTCTCCGCTTTTTTACTTTCCGCCTTTGGGCAGGTCCAGTTTGAGTTAAATGCTAACAACCAGGAAGGCCTCCGAAAGCTTGAAGGTTTTCAAATAGAACGCTTTAAAATTCCTGATCTGTCAATAATCAGCCAGGCAGAATTTAGCGCAGTAGCCACCGAATTTAGAAATATAAGTATAGCTAATGCAGCGTTCAGCGGTGAGGAAGGTTTGAATACTCCCCGGAGAAATTTAGACCTGGCAATAGGTACCGTTCTTTTTTCGCGCAACAATCTCGGCTTTGCCAGCCCTGCCGATATGGTAGATTATTTTGAATTATTTTTAGCAGATTTAGTAGAGGATAGAAGAATATGAGTAAAACAAAAGTAGTTAGCCTGTTTTCCGGGTGCGGAGGTTTGGACTTAGGTTTCATACATGCAGGCTATGATGTGATCTGGGCAAATGATTTTCTGAAAGATGCCTGTGAAACATATAAAAGGAACCTGGGTGATCATATCGTTCATGGAGATATTAATACCATAAAAGTCGAAGATATCCCCCAGGCAGATGTGCTGGTGGGGGGCCCGCCCTGCCAGTCATTTTCCCTGGTAGGAAAACGCGATCCCAATGATGAACGTTCCAACCTGGTATGGTCTTATCTGAACGTGTTGAAGCATGTACATCCTAAAATCTTCCTGCTGGAAAACGTTACAGGCATCCTATCCGCTAAAAACCCCGATGGCACCAGGGTCATTGATAACCTCATTGCCGCCTTTGAGGAACTGGGCTACAAAACTTCTGTCAATAAACTGAATGCTGCCGACTATGGCGTACCGCAAAGAAGACAAAGGGTATTTATAGTTGGTAACAGGATCGGTAAGACGATCGATAAACCATCTCCAACTAACTCTGAAGACGGAAACGAATTACCCCGCTGGGTCAGCGCTTACGAAGCATTGTCAGATTTGCCTGAAACCAATGAAACGGGCGTTTTTAACTATATAAAAGACACGGACAATGACTACCAGAGACTAATGCGGAAAGCAGCGGATGGTCCAGGTACTCTTCACATAACACCTTATGCCAGCGCAAAGGACAATGAACTAATCCGTCACATTCCTCCCGGAGGGAACTACGTGAATGTGCCTGATGCCGTGGCTACGCAAAGAATATTAAACTTTAAGAAAACAGGTGGCCGTACCACCACCTACGGCAGACTCAGTGAAGATAAACCTTCCTATACATTGAATACCCACTTCAACAGACTGAATGTGGGCTGTAATATTCATTATAGAACGGATCGCCTGATCAGTCTCAGAGAAGGACTGAGGATTCAGTCTTTTCCGGACGATTTCCAGGTGTATTCATCCAATAAAAGAAACTATTACGTGCAGATAGGAAACGCAGTACCCCCGCTCTTAGGCCAGGCCTGGGCAGCGTATTTCAAACCTTTCTTGAAAGCGAAAAAGCAGACAACATAGCTGAGACTATGTTGTTTGCTTTTTCTTCTGAATCGCCAACTGCGAATCATAATATTTGCTCAGGAAATGATACAGCACCAGCTCATGCTTCCGCTGCCCCGTCAGCAGGATCCTGTTCAAAAACATGTGAATATAACTAGGCAATAAATAATCGGCCGCAATACCGGCAGGCACTATCTCCCTGATAAAGTCAGAGCGCTCATCAAACAGTCCGGCTATGCCATTCTCCTCATCCTGGCTGGGATCAAGAAAACTACTCAATTGCCGCATCTCCTGTCTATACTTGCTATTCAACTGTGTCTGTAATTCCTGTGAACCTCCAAATTCCCGGAAGAACCCTTCCCTGATCACTTTCATAATGGCAGCTCTTGCCGCCAGGTCATACCCAAAGTCCTGCAACAGCACATCCACGCCTCTTGCGCCCAGCAGCCATCTGTATCTTTCACCATCTTCTCCTTCGAGTTGACAAATGCAGTTCAACACTGCCTTACTGTCTGCATAAAACACCTGCTCACTGAACTCCATCGTATCCACACCATATCGCTCAATTTCCCGCACATAGGTATCCGTCTGTACTTTATAAATCAATTCCTGCTTTTGATACTGTCCGATTTGTTCATACAATAAATGCAGTATCCGCTGCCAGAAAACAGGATCACTGCTATTATGAAAACGTAAGCGGATATGATGGTCCGGGTCATTATACCGGATAAAGAACCATTTATCTGCCAGCTGCGCAGCTTCTACCTGTGCAATCAGTGGCGCTACCACGGTTGTCAGCACATCTTCAGCAGTCTTACTGCCTCCATATAGTTTGATATACAGCCATTCACTGCCGGTGATAAACCTACGTATCGGCTCTTGGGTTACTGTCTCCACTAAAGGTGACACCGTCACTTTATTCGCAAAGGGAATAATCACTTCATTTGTAAACCGGCCTCCTGTGCCTTTGATCCAGCATTGATCCGGCGTGCCGATCACTTCCTGAACGGTTATTTTCTCTTTCTTTTCCAGCATGGTCTGCAGCAATTGCATGCTCACGGCATTCTTCCTATCTATATACAGCTCATTATCGCCTTCCATAATAGTAATGTACCGTGGTAACTGCAATGCTTTTAAATCGGCTCCTTTCTGCAAATGCCAGGTGGCTTTGCCAAGAACAATTTTTTTATACACCACCCTTGGTAAAAAAGCGGGCTGCACCGGCAAATGCCATTGCCAGCCGGTCACGGTGTGTGATTGCAGATCACAGAGGAAGTGATACACCGGCAGGCTATTCCTGGCGAAATTATGCGCAGTGCTCAGTCTTGGTATCACCCGTTTATTATAGCGCCTGGAACGTAAAACAATTTTATTCTGACGAACACTGACCATCAGGTCTGTAATAGCGAACTGTTTTTCCACAGCCACACTGCCATTGCCGAGGTACACGATTTCGTATTCTCTCAGTTGAGGACGCATTAGGATATTACCGGTTCTTGCCTCCGGCAGGTGCACCACCTCTGCATAGATCACATCAGGATCCTGCTGCTCTTCTTCACGAAGGCACTCCTTTACATGTGCCAGTAACTGTGCATCTCCATGACAGAACCTACCCAGCAGGTTCGCTGAAGAAGGGCCGCTGAAACCATTCATCTCAAATAGATACTCCCCTGCATCCAGGGCAGAAGCACTACTGCCATGCAGACTTCCCATCAGGTACATACTGGATGGCAATACCACTGGTACGGGGCTTTTCAGCGTTTCCAGGTCAGCATCTGTCAGTGTTAATAATTGAGCGCCTTCCTGCATACACTGGTGCAGTTTCTCCAGCTGAAAACTCCGCAGCTGGCTCCATTGCAAATTCGTCTGCTCCTCGTTATTTGTGATCACCAGGTCGTCTATCAGTGGAGTATGATCGGATTGACTATTCCCATATCCAATACCCGCCTCATTATCCAATGCCAGTGCCAGCGGCACTTCCTGGTCTTCATATCGCTCCCTGAAGCGGTTTATGAAGTTGGTCATCTCCGTATTGGTATTCGCTCTTGCCATTTTCCACAAAGGCAATACCTGGTCCTGTAAATCTTTAATTAATGTAGTACTGATGGTATTCTGCGAAGTCGCTAAAAACAGGTCCGTCTGCACCAGGTCTTTACTCCTGGTATCAGGTAATAATTCCTGTACCAAAGCATGTGTATGCAG
This sequence comes from Chitinophaga sancti, assembly GCF_034424315.1. Lineage (GTDB taxonomy): Bacteria > Bacteroidota > Bacteroidia > Chitinophagales > Chitinophagaceae > Chitinophaga > Chitinophaga sancti. Next base: position 6,354,667 of record NZ_CP139972.1, read on the forward strand.
GTACTTATCCACACCGGTGGCAGGATCGGAGAGTAGTTGTTGAATTTGTTTTAAGGTCGCTGTGATGGCCGTTGTACCTGATAATGTGGATAAGCGTTGTAATAGATAAGAAAAGAATTCCTCGCCCGTCACCGTCGGTTCCAGTTCACTCACCAATAGCTGGTTCTCGATTAGTTCATCAATGAATTCGCGGGCATCATCTTCTGTAATCTCATCATCCACAATGGCCGCACATAATGCTGCGATCGTCGCGCCGCTACCCGCTACAGACAGCAATGTTTCCAGGTAAGGGCTCCGGCTTACCGCCGCCAGCTCGTAGTGTCGGAATTTATTTTTCACCGTAAACCCTGCATAGCGAAAAGTATCCGCTACCGGGTAAATAGAATTGTTAGGGAAGTAGCGTAATTGTACTTTAATCTCTGGCAATTGAGTGATCATCGCTGCCAGCTCAGCTACATAGTTCATATCCAGGCGGCAATGTTTTTTATGTGCATGCCCGATCTCAATAGCAGTAGCAGCTGAATAATGCCCCGTTGCACAGCCTGCAAATAATCCATAAGGTGTACAACGCGTACTCATTCTCAGTACATACCTATACAGCGCCATACACATTTTCTCACTACCTGCCCCGCCCTGCAGCCACTTCATAAGCTCCTGGTGCAACTCAGGGGATGCAATATAGATTGCCTCCTGCATAGCCGGATCCTGGAACAGCGCTTTCAGCATGCCAGGTAATGCTGCCATGTCAACTTGCTCAAATTGATCTAAGAACTGGATGGACTGTAAGGGTGTGCGTACTAAATAAAAATCCTTAACGGTGATCATATAGGATGGGCTAAGCATAGTAAGATACTATTATTGTCTTGCCTGCAAGATACCCTGAAAGGGGGAAATTTCTTCAACTGGACAATAAGTTGTGAAAATCACCCCGGCCTCCGGATATTTTCTGTTTAACTTAAAACAAATTCTATTAACCATGAAAAAGCAAACATCTAAAAAGCTCTCCCTCGGCAAGATCACTATTGCGAACCTGAAACCTCAGCAATTTGAAGACAAAAGGCCCACGCTCGTCACTGGCTGCAGCTTTAGAAAATGTACGCCGACAATTTAATCACCCTCAAAATGATCTCTCATGAAAAAGCAATCCACCAAAAAATTGAACTTAGCTAAAGTGAAAATCGCTTCCCTGCAAGGCACTAAACAGGACAAGGCTGTGACCGTATCATTTGCAGTATGCACTAACAATGCCAGTCAGGTACTTTCTATTTGCAGCATCGACTCCTGCAGATATTGAGTATAAGAAAAGGGGCTTGCCGTAAAGTGAGCCCCTTTTCGTAGCTTAGGCCCATGCCGCAGAAAAGAATAACCCATATCCTGAAAGACATCAGCCAACAGCTGGACCAACTCCTCCAAACCGACCATCAGCCCGGACTCCTGGGCGGGCACACAGGTTGTGCGCTCTTCTACGCTTACTACTACCAACTCACCGGAAAAGAAAAATACCTGCAAAAAGTGCACGAGCTCGTACTCAGTAGTATGGATGCCATGTCTGCCCATGCATTGCTACCTTCCCATTGCAATGGCATAGCCGGGATGGTGTGGTGTATTCAGCACCTCATGAACCAGGGTCTTGTAGATGGTGATATGGAAGAAATCTTCTCTGATGTGGATGTGCTGCTGGGCAATCAGATGATCGCTGACCTGAACGATAAAAAATACGATTTCCTGCACGAGGGCCTGGGCATAGCGGTATACTTCCTGGAAAAAGAAACACCCAGCCCATGGTTAACACAGGTAGTGACCGCCCTGGAAGCTACCGCTGTACCGCTTCCACAGGGCATTAGCTGGGAAGACCATTTCTCCCGGCAGTCAGTACCTTCTTTACCAGATGAGCCCTGTTATAACTTAGGCGTAGCGCATGGCGTGCCTGCCATCAGCACCATTTTGTCCAGGATAAAGGCAAAGGGGATCGACACGGGGCATTTATTGGAAAAGAGCCTGGACTGGCTGCAGTCAGCCGCTAATCCCGCCGCTTCACCCTCATTATATCCAACCCTGGTGAACAATGAAGGAGTAGCACTTACCACCAGCCATAGCCGTATGGGCTGGTGCTATGGAGATCTGCCGGTTGCCATGGCCCTGCTGAATGGCGGGTACACCGATAAGGCATACGAGATCCTGGCCCATAGCATACAAAACAGGGATGTTCAAAATGGCATGGTGCACGACACCTGTATCTGTCATGGAAGTGCAGGTATTGCACATATCTTCAACAGAGCGTATCTTCAGACAAAGGAACCGCTCTTTCAACAGGGCGCCGAAAAATGGTTACAACATACAATTGATCTTTATGAAAGCGCTGCTGGTTTAGGATTTTATGCGGATGGAAAATATGAAATAAAGGAAGGAATCCTGGAAGGCATAGCCGGTGTAGGACTGGCCCTGATAGCCGCAGTGGACAAGGATACAGACCCCGCCTGGGATAGGTGTATCCTGCTTTCCTAAAACCCGGAAATTAGTAATTTACATATAATTGAAAAACCCATGATCCGCCTGTATTTTGTGGATAATCATCCATTGATCCTGGAAGGACTGCGTGCATTGTTAAAAGGCGCACCTGACATCTTTGTTGCCGGACAAGCCCGCAATGGCACCAGCTGCCTGACTTTTCTTTCAGAAAATGCTATTGATGTGATCCTTACAGATGTATGTCTGCCTGATATTGACGGGCTGGATCTGTGTGCAGCTATAAAAGTTGAGTATCCAATGGTCCGGGTGCTGGCACTGAGTTCATGTAAGGATGCGAAGTATATCACCGCAATGATCGCCCATGGCGCCAGCGGATATGTAATGAAAGATGCAGACGGAGCAGAATTGTTAGAGGCGATTCATACTGTGCATAATGGGGGAACTTATTTTTCTCCAGGGGTAAGTCAGCTACTGGACGAAGAGAAAAAACATCACATCACCCGTCGAGAAAGGGAAGTACTGTATTTAATTGCCGAAGGCAATACCAATCCGGAAATAGCAGAGAAATTATTTATCAGTGCTGATACCGTGAATAGCCACCGAAAGAACCTGCTGGCAAAACTGGAAGTAAAAAACACGGCGATGTTAATAAAATACGCAGTAGACAATAAATTATTAGTATAAAAGAGGCTGACTAAGAAATAAATGAAGGCGCTGGGAATTGCGTAAAAGCCATTTCGTCTCCATCACCCGAACCCTTCTTAGTCAGCCCCCAAATATTAATTTGCTTTGAATTCTATCTTATCCACAACCACTTCCAATTTCTTCAGCACACCCATATCTGTCTTCACCTTTTTATCCCCTGTCACTTTATCATACATGCCTGGGTCACCTGAGTTATTTGCTTTAAACAACACCAGGACACCCTTTCCGGCAATTTGTCCGCCTTCCCAGCTATTCACAATCCCGCCATCTGTCCATTCAAAACCATTGATCTTAAAATCACGGCCATTTACTTTCACGACCTTATCCAAAGGGTCACCTACCTTGATGCCAAAGGGAGATTTCCAGCTGGAATGTGGTTTCGTAAACGTGATGGTAGGGCTCTTATCGCCATCAAATATTACCTGCATTTCATTATCTGTATCAGGGAATACAAAGTAGGCATTACCTGCATCGTTGCCTGCCAGGTCGGTAGTACCGCGGTATACGACGTGCTCTTTTCCATACAGGTTTTCCAGTTCTTGTGGTGTACGCAGTTTAAAAAGGGTACGTACATCCCAGTTATATTCATCACCACCGGCAGCAGTTGCTGTAGAATCTCCGGGTTCTTTTACTCCCGCAGATGCCGCAGTTGGCGTATTATCATTTTCGTGAGATACCGTCGTTGCTTCCTCTTCGGAAGAAACCTTCTTAGCAGGCTTTGGCTTCTTTGGCGGAATCGGCTGTGGCGTTGCCGCAGCTACCGGCATGGTACCCATCTTGATGATCGTGGCCTTTTCCTCGACCAATGCCTTGCTATCATTCTTATACTTATTCACGGTATAAGTAGCCAGTGGATATACGCTACCACTCAGTACCCCCATTTCACGGAAGTACGTGATCAGCGTTTGACGGTTACAGTCATTATACTGGTACAAAAACTTCAGGGATTCATCCAATGCTGCCGGATCACTCACCAGCTCAGTCATCGTCTTATCAATATCCAACCCGCCGGTACCGCTTTTGGAAAGCTGGTCGGCAATGAAAAGCTCGGCCTGGTGATTCTTTTGCTGATAGCGTTCGGCTACCCTATTGGAATAGTCCTCTGCTATATTAGCGGAAAGTTTTGTCTGTGCGCTCAGTGCTATGGGGAGCAGGAGCATAAAAAAAGCTAGAAACCTTTTCATCCATGTGAATTTAATGATAGCAACGACCGCTATCGGGTTAATAACGGGCATCACAGTCACTAAATTATGTAATATTACGCAGACGGCAGTTTTTTCACTACATATAGCGGCAGCCAGGTAAATAGTATCGCCAGTCCGCCCGCTATCCCTCCCGAAATAAGGGCCAGCCAGCTTCCTTCAAAACGATAGCCCGCCGGCATACTGATATACACGATCCACATCAGCCCCAGCACCAGTCCACCCGTAGCCAGCGCATTCACCCCGGCCAGTTTCAGCATAAATGGTAGCCGCGCATATCCCTCCGGCAATAAAGGAGTCAGACCGTTTTTCTCTGAAAAGGTGATGCATTTCTTTAATATGTCGAAGGTGATCCCAAAGGGCACAAATACTGACATAGGAATCAGGAAGCGCGCCATAGAATGCGCCCCATGAAATAAACTCACCGCATGCCTGTCTTCAAACCCGAAATAAGGAATGACCGCATTGATCAGCAGGTTGGTGATGAAATAAATATATAATTGCTTACGTGTGAATACCTTTAGCAGTTTATCCCTTGACCCCATAGGTTTGTTTTATACGGCTTTTCTCCTGAAGGATCGCTATCGCCTTCATTTGTATGGCCCGGGCATCACTTTCAGGGAGGAAAGCCTCGTTGGAAATAAATGTAAAATCAAGCAGCCCCTTGTAAGTAGAAGCCACCAATGTATTTGGATTGCGCCAGGGGAAACCGGCACTCGGACTATACACCGTCTCCAGCTCAAAGGTGTCAAACTTTTCCGGCAGCTGTAATTTCCCCATATTGGACAATGTCACGTCATGCGTACCATCCGTCGTTTTGAGATACGTTAGCATCCGGGGCAGTGAACCATGAAAATATTCCCCCATGTATAATAATTCGTGAATATTGATCTTGTCGATCTTCGCCATCAGCTCATTCTTAAAACTCCGGGTCCTGGTCCAGAAATCATTCAATGCACTCATCTCCGCAGATAATTCCACGATGGGCGCAAAGGCAAACAATTCATCGGCCGCAATCTCCGGCACAAAACGCCGGATATCCACAGGGCAAATGAGCTTATTATGTGCAGTAGTTGGTCTCACCTGCCGGAAGGCATCCAGGAAAGCAACAGCGATCGCCGAAAATAACGTCGTTCCTTCCTCCTTACACCGGTGTACGAGGGTATTGCTCAGTTCCTGGCTCAGTTTCCAGTTCAGTAAATATCCACGGGTCGTCACTGGTTTTAATCTCCGCGTTTTAAACCACAATACAAGCTGGGCTATTTTCCCAAAAAACAAACCCCGCAACCTGAATTTTTTGTTGGCCAGCAAGGCTGCCGGCAATAAATCTTCAATGGCCTCAAAGGATTCATAAGGGGAGAGTTCCAGTAAAGGATTATCCAATACCATCAGTAGCTCTCTCAATAATGTCAGGATGGAACTGCCATCGCAGATACAATGTGGACAAATCAATAATAACTCAGATACGCTATCAGACTTTAACCACACTACCCTGGCCAGTGGTCCCTGCGAGACATTAAATGGTTTGTACCATTCATTTACACTCACCTGTTGCCAGTCATCATTGGTATAGCGTTGCCTTATATCAACAGGAACCGGTGCGATCTGCGTATCCGTCACGTAGTATGGTGCGCCCTTTTCATCCTCCCGGATCACCACTCTTAATAAGGGATGTTTTTGCTGCAATTTCAGCAGGGCCTGTTCCAGTCTTTCACGGTTAATCTGCCCTTTTATCTTTACAGGAAATATACAATTCACAGGTGCCTCGGAGGATACATACATGATCCTTTCTCCAACAGTTAGTTTTCTGTTCATACAGTTAAAATTGGTGTGGTGCTGGGCAGCACTTCTTTTAATATTTGCAGGAAAGCATTCTTAATAGCTACGGCATCTTCCTTCGCTAAAAAGTCATCATTAGAAATAAACGTGAAATCCATCTGTCCTTTGAAAGTACTGGACAATATGGTATTTGGATTGGCGAAAGGCCCAATCACGGCAGGACTAAATACCGTATCGATGTCAAAAGAATGCCAGTGCTCTTCAAGATCCAGTTTGCCCATATTGGAAAACATCAGGTTGTAATTGAGTTTCCCATATGTCAGGAATTTGATCATGTGTGGAATCGCAGTGTGTGCGTATTCCAGCGCGTGCAGCATGGCGGTATTGAGTCGCCTTTGTTTGTCAGTGGCGGTGGGTTGCAGGAGCTGTACCCTTGTCCAGAAAGGTTTATTATGGTCATCCACAATGTCAAGTGTGATAGAGAGCCCGACCGCAAAAATGGAATCTCTGGTGATCGCTGGTACATACTTCCTGATATCCACGGGGCAGGTCACCCTGGCAGCTCCCTGATCTCCTTTTACGTTTCTGAATGCAGCGGCGAGCGCTACGCAGAGTGCAGTATTCACCGTTACGCCCATGGCATTACATTGCCGTATCAGGCTAGAAGTGGTCGACGCATCCAGTTTCCAGTGAAGTAAATAATCTTTTTCACGAAGAGTTTTTGACCTCCCTTTTGCAGACACTAATGCTGCCAGTAACTGACAACCATATTTAATCATCCCGCCGGTGAACTTCGCCTTGAACAATGGCCAGCCTTTTTGCTGAGACAATGGAATAATATCTTCCAGTGTGAGTAAGGAACGATGTTCACCAATGTCCAGGCCCGGATTATCCAGCAGGGCAACGATTTCCCTGATCAGTGCCCAGCGGCCGCCTCCATCACAGAGACAATGATGTAAGGTGAGGACAAGATCATTGTATCCCAGGGCCCTGATCCAGGTGAGCCTTGCCAGTGGTGCTGTCGTCGTGTCAAAAGGCTGGGCCAGTTCTGATACGGTAACCGTTTCCCAGTCTGTGCTGTGCACGATCTTCAAAGGAATGGCAGCAGGATGGTCCTGAACCACATAGTGGTCATCGATGATGTTTGCCCTGAGCAAAGGATGTTTTGCCTGGATACAAGCCAGCGCATGTGACAGTTGCTCTGCTGAGATCGAGCCTTTGATGCGGATAGTAGATACGACATTGAAAGGTGTATTGCCATCTCCCAGCATCAACCTTTCAGGGAAAAGTAATCTTCTTTTCATGCAGTTAACCTTGCTTTAGTGCGTTGTGCAAAAGTTTCTAAGAGTTCTACCGCTTTATCGTTTCCTCCGGCCTGGATAAATGTATCCCTGATGTGCTGTGCGCCTTGCCTGTATTTTTCATTTTGTAAAACCTCCCACATGCTGTCGCGCAGATCGCTTACCCGTAGCCGCTTGTAACGCAGTTTAATACCACAACCTGCATTTTCGATGAGCGATGCGGTGTGAAAATGATCGTATGCAATAGGAGTGATGAGCATGGGCAATCCGTTCAGGAAGGCATCATTCACTGTGTTGAAACCTCCGTGGCAGATCACCGCATCCATATGCGGCATCAATGCTGTTTGTGGTACGTAACCCTGTACAATGAAGTTGTCAGGCCACACATCAAAAATTCCCGGGTCAGTGGCTGCTACAATTGTCAAAGGCTCATTGGCAAAAGCTTCAATCAGCTTGCCAAAAAACGCTTTCCTGATATCTACCAGCAATGTGCCTAATGATACAAATACTTTTGGTCCGGTAGCCCTGGATAAGCGATCCCAGTCAAACGGGGTGTTATTCGGTCTGCCCTTTACAGGACCTACAAAGCGCATGTGTGGCAATGGTCTTTTGCAACCGGAAAACTCTTCGGAAGTAAATACAATATTCATTTCTCTTGAATGGATCGCAAACTCGCCTGAGTAAATACCCATCTCCTGGTGCAGGCCCTTGATCAGGTTCTGCTGCCATTCGAAGATCTTCGGAGAGTGCATGCTATCGGCTGTTACGTCCGGTGGTACAGGCGTAGTCGTTACACAGGGAATACCTTTCTGGTAAGCACAGATAGCACCAGCAAAAGTGATACAATCACTTACAATCACATCTGGCTGAAAATCATCAGCCACCCTGTTCACACCATTGATCATGATCCGGCAGAAAGGTAGATATGTCTCTTCCAGCGCCAGTCTCAGGGTTTCCACGCCAGATAGCTTCGGACCCTCGTCCTGCTTTTGTAAGATATGATGGATAGCAGTTTGATATTCTGCCAGCTCTGCATGCGGTACGATGAATTTTCCCCCGGCAGGAATATGCTCCGGCGCCAGCTCTTTCAATCCTACCCATATCACTTCATGTCCTTTGGCAATCAGGCTGCTGCCCACACTCAGCGTGGGACTGATATGCCCAAAGAAGGGCGGTACTACAAACATGAATTTAGACATAGGATAGTGGTTTAATAAAGATTAGTAAACTTTGTTGCGGTAAAATGCCTGGCTCATGGTCATGCCGTATGGAGGTGTCACGGGTGCCAGGTCTTCCAGCAAATCTGCCGCAGCAGCGGCGCCACCAGACCGTTCAAATGAATCCTGGATGCGCTGTGCAGCCTGTTTATACACAGGGTTATTTAAAATCTCCCACACCGCTTCACGAAGATGTGGTGCTTTGAAACGTTTGAAATTCAGGCGTACACCACTCTCTGCCTGTGTGACCTGACCTGCTACATGAGATTGATCGTAAGCAATAGGGATCACCACCAGTGGTATGCCGTGAGACAATGTTTCGCACACCGTGTTATGACCACCATGACATACCACCCCATCCAGGTGCGGTAGCAGATCCAGTTGTGGTACCCTGCTCTGTACAATAAAATTAGCCGGCCAGCTATCAAACAGCTTTTCATCGGATACAACGATCACTGTTACCGCCTGGTGTGCAAATGCATCTATGACCTTGCCAAAGAATTCCTTCTTGTAAGCATGGTCGAATGTGGTGCCAATCGAGACCAGTATCCTGGGATCACTTCCCATCTGAGACAATTGCTCCCAGTTAAAAGGCGGCGGTGTATGGCGGTTATTGAATACAGGACCAATGAACTTATAATGATCCGGTGTATCCATATAACCGAAGAAATCTTTTGAAGTATATACCAATGTGAGTTTTTCAGAAAGAACAATGGCGTCATTCCCGTGAACGCCCAGTTCCTGTTGCAGGCCAACAATCTGCTTTACTTCCCAGTCATGCACACCGGGCAGGTCTTCCACCATCTTGATGGCGGCAGGGGCTGTGACAGAAGTTGCATAAGGTATCTTCCTCTTGTACGCGGCAATCGCACCGGCAAAGAGCTGGTGATCATTGATCACTACATCTGGTTTGAATTGATCAAGAATGGTGTTGATCCCTTCGTACATAAAGCGGTTCAGGGGTATCAGTACCTCTTCGTAGAGGAACTTGATACTTTCAATACCGGATACATTCTTTTTAGTGATCTGGTCCAGGTAGGCTTCGCCGGTTTCATCGTAGGTAGCGGGCAGCAACTGACCACCTGCTGGTAATCGTGTAACTAGTGAAGGATCCAGGGTGATCCAGCCTACTTCATGCCCCCTGGTCAATAATTCAGCCCCGAGGCTCAATGTTGGGTTCACATGCCCGTGTAAGGGCGGAACTATAAACGCAAACCTTGCCATATTCTGTTATTGATTTGTCTGAATTTGCTCTGCCATCCTTCGAAGAAGTCTTTTAATCGTAATGCCGTTTCTTCCGGCTGTTGCAGCGGCAGATTATGATCCCCGTTCAGTAAGGCGATCCTGGAACGGGTGAGCCTGTCATATAAAGTTTGTCCGGATGGAACACAGTCTGAGTCCTTACCGTAGAGCAGCAGCGTTTCCTGTTTGATATACCCGATCTCTTTCCCGGAAAAGAAACCGCGCTCCTTGCTCAGGTCAGATTTGATCGAAGTTTCGTTGAACAGGTATTCGTACATGCGATGGTTTTTCTCCAGCTGCCGCTTGCCCATCCTGAACTTAGTGGTGTCAGTGAAATTGTTGATGTAGTCGATCAGGAACTCTTTGCTGTACATATCCATGATGCCCAGTCTTTCATTTTCACCGGGATCGGGAGCTTCAATCACTGCGAGTTTCTTCACCCGGCCTGGAAAGCGGATCGCCATGCGCAGGGCTATGAGCCCGCCAAAACTATAGCCTACCAGGTGCACCGCTTTGAGCTCTAATGTTTCCATCAGTGCCAGCAGATCGTTGGTAAGGGCGTTCAGGTCATAGCCATCTTTCTCCTTACCGCTCATGCCATGACTTTTCAGGTCATACATGACTACATGAAAATGTTTTGCCAGGATTGGGGCGATGTTGAAATAGTAAACGGACAGGTTGCTGAACATACCGTGTATCAGCAAAATGGTTTCCCTGGCTCCTTTGTTCATTTCCTGGACATGAACGGAGGTGTCATTGATCTTGATTACTGGCATTGTTCAATGTATTTTATAATGTCACCCAGCTTTAGATTGATCAGCTGGTCGAGGTCCATGCCGGAAAGCCATCCCGTAAAATCTACGTGCTCGCCAAAGTGACTCTTTACCTTCTCTGAAAAGGATACGATCTCAATACTGTCCATTTCCAGGTCCCTGGTAAAAGAGCTTTCTTTAGAGATGTCCATGTCTTCTACGAACTCTTCCCCGATTACCTCAGTAATGAATTGTTTCAACAGGGCGAAGATCTCTTCGCTGTTCAGTTTGTGTGCAGCTATAGCGTCCATCCGATAATAAAATTGTTGTGTTTAAGTGTCTGAATGTTGATATCGTTGATCCGTAATTCCTCGCCATTAATGGCGGTAACGGTATATGCTTTGGGATTGCCCTGGAGGCCCTTGCCCAGGTATTTGCCATAGGCTTCTTTGGCCACCCAGGCACGGATGATCCATTCATCGCGGTCCGTAACAGGCAGCAGTGCCAGCTCAGTAGCAGTAAACACCAGCTCACAAAACCCTTCGCTCTGTGGGTGTATCTCTTCTATGTCAATACCCACCGCCTGCTGACGACTTGCAATGGCTACCGCTTCCATGCCCTTGTGAGCGATGGATAGATGAATACCTTCCACACCGTCTACATAAGGTGCACCGGCAGCATTGTTTTTGATCTCAAATTCTATCGGGAAGCAATGTTGATCCATGACTGCGCGTACAGCATCTTTAGCAGCCACACGGCTGATGATCCTTTCTTTGCGCTTCATTGGCAACAGGCCTTTTACAAAGGTTTTCTCCGCCTGGTTGAGGTAACGCTTCTGGATAAAATCCCATGATACCACGCGCTGGTAAGCATTGTTGAAAGTGAATACACCAGGTGCGATCTCTTTTGCCAGTTTGTTTTGCAGGGGAGACATAGAGATCTGCCAGAGGGCTTCATCTATTTCCAGTCGCCTGTTTTGCCAGCCACTCACGATGGCCCAGGTCTGCCCCGCTTTTTTGATCACAAAATCAGCTGTGGCAAATTCATCATTCAGTTCAGTGAGCTGACAGGTGCATTCAAAACTGCCTGACTGATCCTGCATATCTCCATAGAAGGCTATTTCCTGGATCTTTACGGGGAAAGCGATCCTGTCTTTTGTTAAGATCAGTTGTAACCAAAGGCCGAAAAGCTGCCCTGCATTGTCTAATAAGGAACCTTTGCCCGTGCTGCTTTCGATGATGCCGGTAATGCCCTTTTCGCCCATGTGCACAATTTTCCGGATACCCTGGTAGGCAGGGCCATGGAACATGTGACGCTCATAGATCTGCGCCGGTGTTTTGTACAGATCATTTGAAAGAGAAGCACCAATAGAAAAATCCTTTACAGGTGGTGCTGCAAACTGTTTTGTAAGCTGTACCGTGGCATTCGCATAACTGGGTAAATCCAGCTGTACGGTATCATTGCCTTCCCATTTTCCCGTGATGGTTTCTTTGAAAGGAGAGGAGACATTCATCCATTGAAACACCTGTATGTTGTAAATGCGTTTTACAGCCCTGTTTTGACCGTTTACACGGGCAATGTCACCGAATAGCTCAAAGATCATTGTCATCGGTATAACGGGGTCCATATCCTCTTTAATGGGCCATCCCGGTTTTTGCTTTACCAATGCATGGTCGATGAGGTAAGGCGTGTTATCCAGGGAGATATTGAGAGTATGGGTAATCGGTTGTACGGAGATGGGGTCATTGAAGAGTGCCATGATCTCATCCTGGATAGCGGAGATCTCATCTACATTCTGCAGGAAAGCCTGTAAAACAGGTTTGCGTACCGGTGATGGAAATGCAGGTTTCATAGCCGGTACAGTAATCCCTTTCAGGCTCTCCAGCTCTTTTACAAAAGGAGAGCCTAATTGGAGGCGCATAGCGGATGTACGGCCGGGTGAAATGCCCAGGAATTCCAGGTTCACATTTTTCCCTTCCACAAACAGTGCCGCCATTACCCGCTGCAACTGGTCCAATCCACCACGGGTAGGTACATTTGCTGCAATGGCGCTATATGCTTTCCCTTTCAGGGTATCATCGACAAAGCCAATCAACCCACCTGCACCCACCTGGATAAACACGCGTACATTTTCCTGTTCATATAGCTTCACCGTCAATTCCCTGAATCTTACCGGCTTGATCAAATGATCCACACTCAGGTCCCTGATGGCCTCATAGGTATCCGGATACAGGTCCAGCGTAGTTGCCGACCAGAAAGGAATCTCCGGTTTCAGCCATTGGATCTTACTGATTCCTGCCAGCAATACATCTGTTTTTGGGGCTACAAAGGGAGAGTGGAAGCCAGACTGGAATGGGAGCACCTGGTGGAAGATCTGCTTAGCTTTCAGTACTTCAATGAAATCGGCCACCGCTGCATCAGTGCCACAAAGAATGGCCTGTTGCGGGCAATTATCCATTGATAAGTAAATATCCTGTTTCCCTGCCAGTAAGGGTAACAGCTGATCGTAGCCAACACCGGTTACAAGGAATTTCGCATTCTCTGTTTCCAGTGCCTGTGGATTCAGATCCTGCAGTATTTCAAGAATAGAAGCTTCCGTTGCCATACCCGCAGAGCGGCCTGCCAGCCATTCTCCCATACTATGACCTGCATTCAGGTCAGGGCGGATGCCCAGTTGCTTCAGGGCGGTATCAATGATACGGCTCCTTTCCAGCAGGGTAATGGCCGAATCATACACACTGTCCTTATGCTGCTTAACAGCGGGCAAATGGAAACGGGCTGCTACGCTATCCACCTCTCCGCCACCCAGGCCATCCAAACCCGGGAAAAGAAATGCCACCTTGCCGCCATTTGCCAGCAATGGCTCATTCGTAAACCAGATGTCCTGCTTGTTCCTCCAGGGGGTATTCCTGCCTACAATCTTTACTGCCCGCTTCATGCGCTCAGGCGAAGGGTCAAAGAGGGCTATGCGGTAATCACCCTGCCCGGGATCAGTTTCGTTATTTTCCAATGCATAGATCAGGGCTTCCGCGCTTTTCCTGGCCAGCAATACAACATTGGATGGGCTAAAGCCACTGAACACGCCTTTGGGCAGGGTATTAAAGCCCTCTACCACCAGGTGCGCATTGATGCCGCCAAAACCGAAAGCATTCACACCTGCCCGTAATGGCAAGCCTGTTGCCTGCCAGTCAGTCGCTTCCTGTACAGGGGCGAAGCGTGTATGTTGCATAGCTGCTACCGGCTCTTCACAGTGCATGGTGGGAGGCAGGGTATTATGATACAATGCCAGTGCCGTCTTTATTAATCCTGCCATACCGGCTGCGGGCATGGCATGGCCAATCATTGATTTTACGGAACCAATGCCTGCTTTATGGCGATGCTGACCAAACACTTCTGCAAGTGTCTCTAACTCTGTTTTATCACCTAATGGGGTACCCGTGCCATGGGCTTCGATGTATCCGATTTCATCAAGTCCGATGCCTGCGCGCTGCCATGCCTGCCTGATGGCAATGGCCTGGCCTTTCACAGAAGGACTCATCACACTGGTGCCCGCACCATCGCTGGAGATGCCACTGCCTTTGATCACCGCATACACCCGATCATTATCACGGACGGCATCTTCCAGTTTTTTCAACACCACAAAACCACAGCCTTCACCGATCAGCAATCCGTCTGCCTGCTGATCGAATGGCCTGATCTGTTGCCGGCGCGATAATGCACCCAGCTGAGTGAAGATGCTCCAGAAGGGAGCATTCTGCGATACATGCACACCACCAGCAATGATCATATTGGCCCTGCCGGTAGTGAGTTCCTGTATAGCATGATCGACTGCCAGCAATGAACTGGCGCAGGCGGCATCCAGGGTATAGGCTACACCACCCAGGTTCAGGCGATTCGCTACCAGCGATGCTACCAGGTTGGGGATCAATCCCATGGCCGTATCCGGGCCAAAGCGACCTTTCTTTTGCTGGAACTCTTTCTTTACTTTTTCAAGATCAGCACCTGGGAGATGCGGTAATAAGGTGCGCAGGAGTTGTACGATCTGCTCACCGGTACGTACGATCTCAATCGCCCTGGTAGCACCGGGTCCGGGATAATTCCCTTTGCCGATAATGATGCCTGTTTTTTCAAAAGAGATCTTTTTATCCAATACCCCTGCATCTTCCATTGCCTGCCTGGCAAGAGCCAGCGTGAGCAACTGCTCCGGTTCAGTACCTTCTACTGCCAGTGGCAGAATGCCAAAGCGAATAGGGTCAAAGCTGGCGTATTCATCGATGAAGCCACCCTTGCGACAATAAAAGCGGTCTGCCGCTATCGCCGCTGGATCAAAGAAAGTGGCATCCAGCCTGTGTTCAGGCACTACCTGTATCGCGTCTTTTTTCTGTATTATATTTTGCCAGAAGGCCTGGATATTGCCCGCACCGGGAAAGATACCAGACATCCCTATGATTGCTACATTCATATCTGCGGACGATTTAAAAGGTTAAGCCATGATCAGTACCTGGCTTTCATTGCCATATTTCAGCTCATTTACAAAGAGCTCCATGCCTTCCTGCAGGGGAATAAGCGCAATGCCCCTGCGTTCATATTCCCTTTCCAGCGCCGGCGATACCATGCCGGTACCTTTCCACGGACCCCAGTTGATAGCAGTTACCTTGCCTTTGATGGTATTGCGCAACTCCCATGCATAGCGGTCCATTACACTATTGGCCGCTGCATAGTCAGTTTGACCACGGTTACCATAAGCAGATGCGACGCTGGAGAAGAAGATGACAAACTGTACATCCGGGCGAAGCTGCTCCGCCAGTATCCTGAGTGGTGTTACCTTGGTCGTGTACACACGTTCAAAGGATTCAGAAGTCTTTTGCTGGAAGAGTTTATCCTCCAGCAAACCCGCACCATGTACAACACCGTCAATGCAGCCATAATCCTTGTATACCTGTGTGATGAGCTGACTGAGCGCCTGTTCATTGCGGAGGTCAAGTGAACGGTAGGTGACGAGCGCTCCATTCTTTTCGAGCGCTTGTATGGTCTGTAAGATCTGGTTCGCCTTGTGGATCTCTGCCGCTCTCTTTTCGATCTCTGCAGGTTTAGTAAATTGTCCTTCGGCTATCAGTTGTTGCTTGATCGCATCTTTACTGGTTAAAGATGCATATTGTGATGAAACCGTATTGCGTGGATCGGCGGATCGGCCTACCAGTATGTAATTACAAGGATAGTCTTTCGCAAAGCGGATCATCAGTTCGGCAGTAATACCCTGTGCTCCGCCTAGCACCAGTACCACACTGTTCTTATCCAATTGCAATTGCGAAGTATCACCGGCTGGTAACTGTGAAGGAATCAGGTTGTAAGTATGCCTGTTACCGTTATGATAGATCACTTCTGCCGGTTCATCAGGATGCAGGATCTCGTCTATGATCATGCCCGGGATGCGATCAGCGGGGAACTGCCCGGTGAGCGTAATGCTACGGCATTTGGTAGTCTCCCATTCCTTGTCCAGGCTTTTCAGGAAGCCGGGATAACCCTGTACACTGCGCAGGTCTTTGGCATCACCATTCAGTACACCAGAGATGGCATAGACCCATTTTGCTTTATCAGGATTGAGTTTTTTGATGGTGTCAAATGCAGCCAGGATACCAGGTCTGCCGGGGGCTGTGAGGAGGTCGGGAATAATAAGGCCATCATAATCATCTAAAGGTTCATTCCCTTTTATAATATTTGCCCGCGCACCTTTTTCCAGCAGCAAACTTTGTAAAGTAACCGGTAATGCACTACCATCATCCATAATAGCAAATAGTGCGTCTTTAAGAGTTACAGCCTGTTGCGCAAAAGAAGAAGGTGTCAGAGAAAAGCACAACCTTGACAGACTTGCTGCTGTAGCTGCCGCCATGGCATTCGCTGTATGGTACACCGGGATAGTACCAGCGGTTTCCTGGACTGCCTTAGCGCCCGCATTATCCGCCATCCAGCGCAGTAATCCATTCAATGTCTTAATCCCTGCCAGTGCTTCTGTCTTATCCTCTCCATGCTGAGAGAAGCTGCCAATCCGTATTCTCAATTCACCCAATATTTCCATTCGCTTGATAGAATCAATACTGAGATCAGCTTCCAGGTCCAGGTCCATACCCAGCATATCAGCGGGATAACCGGTTTTTTCACTGACAGTGAGCAGGAGGATATTTTTAATTTCATTTTCTGATAATGCGGCAGATGCCTGCGCGGTTGCTGCTGGAATTGCATGCTGCAGCGATACACCTCCTGTATCCGTTAGTGCCTGTGCATCTACATTTTCAGCAATCCACTGTAACAAACCATTCAGTGTTTTGATCCCTGCCAGTTGTTCTACAACCGCCTCGTCTGATTTACCACTTGCTGCAAAGCCACCCATCTGGGTACGGAGCTCACCAATGATTTCCATCCGCTTGATAGAGTCAATGCTCAGATCAGCTTCCAGGTCCATTTCAAGACCGAGCATTTCATGTGGATAACCAGTTTTTTCACTGACTACTTCGATGAGGATGCGTTTGGTGTCTTTCTTCGCAGGCGCAGGAGTGTACGCTGGTGCTGCCACAGGAACAGGAACCGGAGCTTGATGCGCAGCCGCACCAGGAGCCGGCACTAACCCGGCATTTGCCACAGGTGCAGCATAAGAAACCGCTGGTGTATGCCCCAGGTACCCCAGGATCACATCTCTCTGTGCCTGCACTAACAATTTCACACTGTTCAGATATTCCTGTACCATGTGCTCCGCATTCCCGGACGGTGCTACAACTACCGGTGCAGTTCCTATATTCAACTTCAATGGCTGCAACACCGGCATAGCCCCATGCGCAGGCAATTTACCCACGGTTGGCACTGCCATATGACCATTCACCAGCCACACCGTAGCACTCTTTTTATACTGCGCCGGATTATCCAGATCCAATACCTGGGGATCTCTGCCGTCAAATAACTTCTCCAGGCGAATAGCTCTGCCCGTACTGATATATTTCGCCAGGGTATTCAACAAATGCGTAATTGCATTCGGAGTCTTATCTTCTGTATGTAAAATCAGCGTTTCCTTGCCCAGTGTCGCTTTCGCCAGGTTACTCAACACCTTACCCGGACCTGCCTCAATAAACACCCGTGCCCCTGCTGCATACATCTGCTCTACTTCTTCTGCAAACAATACCGGTTGTACAATATGCGCTGCCAGTCGTTCCCTGATCTCCGCAGGTTGTGTAGGATACAACTGCGCCGTTGTATTTGACCATACCGGAATGGATAATGAAGCAAACTCCACATCCTTGATCGCGGCTGCATACAAGGCTTTCGCACCTGCTATCACCGGGCTATGAAACGCACAGGCTACTTCCATCTGTTTGTAAGTGATCTTCGCTTCTTTCAGCCGAACCATGAGCACCTCCATATCAGCCGTCTTACCAGCCAAAGCCCATTGTGTTGGAGAATTATGATTCACAGGATACACCCCGGATTCAGCACCTACAAATGGTTTCAACACATCTTCCGTACAACTCACTGCGACCATCACACCTTTATCAGCAGCAACAACGCCTCCTAATATGGCCTTCGCACGCAACTCACTCAGTGGCACCAACTGCGCTGGTGCAAACGCCCCCGCAAAGCACAATGCCGGCAATTCGCCATAACTATGCCCTGCCACCATATCAGGTACAATACCCAATGATTGCAGGAACTGCGCCATGGCCAGGTCCACAATCCCCAACACCGGTTGTGCTACCCGTGTATCTTTGATCTGGTCTTTTTGCAACTGGCTCGCCTCGCTATTAAACACCGCCGGTGGAAACAACACTTTCTCATAGGCAGGGTGTTGTTTCAATAACTGGCGCATCACAGGGAAAGCCACAAACAACTCTCTCGCCATATTGATCCGCTGACTACCCTGCCCGGGGAACAGGAATGCCAGCTTACCTTCTACCGGCGCCGTTACATAAATATCCTTTGAGGTAGCGCCCGCCAATGCCAGATCTACTTTCATCATCAGGTCCTCCCTGCCTGTCGCCACAATAGATAAGGTCACCGGCTCCTGGCTATACACCGCCAGGCTATAAGCCAGATCCTTCAGCGATATACTGTCATTGTTTTGGAGTATGCTGCTTACCGCTTTCAGCAGCGGCTCACTATTACCTCTGAATACAAATAGTTCCGCCGGCCATGCCTTCATTGCGGTGCGGTTATCCTGTACACCCGCGTCATTTTCTATCACCGCATGAAAGTTCGTACCGCCAAAACCAAATGCACTGATCCCCGCTGTCCGCTTATCATCCAGCCACAATCCAGCTTCTGCATTAAACAGGAACGGGCTATTGGCCGGATTATAAAAACTATTCGGTGTCTTCATGTGCAAGGTCGGTGGCTTGATGCCATGATACACTGACAAGGCTGCTTTGATCAATCCAGCCAGGCCTGCCGCACACTTGGTATGCCCGATCTGCGTCTTTACAGACCCCAGGTAGGTCTGCCCGATCACTGCTCCATTTTGTATCAGCATATCAGAGATCGCGCTGATCTCCGTCTTATCACCTACTACCGTACCGGTACCATGTGCTTCCACCAAACCTACATTGGCAGGCGAGATACCACTCATCTCATATGCACGTTCCAAAGCCTTTACCTGTCCGGCTTTGCGGGGTGCTGTCAACCCCAGGCTCTTTCCGTCACTACTGCCTCCCACACCTTTTATCACCGCATATATTTTATCGCCATCTCTTTTCGCATCTGCTAATCTTTTCAGCACGATCATCGCCACACCTTCACCCAATGCAATCCCATCGGCCTCACTGTCAAAAGTTGCACAGCGACCTTTTTTAGACAAGGCATGTGTACTGCTGAACATCAGGTAATCATTAATCCCATTATGGAGGTCCGCAGCACCAGCGAGCACCATTTCTGACTTACCCAATACCAGCTCCTGGCAAGCCAGGTCAATTGCAGCCAGCGAAGATGCACACGCCGCATCCACCGTATAGTTACGACCTCCCAGGTCCAGCCTGTTCGTAATACGACCGGAAATAACGTTCGCCAGTACCCCCGGAAAACTATCTTCCGTCATCTTTGGCAACACTGCTTTCAGTTCTTCCGGCATCTCGCCCAGGTACTGCCTGTAAGTAGATCTGAATCCATAACTATTCGCCAGGTCAGTGCCTCCTTCCGCGCCAATGATCACTGATACATCTTCCCCGTTATATTCCTTGCTGCCATACCCGGCATTATCCAGTGCCTGCTTTGCTACCAGCAATGCCAGCAGCTGGGTAGGATCTATTGCTGCCAGTGACTGTGGCGGAATACCAAACACCATTGGATCGAAGTCAATGCGTGGAATAAAACCACCCCACTTGGAGGGAGACATCTCACCATCATTCGAGTTATTATCAAAATACAATTCCTTGTTCCAGCGATCATCCGGTACTTCTGTCACACAGTCTACCCCATTCAATATATTCGCCCAGAACTCATCGATGTTCTTTGAACCCGGGTAGATACAAGCCATCCCAATGATCGCTACATCCAGTGCTTTCTGGTCAAAAGACAATGGAGCCGGCAACACCGCTTTATCAATGATGGCCTGGTTCATGGCAGCTACATCTTCATGCAGCGCATGCATGGTCACCGTTTCATGGCGCATGGCGGCTACCTGGCCGATCATATACATCCCTTCACTCAGCTGTTGTTTCGCGGTTATTTTTACCAGTCCTTCAGCAGTCCTGTCCACACCTTTTGCGGCTATGCGCAGGCGGCCCACGTTCAGCGATTCCAGTTGCGCCCAGATCTCTTTTTTATCCACATTGGCAGCCGTCAGCTGCTCTTTTTCCTTATTAAAATAATCGGCAAAAGGGGAGTGAAGACAGCGGGTTTCATGACCCGGCGCAGTTTCCAGCAATACAGTATGATTATGAGCAATGGCCTGATCCTGGAATTGCTGCAGGATAGCGCCTGTTGCTACAGCTTCTTCTGTATAGATATACGCAGTACCCATCAGTACGCCCACCTTTGCACCTTTTGTTGCGAGGGGGGCTGCCATCACACCAATAAACGCTGTGGACAATGCATCATGAATACCACCGGCAAAGAATATACTGAATTGCCCGGCACTTTCTTCCTGCAATAACCTGTCAATCTGTTTCTCCCAAAGCACAAAGCTGGACAGGGGGCCAACATGTCCTCCGCATTCGCGGCCTTCAAACACAAATTTCCTGGCCCCTTCTTTAATAAACATATCCAGCAGGGAAGCTGAGGGTACATGCAGGAAAGACTGGATACCCTGCTGCTCCAGCGCTTTGGCCTGGGAGGGGCGGCCACCGGCTATGAGCACAAATGGCGGTTTTTCCTCCAGTATGTAAGCAGTCTGCTCATCTCTCAGCTCCTGCGGTGCAAAACCCAGTATACCCACACCCCAGGTTTTGTCACCCGCAAGTTGTTTGGTTTCGCGGATCAGGTTACGTGCTGAATCGCCTTTCAATAAAGACAGGGCTACGAATGGTAGTGCACCTGCATGGGCTACCGCCGCAGCAAAAGCGGGTACGTCGCTCACACGTGTCATAGGCCCCTGTGCAATGGGATAGGTAATATTCAGTGCCTTCGCCAGTGCATTATTCGGACTAATGACAGGCTGCGTTTGTGCCTGCCTGATATGCCCACTGATAGCGTGGTGCATACCGGTGATCAATCTGCCTAATTTCTTATATCGCTTTACGAGATCGGTTGAAATAGCAATGTCCTGACCCAGCGGCAAATAAGCCTTATCCAGGTCCAGGCCACCTAGCAAGGGCTCCAGTTCAGCCATGGTTGCGTGCTCCGGCAGCTCCGGGGAATTGGGGCGTACCAGCACACGGTAGTGATCAATGATACGGGTTTCATTACCATTGAGTTTCTCGCATACGTTTTTTAATGATTTAGGGGCAGTACATTCAGGGAAGAGTACCAGTTGACTGTCCAGTACCACACCTGCTGCGCCGGTGGCTATAAGGGCTGCTGTAGTGTGAATGCCGATGCCTCCCTGTACATATATTTGAGCATCGGGCATTGTTTTTACTACCTGTTGAAAAAGGATGTAAGATGATTCATCACCCGTTTTACCTCCACTTTCATTTCCTTTGAGGATGATGGCATCAGCTTTCTCTTTCTTTGCCAGCCTCGCTTCAGCAAGGCTATGTACCTGGTAAAATAGTTGAACGCGCTTTGGCAGTTTTAATTTCATTCCATAGGGTGCTATTACCAGCGTAACCTGTTCAGGAAGGGAAAGATCTGAAATGGTAGCATGCATGATGCATACCCCGAATGGTTGTGGCTGTTGTTGCGCCAGCTCAGACAACGCCTGTTCCGCAATGTGTCTGTTACGTCCTAAGTGAAGCACAGGAAAGGCTTTCGCTTGCGCCAAAGAGAGGGCCAGGTGGACGTCAGGGCTTTCGAACGGGGTGATCCCGATAATTGTAGACATATTCATACTAGGTTATTTTGAGTTGGATAACGGGCATGCCTATACCGGACTACGATCAGCGATTGATCATAGTAATGCTACACCGCGTTCCTGATTATTTTAATATAGCTATTACGCCCTGGAGCTGCTATGCTGACGTCTGGACATAGCATGTCCATCCTGTTTTCACGAACTGGATTTTTTTCATAACGCAGACTTATTAAAGGCTAAACGGGCCTGGATCTCACATGAACTAAGTTCTCCTGCTGCAGAAGGTTAAATGGCTGTAAGAGACCCTCGTCTTGCAGCTTTCATATGACAATTCCTGGTAAAAAATCGATTCCGGTAATGGCTATCCTGACACGGTTATTAATAAAGCCAGGGGGCTTAATTAAACTTCCGTTTACAGACAGGCTGATGCAACAATACAATTGATTTTGCATACCCCTGCCGGGTTTCATACTGAGTTCGGGTGGTGGTTTTCATAGACTTTAAAGATATTTGTAGGTAATCTGGTTATTCTGAGATGTCTCCATGGTTAAGTGTCAGTACAACACCCTCAATGTTATCTTAAAGCTAATGAAATTTCCTTAAAAAAATATAGGGCTTAGCGATGAAATATTGGTTCGTAACAGGAAATTAATGTTTATCAAACATACTTAATTGAGTAAAGAACGGCGTGCTGCTAAAACAAACAGGTGGCACGGAAACCCATGCCACCTGCGTAAAATCATAAACTGATACTTAGTAATCTGCAGACATTTTTCCAACGAGCTTATATCCTCTGGAATTGTCTGTGTTAGTGACTTCCTGGTAATACATACCATCGGGAGAAACGTATAATTGCTGACCATTAATCTCTACTCCTCTGCTACCATTTGGTAGTTGTTCGAGCACTTCCGGATCAGGTGCCGGTGCCGGTTGTTCGTCCTGTGCTTTACCCGTATCCAATTGTCCGTTTTTACCAACTACCACATATTTTACTTGTTTATCCTGTAGAATCTCCTGGTAGTAAGTACCGTTTTTTTCGTAGTAAGTATTCCCGTCAATCACCACGGTATTTACCCCATTGGGTAAAACAGGTATCACCACTCCTATTGGAGGATCTACTACCTTGTATTGTTCATGCGTTGTACCTTCACTTGCATATGGCTGATAGAAGTATCCATCAGCGTAGTAATAAGGCCCCCATGTAGTGTTAAAAGAAAGGAAGCCATAAGGCAGTACATTCACCACGAAACCAATAGGCATACCGTAATAACGATATGGGCGATAATATGGACGGGGATAATAATGATAAGGAGAGCGGTAATAACCACCACCTGCATAAAAGCGGGGACCGCCAATCCTGGTACCTACACCAACAGCAATTCTGCCCCCACCGCCGCCAAACGCTACACGACCACCACCACTAAAAGCCACGCGGCCACCACCTCCAAATGATACACGGCCACCGCCATGTCCTCTTTGTGCATATGCACTATCCATTGTTGCCACACTTACCAGGGCTATAAGGGTAAGCAACAGGTATAACCTGGTCTTCATTTTGCCTGAATTTAAATATTAGATCGATTTGGATACGCTAAGTTTAACGTTTAAACACGCTTTAACATTTTTTGTGAAGGTAAATCCGAAGGGCTTAAATCCCGCTTAAAAAAGCATTAAAACAGCTGATTGCGCAGGATCCTTTTGATCATCTGGATCGTGTTGCGGCTTATTTGTCCCTTATACTTATTAAGTATAGCAATTTCCGTGCTACCCTTGCTCAGTTCGTTAACAACCGGCAACCATTTGCTCAGGAATGCCGAATTGGGGGTACGATATTTCAGCAGGCGGCGTACTGTTTCTATAACCGCTTTAGGTACAGTGCCTTCGTGGAGTTCAAATACTTCGTCCGTACTCAGGCCCAGATCAATGTCCTGTGCTACACGGCTATAATCCTGCAGGTATTTTTCGTTGGCTTCCATTACCTGCAATAAGGGATCTTCGCTGTAGCGGATCTGTCCATATTGTTTGGCTTGTTTATGTATACGGCTAAGTGCGTAATTGCGGGCTACATTGTCACAAATAATGAGGTCGGAGGGCTGGAGTTCGAACCATTCACCTTTTACCCTTTTATGCTGAAAAATAACATGCAGACATTCTTCAAGGTCATCCATATTAGCAGCAGGATATTGGCGGATTACACGGAACATAACGGGCAGGTGAGTATGATAGGAAGAAAGCCTTTTTTGCAGGTCATGGGTTTTCCCAATCTTGTAAAGGTTTTTCCCTGTATTGATTATATAAACACACTTACCAATGAGGACTTGTTCCATAGTGACAGAATGACAATCCGAGGTTCTATCTGCAAAATGTAGAATTTTTTTTAATAATGGTGCTATTTTTTTGCAGGGGCCTTTAATTTAGTAGGATGAAATATAACACCCTGGGTAAATCGGACCTTCAGATCAGCGAAATCGCGTTTGGATGCATGTCGCTGGGAGAGAACGCCTTAGAGAACACTTTCCTGGTGCACCGTGCGCTGGAAAAGGGGATCAACTTCTTTGACACCGCAGATCTCTATAACCATGGGGATAATGAAGTTCAACTGGGCCTGGCGCTGAAAGGGAAACGGGATAAGGCCGTGATTGCTACCAAGGTGGGTAACCAGTGGAAAGCGGATAAAAGCAGCTGGGATTGGAATCCGTCCAAAGAATACATCCTCAGGTCAGTAGATGAGAGCCTGCGTCGCCTGGGTACAGACTACATTGACCTGTACCAGCTGCATGGCGGCATGATGGAAGACCCTATTGATGAGACCATTGCGGCTTTTGAGCAATTACAGCAGGCAGGGAAGATCCGTTATTACGGTATTTCTTCTATTCGCCCGAACGTGATCAGGGAATATATCAAACGGTCCAACATCGTGAGCGTAATGATGCAATACAGCCTGCTGGACCGCAGACCGGAAGAGAGTTGCCTGGAATTATTAAAATCAAATAATATCGGGGTCTTAGCCAGGGGAGGAGTTGCCAAAGGACTGCTGGCCGGCAAGCACCCGGAGTCTTACCTGAATTACGATGCGGCCGCTGTGGCAAAAGCAGCACTGGCCATAGCAAATATTTCCGGGAAGGGTCGTACACTGGCCCAGACCGCCCTGCGCTTTGTACTGCACCAGCCGGCTATTGCCGCGGCTGTAGTGGGTATCAGAACCCAGAATCAGCTGGAAGAAGCGGCTGGTGTGTTCACCTCCGCAGCATTGACACCACAGGAGATCAATGCATTGCAACAGGCCATCCAACCCAGTTTCTACGATCAGCACAGGTAAAAAAAGAACCTGTCTCAAAAGTGATTTGAAGGCACTGAGAATTTTATTAAAAATTCTCTCCCCAGGTATCTCCGTGAAAAATCCGGGAATCTTCACTTTTGAGACAAGCTCTTTTTAAAAATTATTTCAATTTCTTCCCTAACCTGTAATCCACCATCCCACTAAATTTCTTTGTATTCATTGGCGTAGCTGACATCCGCAGCATCCCCGCATTACCACCCGCGGCAAGTCTCGCACTCGTTTTCGTAGGATACACTCCATTCGTCAGGTAATAATTAATGTCATACAGGTTCTCGTCCTTTGTTAAACTACCCCATGGCGCACTGATATAATCCGCCGCAGAATCAGTCGGAGAAATCCCTGAATAATACCCGCCTGTATGGCCCGCATTTTCAGTAGCGAAGTTAATCGCATACAAATCAGCCAGGTATTGCTCTTTACCGGTACTATCATAGTCAGATAGGGTAAAGGTGATAAAACCACAAGGTTTACCATAAGTGGTCGTGCCTACCAGTTGCACATTCATATACGGTTTCAGGTTGTTGAGTGTCATCTCACTGGCAGATGCTGTATTGCCGGATGTAATGAAGAACACATGATCCAGTGCCAGTCCACCCGTAGCAGACGGGAAGTTCACACTTGCTTCGAGCCCTACCCGGTCCAGGTTAGCCGTCAGCTTATCATTGTACAGGTAATAATACATGGTCTTGCCTGCAGCGCTGGCCGGTGCAATGGCACTGTCCAGGTATTCTGCCGTCGTTACGGAACCACCTCCATTATACCGAAGGTCCACGATCAGGTTCGTGATACCCGCCGCCTTAAATTTGGCAAAGAGGGCATCCAGTGCTGTCTTGGTAGGTGAAGCCACCCCTTTGCTGGTATAAGTGCTGGTGAAAGTGTAGAACACAAAATAACCCACTTTAGCCCCATTGATGGTATAAGTCGTATCAAAGAGTACAGGATTGATATTATAAGTAGCCGTAGCCAGATCATAAGAGGCCGAAGTAGAACTTGTACCTGATTTGATCACCTTCAGGGTCACTGATGTAGAATAATACAGGGCATTCAGCACCTTGGTATAATTGCTGCCGGAACTTCCGTCATAGGAAATATTAGTATCGCCATTGATCGCCGTGATCCTGTCGCCCCGCTGTAACCCGGCCTGACCCGCAGGGGAGTTCTTATCCACATAGAGTACGTACAGGTAGGTGGTCGTCCTGGTAGCATCAGCGTATACATAAGTCACTTCCATCCCATAATCACCAGAAGTCGCGGCTACTTTTTTCAGTGATCCGGACACCCCATCCTGCAGGGAAGATGATAAAGACCCTGTTCTGTCCAGGAAACTATACCTGTCCAGTACAGTAGAACCACTGCCTACAGCATATGCTTTCATCCTTTCCAGCAGGGAATCGGCATTGGCATAAGTACTGCTCAGCGGGTTCAGGGTAGGTACATTGGAATACCAATAATAGGTAGGCAGACTGGTAGTCGTGCTTCTGCCACCATCTACATAGCTCACCTGCATGGTATTATACATCAGGTATTTTAATGAATCCTCGTCGGAGGTGGCGGTGCCGGTAGTCGTGGTAGTTGTGCTCCCGGCTTTACTTTCTTTTTTACAGGCAGAAAAAAATCCTGCGCACATTGTTCCTGTGATCAGTACGGCCAGCGTAAATCTTTTATTCATGAGATAGGATGGATTTTCAAATCAATTGATACTTATACAATACGACTGTATTGGACTGCCCCGCTGGTTTAAAGTTTACTTTTTAAGGAAAAGTTAATATGCTGCCGAAAAGTCACATTAAAAGCTAAAACAATTTAGCCGATCTCTACTCGCCAGTACAGCTATTCTTCCATTTATAAAATAAAGCGTATTTTATCCCGCGAAAACTTATTTTTACGTCCTTTATCATGCTAAAATTCCAGACACTCTCAACATGAAAAAACTCATCATTCCGGCCCTTTTGCTGGCATCCTGTTTTGCAAAGGCCCAGACTGTGAACAGCGTCTCCGACCCGGTGGAATGGGTCAATCCACTTATGGGAACCGATTCAAAGGGTTCCTTGTCCACTGGTAATACCTATCCGGCTATTGCCTGCCCATGGGGTATGAATTTCTGGATGCCGCAGACCGGCAAAATGGGCGACGGATGGGCGTACACCTATCATTCGGACAAACTGCGTGGTTTCAAACAAACCCACCAGCCCAGCCCATGGATCAACGATTACGGCCAGTTTGCCATCATGCCGGTGACAAAATCCGTTAAATTCAAGGAAGATGACAGAGCCAGCTGGTTTTCGCACAAAGCGGAAGTAGCCAAGCCTTATTATTATAGTGTATACCTGGCGGATCACAACGTGACCACAGAAATCACTCCGACTGAGAGAGCTGCCGCTATCCGTTTTACCTATGGTAAGGAAGACAGTGCTTTCGTAGTGATCGATGCGCTGGACAAAGGTTCTTACATTAAGGTATTGCCTGCAGAGCACAAGATCGTTGGTTATACTACCAAGAACAGTGGCGGTGTACCGGCTAATTTCAAAAACTACTTCGTCCTCACCTTCGACAAGCCTTTCACTTATGTCGCTACCTTCAAAAATGGTAACCTGACCAAAGGTGTTGAAGAAGCAAAGGATAACCACGTAGGTGCCGTAATCGGCTTCGCTACCGTAAAAGGTGAGCAGGTAAACGTGAAAGTGGCTTCTTCCTTCATCAGCCCTGAACAGGCGCAGTTGAACCTGAACCAGGAAATTGGCAGCAGCACTTTCGAGGCGATCAGAGACAAGGCAAAAGCCGCCTGGAATACAGAAATGAGCCGTATCAAGGTAGAAGGTGGTACATCTGACCAGACCCGTACTTTCTATTCCTGCCTGTACCGCTCCATGCTGTTCCCGCGTAAATTCTATGAATACGACGCAAAAGGTGCAGTGGTGCACTACAGCCCTTATAATGGCCAGGTACTGCCAGGCTATATGTTCACCGACAATGGTTTCTGGGATACTTTCCGTGCCCAGTTCCCCTTCTTTAACATGATGTATCCTTCTATGAACGCCCACATCATGGAAGGTATGGTGAACGCTTACAAGGAAAGTGGCTGGTTGCCTGAATGGGCGAGCCCTGGTCACCGCGGTTGTATGATCGGTTCCAACTCTGCTTCCCTGATTGCAGATGCTTACCTGAAAGGAGTAAGAGGTTTCGACATCAATACTGCCTACGAAGCGATCATCAAGAACTCCAACAATGAAGGTCCGCTGGAATCGGTAGGACGCAGAGGGGTGAAATACTACAATAAACTGGGTTATGTGCCTTATGATGTAAAAATCAATGAGAACACTGCCCGTACACTGGAATACTGTTATGATGACTGGACTATCTGGAAACTGGCAGTAGCCCTGAACCGTCCAAAGGCGGAAATCGAGCGTTTTGCAAAGCAGGCACGTAACTACCGCAATGTATTTGATGCTGAAAGCAAATTAATGCGTGGTAAGAATGAGAATGGTAAATTCCAGACTCCTTTCAACCCTACCAAATGGGGAGATGCATTCACCGAGGGTAACAGCTGGCACTATAGCTGGTCTGTATTCCACGACGTACAGGGCCTGATCAACCTGATGGGTGGTAAGGAAACCTTTGTAAAGATGCTGGATTCCGTATTCTCTATGCCTCCGGTATTCGACGATAGCTACTATGGTAGCACCATTCATGAAATCCGCGAAATGCAGATCATGAACTTTGGTCAGTATGCACACGGTAACCAGCCTATCCAGCACATGATTTACCTGTATAACTATGCAGGTACCCCATGGAAATCCCAGTACTGGCTCAGGGAGGTGATGAACCGCCTGTACTCAGCTACCCCTGATGGTTACTGCGGTGATGAGGATAATGGTCAGACTTCTGCCTGGTATGTATTCAGTGCACTGGGCTTCTACCCGGTTACACCTGGTGCGCCACAGTATGTAGTAGGTGCGCCGCTGTTTAAGAAAGCAACTGTAAAACTGGAAAATGGTAAGGAGATCGTGATCAACGCGCCAAGGAACAGTGATGAAAACCGTTATATCAGGTCCGCTACCTTCAATGGTGAGAACCTGACTAATAACTGGCTGGATTACAATGCTTTGATGAAAGGTGCAACTATCGACTTCGATATGGATGCTACTCCCAATAAGAGCAGGGGCATCTCTGATAAGGATGTGCCTTATTCTATGACCCAGGAAGTTAAATAAGTTAAAATAATATCATTACAGATAGCAAGCCCCCTCGAAAGAGGGGGCTTTTTTAGTATAAGGCTATAGTGAAGCTTTTATGCCAACTCATCACAAATACGGCACCTCTATATCACTAGTATATCACTTCATTATCCCAAGGATATAGAGGTGATATACTAGCACTCTATAAGTATACTTTTAGAGATGTATTAGCATAAGGTTCGGGCTATCGTCGGAACCTCATCAGAATAGGAGAACGTGGTATTTAAATTGTATGTTTGTTAGCTATGAAACAGGTCAGACTATTACTCTGCTTAGCCCTACCGGCTATCTTATTCAGCTGCGCACATGCCCCCTACAGTACTACCAATAAGGTGTACCGCAAGCAGGCTACATCTTATGCCCGTACCCTGCGCGCAGAACCTGGCGGGCAATGGATTGGTACTACCAATTTCAACATGCGTAAGCCCAATTACGTGATCATTCACCATACAGCCCAGGGCACCTGCGACAGTACCTTCAGAACTTTTACCCTGACCCGTACCAATGTAAGCGCCCACTATGTGATCTGTAAAGATGGTACCGTGGTACAAATGCTCAACGATTACCTCCGGGCATGGCATGCCGGCCTGTCTAAATGGGGCAATGTGACGGATATGAACTCCTGTTCCATTGGTATTGAACTGGATAACAATGGATATATGCCCTTTCAGCCCCGGCAGATCAATAGCCTGATGGTTTTACTGGACACCCTGAAACACCGGTATAATATTCCTGCGGCGAACTTTATCGGCCATGGCGATATTGCTCCTGCCCGCAAAAATGACCCCAACCGGTATTTCCCCTGGCAGCAACTGGCCGAAAAAGGCTTTGGCCTCTGGTACGATACCACCCATGTGACCCTGCCGGCAGATTTCAATACAAAACAGGCACTGCGCCTCTTTGGCTATGATGTAAAGGATACCAGCGCCGCAATTATTGCATTTAAAAGGCATTTTGTTCCGGCAGACTCATTAACCGGCATTAAACTGGATGAAGGAGAGAAGAAGATCCTCTATAATCTCATGCAAAAAAGTGAATAAAGACCTGGAAACGGTCATCAGTAGCTGTTCCTGTTTATTTTTCTTTATATCGGCTGCTATAGCCAGGAAAGGTGATGCCCTTTGCCTTAAAACAAGACTGCATGCTCCCTTGGGGAATTCCCGCTTTTAGGAAGCCCGTAATCCCTCTAAAGTGTCAAATCTTACAAAAATATTAACAACTTAGTCTATAATACTTGTAGGATAATAAAATCCTTCTTAATTTTACCCTGTATTTAACAATCGCCGCTTAATGTCTGTATAAGTAGTAGAATATTCCTACTCATCATAATTAAATCAACGCAATTGTGAGTCATGTCAATTGCTGGTCCAGAACCGGCCTGGCGTTGCCATGGTCATTAATTACCCGAAATCTGATATAATGCACAACCAACTACTCAAAATCGCCGGTATGATACTGGCTCTCCTCCTCACATTTCAATGGGGGCAGGCGCAGGATACCCGGATTACAGGGGTGGTCACATCCCGTACTGATGCTACACCTATTCCCGGTGCTATTGTCACTGTAAAAGGCAGCAGCCATGGTACACAAACTGATGCGGACGGTAAGTATTCGATCACCGTATCACCAAAAGATACGCTCCGCATCTCCTTTATTGGTTTCGCTACTGTTGAGCAGGTCGTTGGCGCCGGCCATACCCTGAACGTGGCCCTGGAAAATAATGAAAGCAAACTCCAGGAAGTAGTGGTAACAGCCCTCGGCATCAGCCGTGAAAAGCGTTCCCTGGGTTATGCCGTACAGGAACTAAAAACCAAAGATATTGCCGAAGCCCGCGAGTCAAACGTGGTGAACGCACTGACTGGCAAGATTGCCGGTGTAACCGTAACGAGCAGCCAGGGTAGTATGGGTTCTTCCCGTATCGTGGTGAGAGGAGAAAGCTCCATCGGTGGTTATAACCAACCTTTATTTATTGTAGATGGTATTCCATTGGATAATAGGCAGCTGGGTGTAGGTACAGGCCGTGACTTTGCAAACGCTATTGCCGATCTGAACTCAGATGATATTGAATCACTCAACGTACTGAAAGGACCGAACGCTGCTGCGTTGTACGGTTCCCGTGCTTCTGCAGGCGTACTCGTCATTAAAACCAAAACGGGTAAAGGTATCAAAGGTTATGGCGTAACGTTAAACAGCAGCGCTACTTTCGATAACCTGCTGGTACTACCTAAATATCAGAACAGCTATGGACAGGGTTCCGCTGGCCAGTTCTCCTATGTAGATGGTAAAGGAGGTGGAATCAATGATGGTGATGATGAAAGCTGGGGTCCGAAAATGGATGGCCGCCTGATCCCACAGTTCTTTTCCAATGGGGTGGCAGTGCCTTTCGTAGCGCATCCAGACAACGTGAAGGATTTCTATCAAACCGGTTATACCCTGAACAATGGTGTTTCAGTAAGCGGTAGCAACGAAAAAGTAGATTATCGTTTCTCTTTCAATAATACCAAACAGACTGGTATCATGCCCAACACGGGTATCACCCGCAATTCATTTGCAGTGAATACCACTTTCCACCTGACAGATAAGCTCACATTGAGTACTTATGCTAACTACGTAAAAGCCGGTGCAGACAACCTGCCTGGTATTGATGGAAAACGTGCGAACAGCGTGCCATTACAGTTCACCTGGTTTGGTCGCCAGGTAGATACCCGTTTGCTCAGGAACTATAAAAATGCAGATGGTACTGACTTCAACTGGAACCATAGCTACTATAGCAATCCATACTGGATCCAGTATGAAAATACAGTGGGTCAGGCGCGTAACCGTTTCTTTGGAAATGCCCGCCTGAGCTATGCTGTCACTGACTGGCTCTCTGCCAATTTCCGCATAGGTACCGATACGTATAACGATAAACGTAAGTACAAGATCGCTTACTATACAAATGGTACACCTTACGGTTCTTATACTGAAGACAGTTATGTGGTGACCGAAACCAACGGAGAATTCACCCTGAATGCAAATAAAAAGCTGAACAGCAACTTTACCATAGATGGTCTGGTAGGTGGTAACATCCGTACTAACCAATATGAGAATAACTATCAGCAGGCACCGAGACTGGCAGTGAAAGATGTATATACATTGAATAACTCCCGCGATGCGCTGATCTCAACAAATGTATTGACCCGCCTGAAAGTATACAGTGGTTTTGCTTCTGCAACATTGTCCTACAAAAACTGGGCATTCCTGAATGCGACCGCACGTAATGACTGGTCTTCTACACTGTCTAGCGGCAATAACTCTTACTTCTATCCATCTGTGAATGCCAGCGTGGTACTGACGGATGCGCTGCATATTCAAAGCAAGGTGCTGACAAACCTGAAAGTAAGAGGTGGCTGGGCAATGGTAGGTAAGGATACCGATCCTTATCAGCTGATCAATACTTATCCATTCAGCCAGCCATTCGGTAGTGCACCAATGCTGACTGTGAGTGATATCTACCTGGTAAAGAACCTGAAACCTGAAATTACACATGCTACAGAAATCGGTGTGGAAGCAGGTTTCCTGAAAGATCGTATCCATGCTGATGTGACTTATTATTCTTCTACCGGTTACAACCAGATCCTGCCGGCAGACGTAAGTGCGAGTACCGGTGAGCTGAAAAAGATCCTGAACACTGGTGAGATCAACAACCATGGTGTGGAAGTGATGCTGGGAGGTACACCAATCACCACTCCTTCCGGTTTCCGCTGGGATGTAAATATCAACTACGCAAAGAATATCTCTAAAGTAATAGCGCTCGACGAAGAAGGTTTCCTGAACAATTATGTGCTGGGTACTTCCGGCAACATGCAGGTACTGGCTACCAAAGGTCAGCGTTACGGCGCCCTGTATGGTAAAGCTTACCAGCGTAATGAAAAGGGCGAGATCGTTGTAGCCAATGGTGCACCGGTTGTAGCCGCCGACAAGAAAATACTAGGTTACTATACCCCAAAATGGACGGGTAGTATCAACAATAATTTCTCTTTCAAAGGCTTCTCTCTTGGATTCCTGATTGATACCCGCCAGGGTGGTCAGATCTGGTCCGGTACTAACTACACTGGTAATTATACAGGTGTACTGGCGCAGACTATGCCAGGCAGGGACGAGGAGCATGGTGGTATTCCTTATTACTATGCAGCCAGTGATCCGAAGACGGCAGTTCGCCTGGAAAACCACAATGCGGCTGCGCCAAATGGAGAAACCGTACATCATGATGGTCTCATCTTTGACGGCGTAACTGCTGACGGTAAAAAGAACGAAACCATCCTGGGTGCAGAAAGCTATTACAAAGCGGTATATAACAGTTCTCTCAATGAGAGCAGTGTGTACAGTGCCAGTTTTATCAAGCTGAGAGAGGTGAGAGTTGGTTATGCATTGCCGGCAACATTAACACACAGATGGGGTTTACAGGGTGTGAATCTGACCGTGACAGCACGTAACTTATTCTACATCGATAAAAAGGTGCCAAATATTGATCCGGAAACGGCTTTCAATACAGGTAACGGACAGGGGCTGGAAACCTTACAGATCCCAACTACGCGTAGCATAGGTGTGAACCTGAAAGTATCCTTCTAATTGAACCTTCAAAAAATCAGATCATGAAATTATTCAAATATATACTGTGGGTAGCTGGTATTGCGCTTGTGCTCACATCCTGCTCCAAGGAGCTGGAAAGGATTAACAAAAATCCGAACGAAGCCGAATCCGCACAGCCGGATTACCTGCTCACCAATGGGATCAAAATGAACGTGGATACTTACTGGGGCACTGATGCTGCGATGGAAACAAGCCTGCTGTATGTGCAGTACTGGGCCAAGATCCAGTACACGGACCCGGATAGATATATTCCTGCATCTACCAATATCCAGACCGTGTGGAATAACTTTTATGCACAGGGTGTAGAGGATTTCACTACCCTGATCCAGTTGGGCGATACATTGCACAACCCGAACTACAAAGCCGTTGGTATCATCATGCGTTCCTGGATTTTCCAGGTGCTGACTGACCTGTATGGCGATGTGCCTTATACGCAGACAGCGAACATTGAAAAATACCTGACACCAAAATACGATAACCAGCGTGATATCTACCTGGGATTGCTGGCAGAGCTGAAAACAGCAGCAGGCCTGATCAATACCAGTGGTGATGCCATTAGTGGAGATGTGTTGTATAGTGGTAATATGACTAAATGGAAGAAGTTTGCGAACTCCCTGCGGCTGCGCATCGCGCTGAGGATAGCGGACCAGGAGTTTGATGCAGCGAAAGCCGTGTTCGACGAAATTGGTGCTGACAACAGTGCTTTGATTGCTGCGAACAGCGAGGCTGCACAGCTGGTATACCTGGCATCTCCTAACCAGAACCCGGTGGGAAAAAACAGGGAGACACGGAATGATTACCGTATCAGTAAGACGGTGGTAGATTTACTGCGTTCCTACAATGATCCCCGTCTGAATATATATGCAGCGTTTCCTAAAGAGACAAATGTGATACTGGGTGTGACCAATGGCCTGGCTACGGATTCTGCTAACAAACTTGGGTTGAACAAGACTTCGGATGTAGGTGCTGTATTCACTGCTTCAACAGCACCAGGCGTGATTTTTAACTACGCTGAGTTACTGTTCATCAAGGCGGAAGCCGCACAGAGAGGTTTACTGAGCGGAGATGCAGCAGATCTGTACAATCAGGCAATTACTGCTTCGCTGAAACAATATAATGTGAGTGATGCTGATGTGGCTACTTACCTGGCACAGGCATCAGTAGCTTACGATGCTACGAATTACAGGAAATCTATTGGTGAGCAGAAGTGGCTGGCACTGTTTGGAGAAGGGCTGGAAGGATTTGCTGAGTGGAGAAGGCTGGATTACCCGGTACTGGCACCCGCTTATAGAGGCGTGTTGGGTGGAAAGATTCCTTTGCGCTTAACTTATCCTTCTGCAGAGCAGGCGCTGAACGGAGCGAATTACAAGGCGGCTGTGGCGCACCAGGGAGCCGATCAGCTGGTCACCCGCTTGTGGTTTGATGTAAGATAAATGTTGATCACATAAAAAAGGGGGGCAGTCTCAGACTGCCCCCCTTTTTGTTTTTCCCCTTTGCGTAAATAAAATTCCTTTTCCGCTTATAATTATGCTTTCAGATAAGGGATTTTTGCACAATCAGATACACACTTGTTCAATTTGTAATAGTAAAAAGTGATGAATCGGGCCCCGACGTTTGCCGGGGCTTTTTTGTACAAGCACTTAGAAGGTCGGAGATTTACCACCGTCAACAGGGATACTCGTACCTGTGATGTAGCCTGCGGCAGGTGTAGCAAGAAATGCAATTGTGGCTGCAATTTCTTTTGCATCTCCGAATCGTTTCATTGGTATTTCACTTAGCATTTCCTGTTCTATCACCTGTCTTTCCACGTTCCGCTTTTTAGCGCTCGTCTTTATCAGGGATTGCAGGCGGCTTGTGTTGGTGGAACCTGGCAATACGTTATTGACAGTCACGCCATACTGTGCCAGTTCTGTCGCCATGGTCTTGGCCCATGCTGCAACGGAAAGGCGGATGGTATTGGACACGCCCAGGTTTTTGAGCGGTGCTTTTACGGAGGTAGAGATTACGTTGATGATCCTGCCATAACCAGCTCCGATCATACCAGTGAGCACGGCTTGTGCAAGAATGTGATTATTCACCAGGTGCTGATTAAAAGCGTCGATGAAATCCTGTACTTCAGCTTCTACGATCGGGCCTGCAGCAGGACCTCCTGTATTATTGATCAGGATGTGAATTGTTTGTTTGTCTGCGACTGTCCTGATAGCTTCTTCCACCTCTTTGGGGTGCCTGAAGTCGGCGACAAGATAACTATGCTCCTGGAAATGTTCTGCTTCGAGCGTAGGTATAATTTCTTTCAGGGCATCCTCGTTTCTGGCCATTAAGATACATTCTGCTCCTAAAGCGGCCAGTTCTTTGGCTGTGGCTAATCCAATACCCTGTGTGGCGCCACAGATCAGGGCGGTTTTTCCCTTTAACGATAATTCCATACTATTTCATGACTAACAGTTTCTCAAAACAAAGCAAAACAAGACACGTTGGGTTTTTCAGGAAGCTAAGATAAGGCAATATACTATACCACCTTTCTTATACACGAACGTATATACGTTTTTTATCCAGGAATTTACCCACACACCAGCAAAACAGCATGTATGTGATTGCAAAGAGGAGAGAGCCTGCTTTGCCCGGGGCTAATGGCTGGAAAAAGTGGTTGTTGATCCAGGCATATACTGATTCGTTCCCAATAGTAAAGAAAAACAGGAATATAACCATCACTTCGGACAAAAGATAAAGGAATAAAGGATTTTTCCCGAAGGTGGTGAAGAACCCGGTCCATGCTGTTTTCTCTTGTACGTCTATGATATACAAAAGCAAGGTCAGGATCAGGAGGTCCAATCCGGCGGTGAGCAACACGAAGGTACTGGTCCATAACTTTTTATTAATTGGGAAATTTGTATTCCAGAATGTAGCCAGGATGATAAAGAAGCAACCTACCCTGATGAGGGTACTAAGCGTATTGGGCCTGCGTTTCTGGATATAGAGGCCGGCATAATAACCGATGACTACATTCACAATTGCGGGCAGTGTACTGAGTAATCCTTCGGGTTCGGAGATGGTGCCTTTATCGTGGTACATGTGATTTTCACCAAGAATTAACTTATCGAAATGAACGGCGGCATTGGTAGAGAACCCATACGGATCAGCCGCATCGCCAGCGAAGCGCATAATGATCCAGTAGCCGACCAGTAATAATCCGCTGATGATCCATACTGCTTTCTGGGGCAGGAACCGGATCATGAGGGAAGCGAAGCAGTAGCAGAGGGCAATTCTTTGCAGTACCCCCATGATGCGGGTATTGCTGATTGAATTGAAAGCCAGGCTACCGTCGTCGGTGTGATGAACAAAAGGGAGCCAGTACATGATGAAACCCAGGAGGAAGATGAGGAGGGTTCTTTTGAATATTTTCGAGAGTACAGTGGCGTTATCCAGGTCGTAGTACTTGCGCATGCTAAAGCTCATGGCATTGCCCACGGCGAAGAGGAATGACGGAAACACCAGGTCGGTGGGTGTGAAGCCATGCCAGGCGGCGTGTTCCAGTGGTGCAAATATATCATTGGTACCGGGAGTGTTCACAATGATCATAAAGCAGATGGTGAGGCCACGGAATACGTCCAGTGGCAGAAAGCGTTGATTTGCTGCTTGCATTGGTAAGGATTGTATTGGTATAAATATAATGCAAGCATTGACTTATTACAATAATCTTCTCTGTGGGCTGCCTATGGCTGCTGTGGAGGAAGATTTGAAACCTGGTCTGTGGCCGGTGTGATTAAAATCAAGTGCCAGATTTGCCGTCCTCCATTATTTTTGCTGTATTAAATAATCATTTTAT
The DNA here is from genome assembly GCF_034424315.1 of Chitinophaga sancti. Classification (GTDB taxonomy): domain Bacteria; phylum Bacteroidota; class Bacteroidia; order Chitinophagales; family Chitinophagaceae; genus Chitinophaga; species Chitinophaga sancti. The sequence continues at coordinate 6,392,795 of NZ_CP139972.1, forward strand.
ACTTTAGTAGTAAACACAGCCTTTATTGAATCACAAAGTTACTATAGCAGACATAGCCAGGGAGTTGAACCTGACGGGCGCCACTGTGTCGAGGGCCTTGAATAACCGCAAGGGTACCAGTGAGGAAACCCGGAAGATGGTGCAGGAAGTGGCGGAAAGGATGAACTACCGGAGAGACAGGATCGCGTGGTCACTGCGCTCCGGCAGGACCAATATTATTGGAGTCATCATTCCAAGTGCGGAAATCAACTTTTTTGGCTCTGTGATCCACGGTATTGAGAGCATGGCCAACCAGCATGGTTATAATGTATTGATCTATCAGTCTAACGAACAGCCGGAGTATGAGCAGAAGGGGATAGAAACCTTTCTGAGTACCCGGGTAGATGGTATCCTGGCGTCTATTGCCAAGGAGACTTTAGACTTTAGTCACTACCTCGAGATCAAGGAGCGGGGAGTGCCGCTGGTCTTTTTTGACCGTGCGAACGATAGCCTGAATATTCCTTCGGTGGTGGTCGATGACTTCAAGGGGGCTTATTATGCTACGGAGCACCTGATCCGTCAGGGATACAAGCGTATTGCCCATATTACGGGGCAGCAACACCTGAAGATCTTTAAGGATCGCCTGGAGGGCTATAAATCTGCCCTGGCAGCATATGGGCTACCGGTGGAACCGGACCTGATCTACCAGGGGAACGTTTCGATTGAGGCGGGTAGGCAGGCGATTGCCCATTTCCTGGGGCTGCCACAGCCGCCGGATGCGGTATTTGCGGTGGAGGATTTTACGGCCCTGGGAGTGGTGAAGGAGTTGAAAGACAGGGGGATCGATATGCCGGAAGCCTTTGGGGTGGTAGGGTTTGCGAATGAGTCATTTGATGAGCATATTACGCCGAGTTTGTCAAGTATAGATCAGCAGACGGTGCAGATGGGGAAAGAGGCTTTTAAACTGCTGATGGAGATGATTAATGAGGGAGAGGAGGGTACGCTGGTAAAGTCAAGGGTTGTATTGGACCCGGTTCCTGTATACAGGCAGTCGTCAATGCGGAGATAAAAAGAAAAAGGCCCTTCAACGTAAACGATTACGAAAAAATAATTCATTCATTTACAACTTATTACGTAGAATCTTTTGCCTTTTGTAAAATTTATTGTAATCGTTTACGTAAATCTCATATTTTTATGTCGTGATTCCACATTTTTAAACGTTATAAAATTCCATGGCTATAGAAAACAAGATCTAATAAGCTTCATTATTATTTCCCACAATCTATACTGCTCCACAAAAAACTGAAAAGCATGAAAGTAAAAGTTTCATTACTTGCTGCACTGCTGATTGCAACGATGGCCGTTGTTGCACAAGCACAGCCAAGACCGCAGTGGTCCAAAAAACAAGCTCAGAAATGGTATCAATCACATGCGTGGCAACGTGGTGCCAACTTTATTCCCAGTACTGCTATCAACCAGCTGGAAATGTGGCAGGCAGCTTCTTTCGACACTGCTACCATCAGCCGTGAGCTTGGTTATGCTGCTTCTATTGGTCTGAATTCCATGCGCGTATTCCTGCATCATGCTGCCTGGGAGCAGGATCCAAAAGGATTCAAAGGCCGTATGAATACTTACCTCAGTATTGCTGACCGCTACGGTATTTCTACCATCTTCGTACTCTTTGACGACTGCTGGAATAAAACTTATGCAATTGGTACACAGCCAGCACCAAAACCAGGGATCCACAATTCCGGATGGTTACAGGATCCGGGTATCCGCAGAGAGAGTTCAACACAGCTGAACGATACCCTGCATAAATATGTAGTGGATGTAATGAGCACTTTCAGGAAAGACAAACGTATTTTCCTGTGGGATCTCTATAACGAACCAGGCAACTCAGACTATGGTGAGAAGAGCCTGCCATTATTAAAATTAGTATTCACCTGGGGCAGAGAAGCTAATACAGCACAGCCTATCAGCTCAGGTGTATGGAATAAAAGTCTCACAAAGCTGAACGAATACCAGCTGAACAACTCTGATGTGATCACCTATCACAACTATGCTGACGAAAAGGAACACCAGGAAGTAATCGACACCCTGCGCAAGTATGGTCGTCCCCTGATCTGCACTGAATACATGGCCCGTGCCCGTAACAGCTTCTTCGCGACCATTATGCCGCTCCTGAAAAAGGAAAATGTAGCTGCTTACAACTGGGGTCTCGTATCCGGAAAGACCAACACTATTTATGCCTGGGATACACCTATGCCTGACGGAGCAGAACCTAAAGTTTGGTTCCACGACATCTTCAGACAAGACGGAACGCCTTACAGCACAGAAGAGATCACGGTGATCAAATCTCTGACAGGGAAAAACTAGGATCAATAAACTTCGATTAAAAAATTAGAACGTGGAGCAAGCTAAACTTAACGCTTATTGCCAGCAGCATTTTGATCAGGAACCAATTATGGTAAGAGCTGCAGGACGCATTAATCTCATTGGAGAACATACGGATTACAACAATGGATTCGTATTACCTGCCGCTATTGACAAAGCTATCTACCTCGCCATTATCAAGCGCAACGACAACAAAATTGTGATGCATGCACTGGATGTAAATGATTCTTACACCGGGTCGTTGGATAAACTGGAACGTACGAAACAGCATTGGCCTGATTATCTGCTGGGCGTTGTGCAGCAATTGCAGCAGGGAGGTCATATCATCGGCGGGTTTGAATGTGCATTTTGCGGTAATGTTCCCCTGGGCGCCGGCCTCTCATCCTCCGCAGCACTTGAATGTGCTACCGTATTTGGTCTGAACGAACTGTTCAGCCTTGGCCTGGGCCGCAAAGAAATGGCGCTCCTGTCACAGGCTGCCGAAAACCAGTTCGTAGGTGTTCGTTGTGGTATCATGGACCAGTTTGCCAGCATGTTCGGTAAGAAACAGCAGCTGATTAAACTGGATTGCGGCTCTCTTGAATACGAATACATCCCATTCAACTTTGACGATGTCAACCTCGTTCTGCTGGATACACAGGTGAAGCACTCCCTGGCAAGCTCCGAATATAATACCCGCCGTGCTGAATGTGAGCAGGGTGTAGCCTGGGTAAAGGTACACCATCCACATGTGAACAGCCTGCGCGATGTAAGTATGGATATGCTGGATGCCTACGTAAAAGGTAAGAATGCAACCGTATATAACCGTTGCCGCTATGTAGTGGAAGAAATTCAGCGTTTACAGGATGCCTGTATTGACCTGCAGAATGACGACCTTACATCATTTGGTAAAAAGGTATTTGCTACACACGAAGGCCTCGATAAGCTGTATAATGTAAGCTGCCCTGAACTGAACTGGCTGGCAGAATTTGCTGCCGGTGAAAATGGTGTACTGGGTGCACGTATGATGGGTGGCGGCTTTGGCGGCTGTACCATCAACATCGTGAAGAAAACGGCTGTTCCAGCCCTGCTGGAAAGAGCTGCTGCCGGTTACAAACAACAGTTCAATACTACATTGAAAGCATACGTGACCAGCATTGAAGATGGTTGCCGTACTGTGAACAATCTGGTGAATAATTAAAAATATACCATTCTGTCTGGGTTTGGATCAACAGTAATACGCAGTATTTTTCCTGTTACTTTCGATCCAATCCCAGATATCCTTGTCAAGTGAAATCACTAAGAGCAATGTCTGAAAATACCTTTGATCTGACTTCCCATCCCCATACCCGACTGAATATCCTGACCGGCGAATGGGTACTCGTTTCTCCTCACCGTTCCAAAAGACCATGGCAGGGAAAAGTAGAAGCGCCTGCGCAGGTACAACGTCCTTCTTATGTAGAAGACTGTTACCTGTGTCCAACCAATACACGTGCTGACGGCAGCAAAAATGAAGCGTATACAGGGCCAATCGCCTTTACAAACGACTTCTCCGCATTATTGTCCAACACGCCATCCGGCGATGTGGATGAAGATGGTCTGCTGGTTGCACAATCACAGCGTGGCCTTTGCCGTGTGATCTGTTTCAGCCCAAGGCATGACCTCACACTTCCTGAAATGGAAGTTCCTGCTATCCGCCAGGTGGTAGACCTGTGGGCGAAAGAATACGAAGCGCTAAAAGCAGTAGACTACATTAAATACATCCAGATCTTCGAAAACAAAGGAGATATTATGGGTTGTAGTAATCCACATCCACACGGACAGATCTGGGCATCAGAGAATGTACCGATGGAGCTGGAAAAAGAAACCCGCCAGCAGAAACTGTATTTTGACAAACATGGCAAAAGCCTGCTGTCTGCCTACCTTGATAAAGAGGTAAAAGAACAGGTAAGGATCATTGCTGAAAATGCACACTTCGTGGCACTGGTGCCTTTCTGGGCAGTATGGCCATACGAAGCAATGATCATCAGCCGTCGTCATGTACAGTCTGTAACGCAATTCAATGAAGAAGAAAAGACAGGACTGGCAGATATTTTGAAACAACTGACCATCCGTTACGATAACTTATTTGAAACTTCTTTCCCGTATTCAGCCGGTATGCACCAGGCACCGGTGAATGATGGTAGTGAACATCCTGAATGGCATTGGCATATGCATTTTTATCCGCCATTACTGCGCTCCGCGACAGTGAAGAAATTCATGGTAGGGTACGAGATGCTGGCAAATCCACAAAGGGATATTACGCCAGAATTTGCGGCTGAAAGGCTAAGGACTTTGTCTGCAGTCCATTATAAAAGCAGGCAACTCGTTTAAACTATATGTTTTTTTTGTTTTTTTTGATCCAATGTGTGTAGGGGCGGCCTTTAGGCGGCCCCTTTCGTTTGTTAGATCCTTACCCTTACACCCCCATAGTAGTTGCGCAGGGTAGCAGGATTGAAGTATCGGTTGCCGACGGCATTCAGGTCATTGCCCAGGCTATAGAACCGGTTCAGGATATTATCTGCACCTGCATAGAGGGTAATATGCTTCATCAGCTGCCAGCTTACTTTCCCTTGCAATAAATGATATTGTTTTGCGTACGCAGTATTTGCATCATCCAGAGGCAGTTTGTCTGTGAATGCGTATTGTGCATATACGGAGAGATGTGCCGGCAGGTTGGCCAGCAATCCGGCATTGGCTGCATGACGGGGAACACCGGTGAGGGCATTGCCTGAAAGGTTCTTGCCGGCTACGTTGTAGTCACTGAATATGAAATGACTGTAAGCATAGCTGGCATTGAGCTGTAACCACTTTGTCAACCATGTCATGCCTTGCAGTTCAATTCCTTTTTGTGTTGTACCACCTGCATTGATAAAGTATTCAGTACCGTCATCGTGTAGTTGACGAACAATTGCATCCTGCAGCTTATAATAGAAAACCGCCGCATCCAGCTGGTATTGATGACGAAGCCCCTGCAGGCGGAAGCCGGCTTCGTAATTCCAGCCTGTTTCAGCCTGTAAAGTGGTATTGATGACATTATCAGTCGGCCGTACCTCTGCAATAGAAGGAGGGGAGTATCCTTTGCTTAGGGAGGCACGTACAGACCATTGAGGGAGGATTAAGTAAGATAAAGAGATGCGGGGCATCAGTTGAGGATCGAATTGCTTCTTTCCCTGTTCAAAGCGGTATTTAAAATAGTTCGCACTCAGTGCGGCTTCTACGATCCATTGTGAACCGGGGCGCAGGGAGAGGCTGGTGAAAAAGAAATGCTGGCTGGCAGTGATATTGCTGGCTGCCTGCACGGTATCTCTTTTGCCTTTGTTATTGCCATAGTTTACAATGTCCGAACCGGTTTGTGACCATTCCACTCCGGCGGTCCAGTCCAGGTGGATATTGGTGCCATTGATGGGCTGATCCTGCAGGGCGATGTAAGTACGTGCGCCGGCAGTATTTTCGTCTCTGGCTTCGAAGTTGGTAATAAAGGGGTTTTCGAAATGGGTATTGATCCCATAGATGCTGAGTACATGTTTCCAGTGTGTGGATAACTGTGCCGTGTGTACCAGGCCACCTAAAGCTGTTTTGTTGCGGATACCTGCATGTTGTTCAATAGCCCCGGGCAGGGTAGCAGTAGCGGGTCGTGCGGCATGGGGATCAGCACTTGCCTGGGCGGCGTTAAGGCCTCCGGGGGTGCGATAATCCATATCACTATAGAATGCAATCAGTTTAAGGTTGTTATGCGGGTTATATTGCCATTGCTGGGCAGTTTGTACATAATATCTTTTTAAGGCGCTATTCTGGCGATATCCGTCGGTGCGCTGTATGCCTTCGTATATATTGAGCTTGTATTTGTTCCATTGTTTTTGCCAGCCGCCTTCTTCATGGAAAAGGCCATAACTGCCAGCCTGTATATCTGCTTTCAGACGGGCGGTATCTGGTTGCGTGCCGGCAGGGTGGAGGAGTAGCACGCCCCCTGAGTTAGCCCCGAACTGGCTGCCATCAGGACCTTTCAATACTTCAATGCCTGTGAAGGCGCCGGCATCGGAGAGGTTCAGGTAGGTATTGCCACCTGCATCGGTAAAAGGGATTTCGTCTATATAGACTTTTACATTCCTGATCCCGAAGGGAGAGCGTAATAAACTGCCTCTCAGGGATAAACGATAACTACCGGGGCTACGCTCCTCCATTCGTACTCCCGGAACGTTGTTCAGCGTGGGAATGAGCGTGGTGCCCTGTTGTAATGATAGCTGTTTTTCTGTGATGACTGCGCTGCTGGATGGCACCTGTAGAAATGAGTATTTTTTGCCCGGATAGGCCATGACCTGAACTTCAGGAAGTAGTGTAGTGTCTGCGGGTTTTTGTGCATATGCAGACAGCGACAAGAGGCAGGTTAAGCAAGGCAGAATAAGGCGTGTCATGAACCAAATCTAGTTATTCTAGAATTGGTAGCAAAACTGTGGCCAATGAGCCGTGTACCGGTTTGATTTTTTTTATTTTTCAAAAACTATCCGAATCTTCTGCCCGGTAATGATAGATTTTTTTAAAAAATACCTGCACATATTTGGAAATGTAAAACAGGTTAGCGTATATTTGTCTACAGAATCGGTGGACTAATAGAAACCGATACAAATCGCAGGAATTTTGTTTGCTATAAGCTGTAAATAGAAAAAGAAATGCCGGACAGGTTTGCGGGGCAAGGTATGTTGCAGATTTATTGGTGGTAAATTATAATGTAACGTATCCCCCCGCGCCGCTGGCATATTAGCATCCTGCACTGATACAACATCTGAACAAAATTACTTTTTATAAGATAGTGAATACTTCCTTTAGCAAAATAGGTGTCCCGATCCGGATATCGATCTGGAATGGATTATTTAAAAGCTAAAAAAATTTTCCTGATAACATATGGAATTGTTTTAACCCGGCATCTCTATTGTAAATGTTCAACACATGAATACAACAAACATTTACAATGCAGACTTCCTCGACATTCTCTTCGAGGGCCGTAACAAAGAATACGGTGCATATGAACTCCGCAGAAGTGAGGACAGGCGTGTTCGCAGAGCCTTGATAGGCACAGTTTCTATCGCTTTGGTAATAGTAGGTGGATATGTATTGAGTGATAAGCTTTTTGCAGCGTCAATGCATATACGAAATGAACCTATGGTTAAAGAAACTATATTAACGAATTTGCATACTCCGGACGACAAGGTTATTCCTCCTCCTCCTGCTCCTCCTACACCACCACCGCCGGCCGTTTCATCCGTGAAGATTACCCCACCTATTATTACGCGTGATGACCTGGTGCGCGCTGAAGATGAAGTTGTGAGACTTGATAGTATTGGCAACAAATCTGTTGGTGTCGCTAACATTCAGGGAGATGATATCAATGGTCGTGATATCCCTTCATTATTAGGAGGTGATGGTCCTGGTAATAATGTCGTGGAAGCACCTGTGGTAGAAAGGGAAACAATACTTTGCTTTGTTGAAATGATGCCTACCTTTCCCGGTGGTGAAGACGCGCTGCTTAAATTTCTTCGTGATAACGTGAAATATCCGCATGTGGCACAGGAAAATGAAATACAGGGAACCGTATTCGTACAGTTTGTAGTAGACAAGGAAGGCAACATCAATGATGTAAAAACAATTGGTGCTACCAAAGGAGGTGGTCTTGAAGAGGAATCCATCCGCGTGGTAAAGAAAATGCCTAAGTGGAAACCTGGCAAACAAAACAATCAAAAAGTAAGTGTGCAGTATAACCTCCCTATCAGATATACCCTGCAAAATTAATCTTCAGTGCCCGGCCCCAAAGCATGATCATTTTTTGAGATACTAATTACTTTTTACCTGAACCTATTGTTCAATTAACGTTTGCTCAATTGCAACGAGGGGGGAATCCTTTGCGTGCCACGGCTATATGCCGTGGCATATTTTTTCGCGAGTTTTTCTATTAAACTTTGTAACTATTTTATACTACTTTTATCTCCCGGTTAGCTAAGGGTCATTTAAAATTAGTAAAATCAGTTATGGAAGCACCGGTAAATAACACTCTACAGTTGTTTAAGAATTTGGTTGGCACCAAGTTCCAGTTATACAACAGCCTTTTTACTGCGCTACCTTTCCATAAGGTGGAGAAGACCGGGGTATTTCTCTCTTTATTCCTGATTCACTGTGAAGAAGGATACGGTAAGGAGAAAAGCCCGCAGGAAATTCTCACATCTTTTTTCGAGCAGTATACGAATGCAACAGAACAGCAACAAATTGATATGCTGTTCCGGTTTGTGCAGTATGCAGAACGTCAGGTCGTATTGTTCGATGCACTGGAAGATGCAGCATTCCGTCATATTCATGACATGAATGGAACGGGTTCGCTCAGTCACCTCGAATCTGAGGTGATGGCCGAGCAAAAACAGGATCAACTGGCAGCGAAGTTGCAGGACTTCTCGGTACGTCTTGTACTGACAGCCCATCCCACACAATTCTATCCAGGTAATGTATTAAGTATTATCAACGACCTGTCAAGGGCTTTGATCAATGATAATACTGCTCAGGTGGATTCGTACCTTAAGCAGTTGGGTAAGACTCCTTTCTTCAAGAAGGAGAAGCCTACACCATATGACGAGGCTATCAGCCTGGTCTGGTTCCTTGAAAATACGTTCTATACCGCTGCCGGTAAGATCGTATCCCGTCTTAAATCTCATTTCCCCGCAGCTATCAATGGTAATAACCCGGTGATCCGCATGGGCTTCTGGCCTGGTGGTGACCGTGATGGTAATCCATTTGTAAATGCAGACATTACCCTGCGTGTGGCGGATGCACTGCGCGGTGGTATTATAAAATGTTATTACCTGGATGTACGCCGTCTCAAGCGCCGCCTGACTTTCAAAGGCATCGAAAATGAGCTGGCTGCACTGGAGCAACAATTATATAGCAATCTCTTTATCCCGGGGCATAAAACAAACCTGAGCCGCCAGGATATTCTCGATACCCTGTACAGGGTGCGTATCATCCTCATCGAGGACAATAACGCCCTGTTCCTCGGCCTGCTCGATGACCTCATTACAAGGGTTGAGCTGTTCGGATTGTTCTTTGCCACCCTGGACGTTCGTCAGGACAGCTCCGTACACGGACCACTCCTGGCTAAGATAGCAGCGGGATCTGAGCTTTTGCCGGATAACTACGCAGACCTGGGTGATGAAGAAAAAATCAGCGCGCTGCTGAAAGTAAAGAAAGCAGCTGATCCTGCTATCGTAGAAGAAGGGCTGCAACAGGATACCCTGGCAACCATCAAAGCGATCAAAACTATCCAGACTGCAAACGGAGAGTTTGGTTGTCACCGTTATATCATCAGTCATACTACCAGTGCATTGGATGTAATGGAAGTATATGGCCTGTTCCTGCTCAGCGGCTGGAAGAACGAAGACCTGAGCGTAGATATCGTTCCGCTCTTCGAAACCATCGAGGACTTACGCCATGCCGGTGAGGTAATGCGTTCCCTGTATGCGAACGAAGAGTACAGGAAGCACCTGAGACAGCGCTATAATAAGCAGACCATCATGCTCGGATTTTCCGACGGTACCAAGGATGGTGGTTACCTGATGGCTAACTGGTGCATTTACAAGGCGAAGGAAGAATTAAGTGCGATCTCTAAAGAATATGACATCAATGTAGTCTTCTTCGACGGTCGTGGCGGTCCTCCAGCAAGAGGTGGTGGAAAAACCCATCAGTTCTATGCATCTATGGGCCGCAACATTGCGAACAAGGAAATTCAGTTAACGATTCAGGGTCAGACCATTAGTTCCAATTTCGGAACAGTGGATTCTGCACAGTTTAATATCGAACAGTTGGTGCATGCGGGTATTGCTAACGAACTGTTTTCCAGCCGTGAAAAGACGCTGACTGATGAGCAGGAAGCGTTATTGCAGGAGCTGGCAGATGCAGGTTTTGACTCTTTCAGTGAACTGAAAGTGCATCCTGACTTCCTGGATTACCTGAACTACGCCAGTCCGCTGCGCTACTATGCCGAGACGAATATTGGCAGCCGTCCTTCCAAAAGGAATGGAGCGGGCAAGCTGAACCTGAATGACCTGAGGGCCGTACCTTATGTAGGTGCATGGAGCCAGATCAAACAGAACGTTCCGGGATTCTATGGCGTAGGTTATGGCCTGGAGAAGATGGAAAAAGATGGTAAATGGGAACAACTGCAGGATCTGTACAAGAACTCCCTGTTCTTCCGTACCCTGCTGGACAACTGTGAGATGGCGATGAAGAAGTGTTATTTCCCGCTCACCGCCGCCTATAAGAACCACCCGCAGTTCGGCGAAATCTGGACCATCATCCACGATGAATTCCAGCGTACCCGTACTTACCTGCTGAAACTGACAGGACACTCCGACCTGATGTCTCATTACCCGACAGACCAATTGTCTATACAGATGCGTGAGCGTATCGTACTGCCTTTACTCACAATCCAGCAGTATGCATTAACCCGCATTCGTGAGATGAATGAAGCTGGAAACGGGGATGGATTGAAAGAAATCTTCGAGAAATTAGTCGTGAGATGTTCGTTCGGGATCATCAATGCGGGCAGAAACTCTGCATAGAATTAATTTTAATAAGTTAGAAAGCCGGATTGATCATCCGGCTTTTTTTGTAATTTACCCCATAACCCAAAATCTAACATCGTATGCATTTAACAGCCCGGGAACAGGAAAAATTGTTGCTCTTTTTGGCTGGTGAACTGGCCGAAAAGCGCAAGGCCAGAGGGGTAAAACTGAACTATCCTGAAGCCATTGCGCTGATCAGCAGCCGTCTGCAGGAAGGTGCGAGAGACGGGCAATCCGTGGCGCAGCTCATGCAGTATGGTGCTACCATCCTCACCCGCGAAGACGTAATGGAAGGAGTGCCGGAAATGATAGACGAGATCCAGATTGAAGCTACTTTTCCAGATGGCACCAAGCTGGTGACTGTACACCACCCCATCAGATAATACCAAAATCTATGTTATGATTCCCGGAGAATACTTTATTAAGCCCGGTCATATCAACGCCAATGAAGGCCGTGATACTGCCACCATCACCGTGGTGAACACCGGCGACAGACCTGTACAAATCGGATCTCACACGCATTTTTTCGAGGTCAACCGCATGCTTTCCTTTGACCGCAAAGCCGCTTTTGGCAAGCGCGTGAACATTATGGCAGGTACTGCCGTACGCTTTGAACCCGGCGAAGAAAAGACGGTGGAACTTGTGAACCTGGGCGGTGCCAGGAATGCTTATGGCATGAACAACCTGGTGAATGGTACAACGACTACCGCCATCTCGGAGACACAAGCCATGAAGAAAATTAATGACGGCCACTTTAAAAATAATCCCTCATGAGCCTCCGGATCAACAGAACGCGCTACGCTGCCATGTATGGCCCTACCACCGGCGACCAGGTGAGACTGGGAGATACTGATATCATCATTGAAATAGAAAAAGACTTTACTGTATACGGAGATGAAGCCAAATTCGGCGGGGGTAAAACCATCCGCGACGGAATGGCGCAATCCTCCACAGCTACCCGCAATGAAGGGGTGCTGGATATGGTGATCACCAGTGTGATGATCATTGATCACTGGGGCATTGTAAAAGCAGATATCGGCATCAAAGATGGCCGCATTGTGAAAATAGGGAAAGCCGGCAATCCCGATACCATGGATGGAGTAGATCCTGACATGGTTATCGGCGCCAGTACAGAAGTGCATGGTGGGGCGGGCTTGATCGCCACTGCCGGGGGCATTGATACGCATATTCACTTCATCAGCCCACAGCAGATCACCCATGCCCTGCATAGCGGCATTACAACCATGATTGGTGGGGGAACCGGCCCTGCTGATGGTACGAATGCAACGACAGTGACACCCGGTGCCTGGTTTATTCGCAAGATGCTGGAAGCGGCAGATGCTTTCCCGATGAACCTTGGTTTCCTGGGCAAGGGGAACTGTGCCACTGTAGAGCCCCTGAAAGAACAGCTGGAAGCAGGTGCACTGGGCCTGAAGATCCATGAAGACTGGGGGGCCACACCTGCAGTGATAGATGCCTCCCTGAAAGTGGCAGATCAATACGATGTACAGGTGGCCATCCATACAGATACACTGAATGAATCCGGGTTCCTGGAAGATACCATTCAGGCGATCGATGGCCGTGTGATCCATACCTATCACACGGAAGGAGCTGGTGGCGGGCACGCACCGGATATTATCAAGGCGGCGATGTACCCGAATATCCTGCCATCGTCTACCAATCCGACCAGGCCCTATACCGTGAATACTATCGATGAGCACCTGGATATGCTCATGGTATGTCATCACCTGGATAAAAGTGTGCCGGAGGACGTGTCATTTGCTGATAGCCGTATTCGCCCGGAGACGATTGCTGCGGAAGATATTCTGCATGACCTGGGTGTATTCAGTATGATGAGTTCTGACTCGCAGGCCATGGGCCGTGTGGGTGAGGTGATCATCCGTACCTGGCAGACAGCGGATAAGATGAAAAAACAAAGGGGCTACCTGCCTGAAGATAAGGAGAACGACAATTTCAGGGCAAAGAGGTATGTTGCCAAGTATACAATCAATCCTGCTATCACCCATGGTATTTCGGAACATGTAGGATCACTGGAGGCTGGCAAACTGGCGGATATTGTGCTGTGGAAACCCGCGTTGTTCGGCGCTAAGCCGGAGATGATCATCAAAGGTGGTATGATCATTTGCAGCAGGATGGGAGATCCGAATGCATCTATTCCTACTCCACAGCCGGTGATCTACCGGGAGATGTTCGGGGCCTTTTCTAAAGCATTGCACCATACCTGTGTGACCTTTGTTTCGCAGGCTGCTGTGAATAATAACATTGCCGCTACTTATGGTCTGCAGAAGATTGTATTGCCGGTAAAGAACTGCCGGAATATTGGCAAGAAAGACCTGATCCACAATAACAGTACGCCGGATATCAAAGTAAATCCTGAAACATACGAAGTATCGGTAGATGGGAAAGTAGTCACCTGCGAGCCCGCTACTGTACTGCCATTAGCTCAACGTTATTTTCTATTCTAAATGATCCTGATTAATTCGATACAGGGGAATGTGCAATCTTTTGACCCTGGCGCACGGGTCCTGGATCTCTTGCAGCTGGAATGGTTTGAGACAGGCAAAAAGATCATGCGTCGTCATACCCGTGATGGGCGTGAAATAGGCTGGAAGGTGGTGAAAGAATTACCCGTTTTGCAGGATGGAGATATTCTATGGAAGGATGATCATACCCTCATTGCCGTAAGTATATTGCCCGCTGCTGCAATTGTGCTCAAACCGCTTAGTATGCTGGATATGGCGACGATCTGTTACGAGATAGGCAACAAGCACCTGCCTTTGTTTATTGTAAATGAAGAAGTATTGGTGCCTTACGAAGATCCCTTATTTCGCTGGCTGGAAGCTAAAGGATATGCGCCCAGGCAGGAACAGCGGGTATTGACAAATATGCTGCGCAGTAATGTGCTGCCACATGAACATGGATCAGGCACTACACTGTTCAGTAAAATACTGCAGCTGACTACTAAATCATAGGTCCTGTTACAGGTTGAATTATTATTTAGTTCTAAGAAAAAGATTCTTACTACCAAGTCTTAGTTATGCAAAACTGGTTGCCATACCTGTTGCACCTGTCCGATCCGGCACTACCGGTAGGTGCTTACTCTCATTCCAATGGGCTGGAAACCTATGTGCAGCAGGGGATCGTACACGATGCAACAAGCGCGGGTACTTACATCCGCAATATGCTGGAATATAATTTTATTTACAATGATGGTTTCTTTGCATGGCAGGGCTATATGGCTGCTGCGGCAGGAGATTTGTCTTTGTTGCTGGAACTGGATGAGGAATGTACTGCATTGAAATCATCCATGGAAATGCGACAGGCCAGTCAGAAACTGGGCTTGCGTTTGCTGAAGTTGATGATGCCATTGACTAAGCATGCATTTGCAAAAGAATATGCTTCACAAACAACGGGTCATTATTGTTTAGTATTTGGCGTATATGCTTACCTGCTGGGTATTCCATTGGAAGAAGCGATGGTTGCATTCTATTACAATGCAGCTACGGGGATGGTCACGAATTGTGTGAAACTGGTACCATTGGGTCAACAGCAGGGGCAGGAAATATTATATAGTTTATTACCCTTATTATCTTCATGGGCAGCTAAGACGCAATTGATTCCACGTGAGCTGGCAGGCCGCTGCAGCCCTGCATTTGATATTAGTTGTATGCAGCACGAAAAATTATATTCAAGGTTATACATGTCGTAAATGGAGAACAGAAAATATATAAAAATTGGGGTAGCCGGACCGGTTGGTGCGGGTAAAACTGCTTTGATAGAACGCTTATCCCGTCAGCTGCACGAGACATATAGCCTGGCGGTGATCACGAATGATATTTATACAAAAGAGGATGCGGAATTCCTCATGAAAAATAGCCTGTTGCCTGCGGCACGCATCATCGGTGTGGAAACAGGTGGTTGTCCGCATACAGCTATCCGTGAGGATGCCAGTATGAACCTGGAGGCGGTAGATGAGATGGTATCCCGTTTTCCGGATGTGGAGATCATCTTTATTGAGAGTGGGGGAGATAACCTCTCTGCTACTTTTAGTCCTGACCTGGCAGATGTGACCATCTTCGTGATTGATGTGGCAGAAGGAGATAAGATTCCCCGTAAGGGCGGGCCGGGTATTACCCGTTCTGACTTGTTAGTGATCAACAAAATTGACCTGGCTCCCTATGTAAATGCGAGCCTGGAAGTGATGGAAAGAGATGCTTTGAAAATGCGGGGAGACCGGCCATTTATATTCACCAACCTGATGTCTTTACAGGGATTGGAACAGGTTATTGACTGGATCAAAAAGTACGCGCTACTGGAATCATAATGTATAGTGAGTTACAAATAAATACTGCAGCACGGAATAGCAGTACATACCTGCAACACTGCTATTTTACCCGCCCTTTCAAGGTGGCGGATATCAGCGGGCAACATGCGCCGGCATTACATCTGACCCTGATGAGTGCTTCGCCCGGCATCCTGGATGGTGATGAATATGATATGAAAGTGAATGTGGCTGCCGGCACCAGTCTGCATTTGTACACTCAATCTTATCAGCGCATCTTCCAGATGAAATCTGGTGCAAAGCAGTCGTTTTCGGTGCAAGTAGGTGCTGGCAGTAGTTTTTTTTATTTACCACATCCCAGTGTGCCGCATGAAAATGCGGTATTCACCGCTGTGAATAAGATCCGGATGGAGAAGGATAGTCGTTTGCTGTGGGGGGAGATCATCACCTGTGGTAGGAAACTGAGTGGGGAGATATTTCGTTGTCGTCATTTTCAGAGTACCACAGAGGTCCGGTATGAGGGCAGGCTGGTATTCAAGGATGTGACTTTGCTGGAGCCGGCACAGATCCCGGCGGGGGAGATGGGGCAGTGGGAGGGATATACGCACCAGGCCTCATTGTATTGGCAGGATTTGTCAGCAGATATGGAGGAGATGGCAGCAACCGTATATGACCTTTTGTCCGCAGAGGCGGGCGTCAGGGGTGGTGTATCGAGAACGGCTGCGGGAGCTTTGCTGGTAAGGGTTTTAGGGCAGGGAGGGGAGCAGCTTTACCAGCTATTTAAAAAGATAGCATTGTTAGCTGGTGAAGAAAGAAGACTTTAAAATGATCATGGTATGAATATGGAGCTACAGTTGCTCATTATCACGGCGTTGACTATCAGTACGCTGCATACGGTGACAGGACCGGATCATTACATTCCGTTCATTGCCCTGAGCAGGGTGAGAAACTGGTCAATAGGCAAAACGCTGGTATGGACACTGCTTTGCGGGGTGGCGCATGTGGGTAGTTCTGTGTTGCTGGGATTGCTGGGTATTGCGCTGGGCTGGTCTTTATCAAAGATCAGTGGCCTGGAAAACCTGCGGGGTGGTATTGCGGGATGGGCATTGCTGACATTTGGTGTGTTGTATACAATCTGGGGATTGAAGCGTGCCTGGCAAAACAGGGTGCACAAGCATTTTGATGTATACGACAACGGAGACATATATGTATATGAGCATAAACATGAACAAATCGTGTATCCGCAGGATCGGAGGAAGGTGACACCCTGGATTATGCTTATTATCTTTGGTCTTGGTCCATGTGAACCGTTGATACCCTTACTGACATATCCGGCCGCGCAACATTCTACTTACGCCATGGTATTGCTCATCGTGGTATTTACGCTCTTTACTTTATTGACAATGGTGGCGATGGTGCTGCTGGGGTATTATGGCTTTTCGCTACTGACTACCAGCAGGTTGGAGCGATATGTGCATGCATTGGGAGGATTCACCATTTTTATTTGTGGGTTAGGCATGGTGTGGCTGGGTTGGTAGCTAAAGAATTTTACTGGTACATATCATCGGGTGAATTGAATGTTTTCCCGATGCGCACATTGATTATGTACCATTCATAATTGATAATTCGTAATTTTACTCATCTTTTGGCTTTTACACGATAATTTATGGCACAAAGCGTTTTCGATTTTGGCATGATTGGTCTTGGCGTAATGGGAAGAAACCTGTTGCTGAACATGGCTGATCATGGCTTTTCCGTTATTGGTTTCGACAAGGATTCAACCAAGACCGGAGCACTGGAATCGGCTGCTACAGCTGGCACTACCGTGAAGGGAGTGGCTGAACTGGCAACCATGGTACAATTGCTGGAGCGTCCGCGCAAACTGATGATGCTGGTTCCCGCAGGGAAACCGGTAGATGATGTGATTGAATCACTGATCCCGCTGTTAGATAAGGGGGATGTGGTGATCGATGGCGGTAACTCTCATTATACTGATACCCTGCGCAGGGTGAAATATCTGCGTGAGAAGGGGCTTCATTTTATGGGTATCGGCGTATCCGGTGGTGAAAAGGGTGCCCGTACGGGTCCGAGCATCATGCCGGGTGGCGACAAGGAAGCATACGAAAAGGTAAGACCTATGCTGGAAGCAGTATCTGCCAAGGTAAACGGTACTCCTTGTGTAGCTTACCTGGGTAAGGAAGGAGCCGGCCATTATGTAAAAATGGTACATAATGGTATTGAATATTCCATCATGCAGCTGATCAGCGAAACTTATGCCCTGCTGAAGAAGGAAGGCCTGAGCAATGAGCAATTGCACGAAACATTCAAAAAATGGAATGACGGCGATCTGCAATCATTCCTTATCGAAATCACTGCGGACATCTTCCTGCAGAAAGATGATAAGACCAGTGCACACCTCGTAGATGTAATTTCTGACAAAGCTGGTTCCAAAGGAACTGGTAAGTGGACTTCACAGGATGCGATGGAACTGCCTGTAGCCGTACCAGTGATTGATACAGCAGTAGCTATGCGTACAGTGTCTGGCTACAAGGACGAGCGTGTGGAAGCTGCGAAGATTTACAGCTCTTCCGAATCAGCACCAGCATTGAGCGTAGAGCAGATTCACGATGCACTGAGCTTTGGGATCCTCCTGAGTTATGCACAGGGTCTGGCTATGCTGACACAGGCTTCCAAAGAACTGGAAATGGAAATTCCATTGCCGGAAGTAGTGAAAGTATGGAGAGGCGGTTGTATAATCCGTTCTACTCTCCTGGAAGTATTTACACGCGCATATGTGGCTAACCCGACCTTGCCAAACATCTTATTGAGTGAAGAGATTGCAGCTATCGTGAAGCAGGTAGTTGGTAATACCCGTGCTGTAGTAGCAAGTGCTGCGCAGTCAGGGGTAGCAGCAGCAGGTATTATGTCTGCACTGTCTTACTTCGATGCCTATCGTACAGCGCGTATGCCTACCAACCTGGTACAGGCACAGCGTGATTACTTTGGAGCACATACCTATCAGCGTATAGACCAACCCGGTACCTTCCATACCGTGTGGGGAGAATAAATAGTTGCGGCCTGACCGGGATTGCGCACAACCTCGTCAGGCAGCACTGCTTAAAAACATAATTTTATGCAAAACCACAAACGCCCTGCGGCCTCCATCCTGTTTATTTTTGGAGGTAGCGGCGACCTGAATTACAGAAAACTTTCGCCGGCTTTATATAATCTTTTTCTGGACGATTACATGCCGGAAAAATTTGCTATCGCAGGTATCGGACGTAGCCAGTACAGCAATGAAGACTATCGTACCCATCTCCTGGATGGTATCAACAAATTTTCCCGTCGTAAGGATGAGCAGAATGGTCACTGGGAAGCATTCTCCGGGAATGTAAGCTACCTGCAGATGGATGCGGACAACCAGGCTGCTTACAGCAAGATTACCGACTATGTGAAGGAAAAAGAAAATGAATGGGGTGAGCATCCAAACGTTATTTTCTATCTGGCAGTAGCACCCCAGCTAGTGCCATCTATCGCGCAGAAATTAGGGGCACTGAACCTCTGTACAGATAAGAATTGTACCCGTATTGTGATCGAAAAGCCATTTGGCCATGACCTGCAGAGTGCTCATGACCTGAATGCGCTGCTGGGTCGTTTGTTCTCAGAAGAACAGATTTACCGCATCGACCACTACCTGGGTAAGGAAACCGTTCAGAACATCCTGGCGCTGCGTTTTGCCAATGCCCTGTTTGAACCGGTTTGGAACCGTAACTATATCGATCATGTACAGATCACTGCTTCTGAAACAGTAGGTCTGGAAGATCGTGCACAATATTATGAAAAGTCAGGTGCCCTGCGTGACATGGTGCAGAACCACATCCTGCAGGTACTTTGTATGGTCGCTATGGAAGCACCGGTATCATTCGATGCGAATGAGGTGCGTAACAAGAAGGTAGACGTACTGAATGCTATGCGTCCGTTCACCAAAGGTGAGGTGCATGAGAACGCGGTACGTGGCCAGTATTCCAGTGGCTGGATCAAGGGCAAGGAAGTGCCTGGCTACCGTGATGAGAAAGGTGTGGCAAAGGAATCTGCTACAGAAACCTATGCTGCTGTGAAATTCCATGTTGACAACTGGCGCTGGCAGGGCGTACCTTTCTATGTACGTACCGGTAAGCACCTGCACCAGAAAGCAACTAACATCACCCTTCAGTTCCGTCCGGCTCCTCACTTTGCATTCCCAACAGAATCAGCAGAGACCTGGAGGCCGAACCGCCTGACGATCAGCATCACTCCTGAAATGGATATCCGTATCCGTTTCCAGGCTAAACGCCCGGGTCAGTCTATGACGCTGGAACCAGTAGACATGGTATTCAACTTCGATCACCAGTATGGTGATGACCATGCACCGGAAGCATACGAAACACTGCTGCTGGATGTAATGGAAGGAGATGCTACCCTGTTCATGCGTGCAGACCAGGTAGAAGCTGCCTGGAAACTGATCATGCCAATCCTGGAAACATGGGAAAGCCGTACACCGGTAGACTTCCCGAACTATGCGCCGGATTCATGGGGGCCTGAAGATGCTGATGCAATGATCGCCAGAGATGGACATGCATGGATCAATCTGCCTAAATAATATCTGACATGGAATTACATATAGCCAAGAATACCCAGGAACTGAGCGAAAACCTGGCTGCATGGATCAGCAACTATATCCAGGAAGTATTGCAGGACCAGGACATTTTTACATTTGTACTATCCGGCGGCAGTACACCTAAGTCGCTGTATCACTTACTGGCTAAGGAGCCTTACAGCAAGATGATTCCATGGGAAAGGATTCATTTCTTCTGGGGTGATGAGAGAGCTGTACCATTTGAAGATGATCGTAACAATGCACGGATGGCATTCGAAACGCTGCTGGAAGTAGTGAATGTACCAAAGGAAAATATTCATGTAATGCGCACCAACATCAAGCCGGAAGAATCTGCGGCAGCGTATGAAGAAATTCTGCTGGAATATTTTAAGGATTCAGACACGACCTTCGACCTGGTATTGCTGGGTATGGGCGATGATGGGCATACACTATCACTCTTCCCCGGTCTGCCAATCGTGCAGGAGAAAAAGGCATGGGTAAGTGCTTTCTGGCTGCAGGCCCAGGATATGTACCGCATTACGCTGACGGCACCTGTGGTGAACCAGGCGGCTTGTGTGGTATTTATGGCAACTGGCAGCGGTAAGGCTATAACCCTGAAGAATGTGATTGAAGGTACTTTTGATGCGGAGAAATTCCCTTCTCAGTTAATCAGGCCGCAGGATGGTGAGTTACATTGGTTTGTGGACGAGGCTGCGGCAAGTGCGCTGGAAATGTAAAATGATCTCTTTTTAAATAGAAGCCGGTTGCGAAAGTGACCGGCTTTTTTTATTTTGTTGAGTATGAAACCATCACTTATTTACCTGTTCGCCATATTGTTCGGCGCTTCCACCGTTATAGGACAAAAGAAATATACTGCCGACTGGGCATCGCTGGAGACCCGGGGTATTCCAGCCTGGTTTAACCAGTCTAAATTCGGCATCTTCATACACTGGGGTGTTTACGCCGTACCTTCTTATGCACCGGTAGGTCCGGGTGGTTATTCAGAATGGTACTGGTATCAGCTGGATGGGCGTACGGATGGCCCGCATGATGCCACCCGCGCTTTTCATGACAGGAACTATGGCAAAGATGTGCCTTACCAGGACCTGGAAAAGCAGTTTACCGCTTCTATGTTTAACCCTGACCAGTGGGCGGATATCTTCCGTCGCTCAGGTGCGAAATATGTCGTGCTTACTTCCAAGCACCATGAAGGCTATACCTTGTGGGATAATTCACAGGCGAGTGAGAGCTGGGGCCGTACCTGGAATGCGGTGCAGGGAACTCCTAAAAGAGACCTGCTGGGTGACCTGACAAATTCAGTGCGCAAGGCCGGCCTGAAAATGGGATATTATTACTCTCTGTACGAATGGTTTAATCCCATCTGGAAAAAGGATAAACAACAATATATTAACCAGGTAATGATACCTCAGTTCAAGGACCTGGTAACGAAGTATAAACCTTCTGTAATCTTCTCTGATGGGGAGTGGGAATTGTCTGATACGGCATGGCATAGTACATCGCTGCTGGCCTGGTTGTACAACGAATCCCCGGTGAAAGATGAAGTCGTGGTAGATGACCGCTGGGGTAGTAATACACGTGGGAAACACAATGGCGCTACTTACCTGACTTCTGAATATGGCAGTGGTATGCAGCCGGGTGTGATCTGGGAAGAAAATCAGGGTATTGGCCAGTCTTATGGATATAACCGCATGGAGAATGTGGATGACTATAAGAAGAGTGCAGACCTGGCCCTGATGCTGGTAGATATTGTATCAAGAGGTGGTAACCTGCTGCTGGATATAGGGCCCACTGCTGATGGCCGTATTCCCGTGATCATGCAGCAAAGATTGGTTGATATAGGAGCATGGCTGGATGTAAACGGAGCAGCGATCTTTGATACGAAAACCTGGAAAGAAACAAGGCAATGGAGTGAGGGAAAGATCCCGGAGATGAAGGAGTCTAATTTCATGTCAGATTACAGTATCTCTAACCTGATAAAACCCGCGAAGGATCGTGCACATGTGGAGATGTTCTTTACGCAGAAAGGCACTACATTGTATACCATTTTACCGGGGTATGTACCGCAGGTGAAGATTAAGAATTATATGCCTTCGAAGAAAGCGGAGCTGAGTATCTTGGGATGTAATAAGAAGATTGCGGGAAAACAGGTGGGGAAAGATTTTGTAATTGATTTATCATCATTGAAACCAGATGATTTACCAACAAAGATGTTTACCATCCAGATAAAATAGACTCAAAAAAAGGGGCTGTCAGAACTTCGGAACAGCCCCTTTTTTTCTGAAAATGGGTTTCATTCCCGTTGGTGAATTCCCTCCTTCATGAAGGTTTTTATTCGGGTTCCTGATGGAGAGAAAAATTTTTAAGCGATTCCCAGGGGGGCATTTTTACTTATGATATATCCCCTTTGTTTTGAGAATTTACCAGTTATCGATACTTATTTTTTGCATTGTTTCTGTATTCAGTAATGCCCCTATTTCTGTGCTGGGATAGATATCTTCGAAAGTCTTCACCTGGTTCATAAATACTCTCCTGGAAAGGTGGCTCCGGGTGATATGATGTGGTGTTTCCAATCCTGCAGCAGCAGCGAGTTCTATCGCACTTTCAACTGTATCCTGGTGATAGTTTGCTACCCTGTGTTTTTTATCATCTACTACCAGGCCTGCCTGCAACCATTTATCCTGGGTGGCTACGCCTGTGGGACAACGGTTGGTATTACAGATCAGCGCCTGGATACAACCTATTGCCATCATCATTGCTCTTGCACTGTTACACGCATCGGCACCCAATGCCAGGGCGCGGAGAATGTGGAAACCTGTCAGGATCTTACCGGAGGCAATCACTTTTACTTTATGGCGGATATTATATCCTCTCAGGGTATCGTGTACAAATGCGAGTGCATCCATCAGTGGCATACCTACAGAGTTACTGAATTCAGGAGGCGCAGCACCGGTACCGCCTTCACCACCATCTACGGTAATAAAGTCAGGGTAGCAGCCAGTTTCCAGCATAGCTTTACAGATGGCATGGAACTCGGATTTCTGGCCGATACAGAGTTTAAAACCTACGGGTTTACCTTTTGCCAGGATCCGCATATGGCTGATGAATTCCATCATCTGGCGCGGCGTATTGAAGGCGGTATGGTAAGGGGGGGAGGCCACGGTAGTATGTGGTTTTACATGACGGATAGCGGCTATTTCGGGCGTGTTCTTAGATGCTGGCAGGATACCGCCATGGCCTGGTTTTGCACCCTGAGACACCTTCAGTTCTATCATGCGGATCTGTGGTTTTGCACTATGCTGCGCAAATAGTTGTTCGTCGAAATTACCCTGTTCATTGCGGCAGCCGAAATAACCGGTACCAATCTGCCAGATGATGTCACCTCCCTGGTTCAGGTGGTGTTCACTGATACCGCCTTCGCCGGTGTTGTGGGCAAAGTTGCCAATTCTGGCGCCACCGTTCAGTGCTTCTACCGCATTGGCGCTCAGGGAACCGTAACTCATGGCAGACACGTTGAGAATGCTGGCGGAGTAGGGCTGCTGGCATTCAGTGCCGCCGATGGTTACACGGGGATCCTTGTTCATGGTGTCGAATGAGCGTGGCTGTATGGAATGGGCCATCCATTCATAACCTTCGGCGTATACGTTGAACTGAGTACCAAATGGTTGTGAGTTAAGTTCCCGTTTTGCACGCTGATAAATAGTAGAGCGGTCTACCCTGTTTACAGGGCTGCCATCGATGTCACTTTCTACAAAGTATTGATAGATTTTTGGACGTATATCTTCCATCAGGTAGCGCATTCTACCCACAATCGGGTAATTCCGCATAATGGCATGTTTCTTCTGGAGAATGTCAACAAATCCGAGGATAATAAGTGGGATAATTACTACCAGTAACCACAGTACCGAGGGAAAGAAATAGCCTCCGCAGCATATAAGCGTGAGACTGCCTAGCGTAAAAGCAAAAAATCCTTTCATAAACCTGCTTCCTTTTTGATGAGTGGCTAAGATAGGAGAATTTATATATATCGACTTTGGGTATGGCATAACAACCGGATCCGCTGCACTGCGCAGCGGATCCGGTTGTGGCCTGCTGCTACCTGAATTAAATGCAGGGGAACTCACTACTTATGTAGATTCTGTTTGTTTTGCTGTAGTATAGCCTTATATTAGGGCGATTAATATCAACTGAATATGCATTTAAGGAGGTTTTTACTGGTATGCGGCCTGTTCACAGCCGCCGCCACCAAAAGTTGGGCGCAGGCACCGTTTGATGCTTCGCAATTGAAGGTATCCTGGGAGGTAGGGGAAAATCACTATCAGGGGAAAGCACAGTTTTTATCTGTATTCACCATTGTCAATACAGGTCATACGGCATTCCCTGCCCAGGGCTGGCAATTGTATTTCAACTTTGTAAGACCTGTAACTCCTGGTCCAACCACCGGTGGTGTAAGTGCAGCGCATGTAAATGGAGACCTGTATAAACTCAGTCCTACAGGAGAAAGTAAGGGAATTGCACCGGGCGATTCTATCCGTGTTTCACTCATTGGTGAAGCATGGGCGGTGAACTTTACCGATGCGCCGGACGGTTTGTACCTGGTGTGGGATAAGGAACCGGCAAAAGGTTATGCTATGCCGGCATTAAATGTGCGTCCATCTACACAACCTAAGCAATACCTGCGTTTTCCGGGAGATAAGATCGGTCTGATTACTCCACAGGATATTTACGAACAGAATAAGCATACAGTGGATATACCGGTGGAAAAATTGCCGAAGGTATTCCCGACTCCCCGTAAGATCGAAACCGGGAATGGGGAACTGGTGCTAACACCTGCCGTTACAATCAGCACAGATCCTGCATTTGCAAAAGAAGCTGCTTACCTTTCCGCAGAACTGAAAACTATATTTGGTAAGGAAGCGGTAGTGAGCAATGGTGGTAATGCAACCATTACATTATCCACAGATGCCAGCCTGGCGCCTGAGGAATATACATTGACAGTGACCAGTACTGGTGTACAGATTAAGGCGGGTGAAGGTGCCGGTATTTTTTATGGCATTCAATCCCTGAAATCCATGTTCCCGGCCAATGCATGGGCTGGTGTACAAAAGAAAATAAGCATCCCTGCGGTGAATGTAACAGACGGCCCTCGCTTTGGTTACCGTGCATTTATGATCGATGTAGCCCGTAATTTTCATAGCAAGGATGATATCTGTCGTTTGCTGGACCTGATGGCGATTTATAAATTGAATGTGCTGCATTTTCACCTGACAGATGATGAAGGCTGGAGACTGGAAATTCCTTCCCTGCCTGAGCTGACAGCTATCGGAGCACATCGTGGTCATACTGTAAATGAGCAGGATCATCTGCAACCTGCATATGGTTCAGGTCCTGACGTGAATAACGAAGCCGGCAGTGGTTTTTATACCAAAAAAGATTTTATTGACATCCTGCATTATGCGGCAGACCGCCACATTACGGTGATCCCGGAAATAGAAACACCGGGTCATGCGCGTGCAGCAGTAGTAGCCATGAAAGCCCGCTTTGAGAAATTATCAAAAGCTGGACAACAGGCTGCAGCTGAAGAGTATTTATTATCAGATCCGAAGGATCAGTCAGTATATCACTCTGTACAAAACTGGAACGACAATGTGATCAACGTGGCATTGCCGGCAGTGTATCATTTCCTGGACAAGGTAGTGGAAGAGGTACAGGGCATGTACAAAGAAGCGGGGCTGCCACTGGAATATGTACACATGGGTGGAGATGAGGTACCTGCCGGAGTGTGGGCGGGCTCTCCTGCCGTAAAGGCGCTGATGGAAAAAGACAAACGTATTCGTGAGATCAATGACCTGTGGTATTACTACTATGGTAAGGTGAATACCTTATTGAAAAACAGGGGATTGAAACTGTATGGCTGGGAAGAACTGGGCATGCGTAAAACCACCCTGGATGGTCAGCCATTCAGCATGCCGAATCCTGGATTCAGTGGAGAGAACCTGATGGTGGATGTATGGAACAATATCATGGGTGGTGGAGCAGAAGATCTGCCTTATCGCCTGGCGAATGCGAACTACAAAGTGGTATTATCTGGTGTGAGCAATATGTACTTCGATATGGCGTATATGAAGTCATTCGAAGAACCAGGTTTCTATTGGGGGGGATTTGTAGATGTGGATAAACCATTCTATTTCATTCCGCTGGACTATTATAAAAACTCAAAGGTGGATGCGTTGGGTAATCCGCTGGATCCGGCTATTTTCAAAGATAAGCAGCGGCTGACTGCTTATGGTGCAGATAACATTGCAGGTGTGCAGGGCTTGCTGTGGAGTGAGACGGTGAAAAATCGTGGGAGAATGGAATACATGATCCTGCCCAAATTATTAGGACTTGCAGAGAGAGCATGGGCGAAGGATCCGGAATGGACAACATCTAATGACAGTACTTTATATCCAACAGCCTGGAGCGAATTTGCAAATACATTGGGTAAGAAGGAATTAGTGAAGCTGAGTTATTATAATGGCGGGTATAATTATCGTATACCTACGGCAGGTGCAAGCGTGGTAGATGGGGCCGTACTGGTGAACCTGCAATTACCTGGATTTGTGATCAGGTACACTACTAATGGCAAGGAGCCTGACGGAAAGAGTAAAGTTTATGCAGGTGCTATAAAAGAAAAAGGAACCATTAAACTGAAAGTATTTGATGCGAAGGGTAGAGGAAGCAGAACGGTTTCAATTGAAAATAAATAGTTTTAAAATGGCTTCCTCCGCACAGGGAAGCCATTTTTGTTTTATCCCCATACTTATAGTAAATTTGCATTATAATACGCCCTTACCTAAGCCTACCACAACAAACATCTGCATTTAAAAAAAAATTGATTATCTATGTCAAAGATCATGATAGCTGTAGATCTTAGCAGCTATTCGGCCAGCGTTATTGCTACTGGTATGGAACTCGCGCGGAGCACCAAGTCTCCTGTAACCATTACTTCTATCCTGGATAAGAACACAGAGGTAGTGCCTGTGATCGAATCAGTGAGTCCTTCAGCCGATGAGCTGAATGGTCGTTTGCAGGATATTATTGCGCACCTGGAAACTTACAGGGAGCATTATCCTGATGTAACCGTATCCGTTATTGCTACCCTGGGTAATCCAAAAGAAGACATCCTGGAGCAGGCGGCAGATGAAGCGGCTACTATGCTTGTAATTGGTACGCATGGCCGCACCGGTCTGGACCATTTACTGATTGGAAGCACCGCTGAATTTGTGATCCGCCATTCTTCTATTCCTGTGCTGGTAGTACCATACAGGAAAGAGAAGCATTAAAATTTAATTAAACTGTTTACCATATCCTTATTGCCTTTCAACTTACACGTAGTTTTGTGTGTTAAGTAAGGATCATGCTATACATAAAATCTTACCTGTAATGCCTCTGAAAGACAAGATCAAATTAGGTCCGTTGTTGCGTAAACTGCATTGGAAAGAATTGCTGGCTGTACTATTTATTTTGCTGGCTATTTATTTCTTCAGGCAACAGCGCCATGAACTCTATTCCCTGATGCCTGCCATCGAGCGGGCAAACCGTTTCTGGGTGATCATCGGCATTGTGCTTACAGTAGGATATATTCTCCTGCAGGCATGGATGTATCTATATAGTTTCCGTTCTGTAGGTAGTAGGCTGAACATTGGAAGAGGAACTGAGTTGTTCCTGAAGCGGAACCTGCTAAGTATCTTTTTGCCGGCTGGAGGGGTGAGTTCACTGGCTTATATGCCACAAAGCCTGAAACGTAGCCAGATCAGTAAACAACAGATCCACCAGGCCTCAGGGATCTATGGATTTGTAGGTATTTTCTCTGTATTCGTGGTTGGATTGCCGGTGGTGGGGTATGCGATACTGCACGACGAATCCATGCTGGAGGCAGTAGGGGGACTGGTGACAATTTGCGCGGCGCTGGCTGGTGTAGTCTGGGTAGTGCGTTCTATTCAGACGAGGGGTGCCGCTTACAAGCTGCTTGCTAAATACCTGCCGGGTGTGATGGAGCATGTAGACGAGATTTTCGCCTTTGACCTGAACCGGCCTGCATTTGTAAAAACAGTAATGGTGTCTGCCGGTATTGAGCTGGCAGGCATCGCTCATTTATACCTGAGCATGTTGGCTACCGGTGCGCATCCGTCTTTAGAAGCGGCCTGTGTGGGATATATAGTGGCTACGATCTTCCTGATCGTATCACCATTCCTGCGGGGATTGGGTGCTATTGAGCTCTCTTTGGCTTACCTGCTGACGAATTATGGGTTTACTTCTCTGCAGGCATTGGAAATCACATTACTATACCGTCTTTTTGAATTCTGGCTGCCTTTGCTGGCCGGGATATTTGCTTTTGTCCTGAAAAGTCGTCACCTGGTGTTGCGCTTAGTGCCACCGGTGTTAATTTTTCTGCTTGGCATGGTAAACATTTTTTCGGTATTAACCCCTCCGCTCGCGAATCGTTTGCGCGTGCTGAGAGGGTATATTCCAACAGAAAGTATTCATGCATCCAACCTGCTGGTGGTGTTCCTGGGGCTGGTACTGCTGGTTACGGCCACCTTTCTTTTCAGGGGCTTGCGCAGTGCCTGGATTGTAGCATTGACAGTATCGGTATTATCTGCTTTTGGGCACATCAGTAAGGCATTGGATTATGAGGAGGCCACACTGGCATTGTTAACTGCTTTTATCCTGCTCATTACTGCCAGGCAATACCGGATTAAGAGTAACCGTCAACTGGTGAATATCGGGGTTGTAACGGCGGTGGCAACGCTGCTGGTGGTGCTGATTTTTGGTACGATCGGTTTCTATTTCCTGAATGTGAAGCATTTTGGAATGGACTTTACTTTGCTGCATTCATTGCGTGCATCATTTCATGGTTTCCTTTTGCTGGAAGATGACGGGTTGAAACCGGTAACGCGTTTTGGCCGTGAGTTTCTGAGTGCTATCAGGGTATTGGGTGTAGGTGCCTGGGCATTCCTGTTCTATACCATCATCCGCCCTTATCTGCCTGCGGGAAAGCATACCAATGCAGCGATGGAAAAGGCCCAGTATTACCTGAGTCAATATGGTAGCTCTGCGATGGATTATTTCAAGGTAGGAGATGATAAGCTGCTCTTTATCTCTGAGAAATATGAGGGCTTTATCGCCTACAGGGTAGCCAGTAGTTTTGCGATTGTACTGGAAGAGCCGGTATGTGCAGATGAGGCAAAATTGCCTATGCTGCATGAATTTGAGGCGCAATGCAGGAAGATGGGATTGAAGCCTGCATTCTACAGGGTGGACGAACAAAGTATGTATTATTTTGAACACCTGCGGAAGAAGAAGATCCTGATAGGGCAGGAGGGTATTGTGGATGTAACGGCGTTTACGCTGAGTGGAAAGGATAAAAAATCATTGCGTAATGGTTTGAATAGTCTGGCTGCGAAGGGGTATATAACGGCGATACAGCGGGCGCCATTGAGCCCTGAGCTGGTACAGGAGCTGAAAGAGGTGAGTGATGAATGGCTGGTGGATTATGATGTAAAAGAGATGACTTTTTCACAGGGATTGTTCGACATAGATGCTATCCGCGACCAGGATGTGATTACGGTAACGGATGCGAATGGGCAGGTGGCAGCATTTTTGAATATGATTCCTGACTATGCTCCCGGGGAGTGTACTTATGATCTGATTCGTAAACGTGCGGCGGCACCTGGTGGTTGTATGGATTCACTGATCATTGCATTGATACAGGATGCAAAGGATCAGGGTTTACGGTATCTGAATCTGGGCCTGGTACCTATGTCGGGTATACAGCAACCGCAGAATACAGCGGAGCAGGTGGTAAAGTTTGCGTACGAAAAGATCAGGGCATTCCGTCATTATCATGGATTGAGAGAATTCAAGGAAAAGTATGCAACTGACTGGACGAACAAGTATCTTGTATATGAACATGATTTTGACCTGATACAGCTGCCGGCTGCATTGAGCAAAGTAATGAAGGCTTGATCATAAAAACGTGTACGATGGTGAAAGGATTATGGTTAATGGGTGTACTGAGCCTTGTATTGGCGACAGCCCATGCGCAAACGGATATTAACAAACTGCCGGTAGTGGTGAAGGCACCTGCGGCTGGCAATCAGCATCCGGTGATATTGTTCCTGACGGGGGATGGAGGGATGAAGAAGTTTGCGGTGGATATGGTGAATTCGCTGTCAGCAAAAGGTTATCCTGTGATTGGTTTGAATTCCCTGAAGTACTTCTGGAGTAAGAAGACTCCACAACAGGCGGGTGCAGATGTAGCGGCTTTATTACAGTATTATGGGAACCAGTGGAACAATCATTCTTTTTTGCTTGTTGGTTATTCCATGGGAGCGGATGTATTGCCTTTCATTTATCAGCATTTGGGAGCAGGTTTGCAGAACCAGACGTTATCGCTGGTATTTTTGTCTCCTTCGGCGAGTACGGATATGGTGGTGCATGTAGCGGATATGTTGGGTAAGAGTTCAACGCCGGGGGCGCTGAATGTGCCGGCGGCGATGAATACGATTACGAATAAGCCATTGTTGCTGATCTTTGGAAAAGACGAGAATGATTTTGACCTGCATGCATTGACGATTACGAATTACAAGTCTTTGGTGTTGCCGGGTGGGCATCATTATAATGATGATGCTCCGGGGGTAGTGACGCAGATGGTATCGCACTGGGGGCCCAGATGATAAGAATTTCAATAAAAGAGAGCGCTCTTCCTGTTTGGGAGGGCGTTTTTTTTATCATGAAAACTTGGCCGATCGCCTAAATTTTCCGCTTAACAAACAGTTAACTCTCCTAACAATTTTTGCTAAAACGTTATACCATTCCATGTATATAAATAATTGCTGGTCATTTGATTATGTGGGATTTTTGTAGCTATTTTTATTCGTTAACATCTTATTAACCAAATTCTCAGTCCGGTAATGTATCATTACAACGTAGTAATGTAATGTAGAAAAAAAGGATTTGTACCGCATTTTGTCAGCCATGGAAACCTCTTTCGGGTCTCTACCCGTGAGAATTTATCTGAAAGCGAATACACGAAAAACTATAATGGATAAAAACGTATTTCAAGATATGGCAGCGGGTGGGTGCACCGGTGTGCTGAAATCCGCTGCAGATGAGCCTTTTAATGGTTGGTTTTTGATGAAAACTCCCCAGGTTTCAACCGGGGGAGTTTATTTTTTAATTAATGAAAGTGATTGGAAAATAAGGCGCAGCTGCAACAAAATAGCAGTAATTTTTTTTAGCTTGCATGCAGGCTATCCTGTATTAAAAATTGATCTAACACCCTCAAAATATAAGTTTATGAAAAATGCGTTCCTGACTGCCTTTAAGGGCAGATCCAGCATTCCAGTTAAAGATAGGGATGGAGTTAAAAGAAGTTTGGTAACCGTTAAAATAGCATTCACCAATTAAGGGATCGATACAGAAGACACAACATTTAATAGGCTATCCGATAAATCAGCAAGGAAAAATCCATTGCAGACCTGGAACGAGTGACTTAAAATTTTTATTATTCTAGCACATTGTAAACCCCACTATGCCAGCATGCCTAAACGTTATTTTGAAAGACTGCAAACCATTGATTACCTAATCAGGATCAAAGGCACAGGAAAGCCTGCCCACCTTGCAAAGAGGTTAAGGATTTCTGAAAGAACATTATTTGAATTCTTAAAGATGATGAAAGAGCTGGGCGCACCCATAGCATATGACCGCTATAAGGAAAGCTACTACTACTCGGAAAAAGGAGGCTTCAATATTCGATTTGCGAAGAATCTAACACTAGCGCTTGTGACGCACCTTCTCTTCTGGATGATGTAACCCATTCCTACTGTGTAACCCAATTCACACAGCTAATTTTTCTAACCGGCCCAATTACACTGCACCGTCCCTTTTAGGGGATTTGGTCAGGTTTACCTTTGTCCGGAGCGGCGTTACTGCGGAGTATAACATTCCGCAGTTAACGCTGTATTAACCATATCATTAACTGAGCATTAACCGAATTTGAAAAAACTCTTCCTACCTTCCATCCTGTTACAAAAAAGATTATATGGGGTTTGTCTTGCCTTTTATCCCGCATAGGCAAAACTGTATAGGTAGCACCTTAAAATTCGCAATTACCTTTTTCTCATAAGACGGTTTAGATTTCATAAGCTTCTGTACGCAGGTTTCTGTTAAGTTACCTGCTAGTTTTTCTTTACCGTCTATAAAAAACTCGGCCCTCACCTTACGGTAAGGGCCAGAACATTCACATGTCAACCCGTTACAGCTCGTGTCAATGAGTATACTGTAACGTTTTAATTTTTTAGTCAGTCACTAATATTTGAACGATATATCAAAATTAGAGATAATGTTTTGAACTGGTGGTTAACCGATTGTTAAGGCACCCCCATTTTTGTAATCCATAAATTTTTTACAGTTAATATTGTATTACGAAATCAGAGATCAAGCTCTTTTTCTTTTCCTTTCATATTGTTTTACTATTTGGGAGCCTCCAATTTTATGAGTAAATTGGTTGTAATCCACGACTTCCTGCCTACATCCCTAATCAATAGCCTGGCTTACGTTTAAACGATTATAATCTTTTTTGGTATTCTTTAATATACAAACAATTGTTTATTAGTATTTATTGAAAAATCATATACTTATCGGATTGACTACTGCAGGGATTTGTTTCAAATTTGTTTCGGTATGGGAGACCGTGTATTTATTCCATTACAGCCATACAGTTATACCAATTTAACGACACTTGCAGTGCCGGAAATAAAGGTTTTCGCAACTTATACAAACCCAAAAAAAACAATATGAAAAATGTGCGGCGCAACAGCACTGGGCAGGCCAGCGGGGAGGATGCTTTAGGGGCGGAAGGAGGAGAATATGCGGATTCTAAACACCTGGTACAGCAACTGGCAAAAGATATCAGTAATGTTGTGTTCATGGATAGTGATATTCCCGGATTAACAGCAACCGAAGCCGCCAATATTCTGAAAGCAGCCTATCCCGATATCAATGTATTGTTATTCTCTGTCCGAAATAATGAAACAGCTATCACCACCATCAGCAGCAAACAGGAACCTGTACCAGCGTCAGCTTCATTGAGTGCCTGTTTTGCACAACTGTATGAAGCTTCTATCCAGGCCAATACGGCCACCATTCAGAAAGTACTTGCTTTTTTCAACCGTAAGCCGGAAGAAGAACCCATGCAGTATGGGCTTTCTCACCGTGAGTTACAGGTATTGGATTGCCTGGTAAACGGAGATACTTACAAAAAAATAGCCGAGCACTGTCATATCAGTGTCGGCACTGTGCGTTCGCATATTATGAACATCTATCGCAAACTGGATGTCAATTCCCGATCCTCTGCCATTGTTAAAGCTATGCAGGAAAGACTGGTAGGTTAGCCAGGGCTACCCTGTCATTTCCAGAATCCCGCCGCTTTTACCTGTTTCCAGCCCAACTGATTGAGCAACTTTCTTGTTTGTACCACCATCGGAATATATCCAGCTACATAAAAGGTAGTATCATGTAAGGGTAATTGGAGTTTGTCCAGCCAGCTGATAACATCTTTTTCCTGACCATCAGAGAACCGTACAGGCATTCCCATAATTTCTGTGGGTAGGGGATCTTCATCTATCGCCAGGGTATGGAAGCCCTGCTCCGGGTTTCTGCGATGATAGAGGGAGAGGATATGACCTATGGCACTGGCATCGCCGATGCATACCAGCTGCGAGGCACCGGTAGGCTGGTGGAACCCGCCACCAGGCCCCATGTAGGCTACAGGATCGCCGGGAGCTAGCTGCCGGAGCCACTTGCTGCCCTCGCCTATATGGCCTGCATCTATGATCAGGGTGGCGATGCGTGTATTATCATTGTAGTGTGCTACGGTGTAATCTCTGAGTGCGGTGCTGCTTACCTGGCATTTCAGGTGCTGGCAACTTCGCCATGCAAGCGAATCAGGCATTTGCATTTCAAGTTGCAGTAAGCGATGATCAAGTGCTGTTACCTGGCGCACATGCGCAGTCTTTCCCATCCTCCCCATCAGGAAGGCGGTTGCTTTTTCCTTTAAAGACATATGTTTGAATGTGTTTACTCTACTATCCCTGTCAGTTCCGGGAAGAGGTCAGTGATTAATGCGATGGCCTTGGGTGAGCGCAACCGAAGGTGTGTAAAGATGCCGTTCAATTGTAGTACGGGCATCAGATCGATGATTTCCTGTACGGCTATTTCATAGGATGGATAATCTACAGGATGTTCAATTACAGCAAGACTGGCGAGGAAATCGGAAACAGCCCCACGCTGTAACCGCACATTATTTTCTGTGCTGATAGCATGCATGTCATTGGGTATTATATTGTTCGGCTGCATAAAGAGATCATTAATTCGGTACAAAATTATTGATGCTTCACTCCTGGCCCGTTATACTATTCCGGGGCAGATAGGGATTTATCCCGTACACTTTCCCGGAAGGCGGCAGGAGTATAGCCTGTATGTTGCTTAAAAAAGCGGTTGAAATAAGAGACTTCATTGAACTGCAGGTGCCAGGCTATTTCCTTCACACTTTCTTCTGCATGCAGCAGTAATCGCTTGGCTTCCAGTACCCTGCGCTCTGTAATGAGGGAGGATGCTGTTTGCCCGGAATGTTGCCTTACTACTTCGTTCAGGTAATCGACTGATATGTGGAGGGCTTCGGCATACTGTGCTGGTTTGGTCCATTCCAGGTAATGTGCTGCTACCAGCTCACGGTAGCGGATCAGGAGTGATTTATTGCCGGCAGGTGCTTCCGTATTATTGCGTTGCAGGATCAGTAAGAGCACGGAGAGGTAATGCTGCAGGAGCGGGATGGCCTGCGTTTTTTTGTCATTGTACTCCTTTTGCATGAGACAGATGAGCTGATTCACAGACTCCAGTTCATCACCAGGCAGGCGCACAGGCCCCTGGAGGGTCATTGGGAGTGAAATAAGCGGCAGAAAGTCTGCCGTGAAAGCAATCCCCCATCCTGTACCTGTCTGTTCCGGAAGGGCCAGATGTACCTGTCCTGGTACAATCAAGCCCATTTCACCAGCATTCAGGGTCACCTGCTCCATATCGATCATATGTGCACTGACTCCATCTATCAATACAAACAGCATATAGTAATTATGCCTGTGTACATCCGCGATGGCTGCCATTTCTATCTGAGACTGGCTGGACATGATCTTGATGGCAAATGAAGGCAGATCCGGGTACAGGCCTTCCAGGCTTTGCGACGCTATAAATTGCTTTTTCCGAGGCATATCATAAAGATAGACGAATGGGTATGGAGAAAATTGTAGAATTAACGAAAAAGTTATTTACCCCTCTTGTTTATTAATTATAAATTGAATAAATTTATATACCCTATGAGTTCCAAATAATTATTAAAAAACCTATGACCATGAATTGGATTGAGGAGTTAAATGTGATCTACCAGAAGCTAGGCGCTATTGGTTTTGAAGAAGTAAAAAAAGAGATTCTAAAAGCCCAGATGAGTGGGCATAACGGAGAGACCTATTACCTTGTTCTCCAGCAGTTAATCATGATTAAGAAGGATAAAGTACAGATCTATGAACTAATTAAGGGTGAAGTAGAGAATATTATCCACTTCAGTAAGCACATGATCCACCTGAATTAGTTTTTTTCAGCCAGTTCTTCTTTTAAGCTTTGCGCTTTGAAATAAATGGGTGCACTATCCGGTATTTTCAGCAACCATTCGAGGCAGAGTTGTTTATTGCCTTCTTTCAGATAGCTAAGTGCTGTATAGAATGCGGCGTTATACTGGTAAGGTGAAGTTTCCGCAAATACGATCCCCAGATCCTTCCGGGCCAGTTCCAGTTCTCCCAGTTCAACCAGGCTGACACCTTTGTAATAGCGCGCTGCGGCATGCTTAGGATCTTTTGTGAGGATCTGATCCAGCACCTGGATGGTGTGGGAGAAGTGACCGTGGTTAAAACTCATGGCTGCTTCGTGCAAAAGGAGGGCGGTATCGGCTTCCTGACCTTCCCTGTGTATATGTTCCATCTCTGTGCCGGAAAACTGCCTGTATACATCTTTGTGCCATGGGCTCAGGAAGAGTAGTCCGGCCAGACCGGCAGCTATGATAGCGGTGATGATAACGTAAATACTGATTTTTGTGGTTGGATTGCCTTTGGTGTGAAACCAGCGTTCCCGCTGATCGGCGAGCATTTCTTCCAGTTCTTCGCGGGTATTGTCATTGTCCTGGATATTACCGGACCATGCCAGTGCCTCCTCTATGTATTTCATGTGTTCTGCATCCAGGCCTGGCGAGGGGGCCAGGGGATGGAACGTTGCTCCTTTATTGGGCACTTTCTGCATCATTTCCTGCTTCCACTTTAGCTGGCAGGCATATAAGAAGAAGGGCTCGAAATGGTTCGTGAGCAATAATTTGTGATGACGGGCATAGTTATAAATGGCCAGTAAGACCTCTTCAAACACGTTGGCTGCTTCCTTTATATTCCCTCCCCAGCCAATTACCATGTGCTTTACCTTTCGGGAATAGCGCTTGTAAATGGCATCTACAATAGCAGGGGAGCTGTCCAGCAATCCATCTATATAGTCATCATCATTATTTATAATCCGGCTGGATACCATAAAATCTTTCCTATGAACAAAATTAAAAGTAATCAAGGTCAATAGACAAAAATATCTATTACAATGCTTATGCCGGATTTAAAAAATGTTGAATATAAGGGATGAATGGTTTATTATACTGTGCCTTTATAATGCATATCGTATTATTTACGTGTCTTTTATAGAGAACTGATCGATTGTGAAGGCACTGGGGTGATTGTAGTGCCTGGTGGTCAGATTATTCCCCGTTTTTCCCGGATCTGGAAAAATTTCCATTATGCGAGTTCCGGGTGGAGTGTAAAGAGGAGTTTGCCGAGTACCTGCCTGAGGGCAGCCGCATCAGAATCTCCGATGAGGGCTGTGTATTCAGCCTGTATTTCTTCGAAGGTTTCAAATGCGGCTATCAGCAGTTTTTTTCCATTGTCAGTCAGAGAAATGAGAATGGCTCTGTTATCGACGGAATGTTTCGTAGTAGAAATATATCCTTCAGATTCCAGGTACCTGACCACTTTGCTCATCGCCTGTTTGGTGATTCTTGCTTTTCTGGCCAGCTCGTTGTTTATTATTCCTTCTGGTTGAATATTGATAAAGACTACCAAATCTCCCAGCTTAAAATTGTTATATCCTTTCTGTTGTAACTTTTCTACTATTCTGCAGTCCATGTCCTTTTTCAACAATCCCAATAGTCTGGTCAGGCTTCGTTTCCGTTGTGCCAGATGCAGCGTTACCTGCTCATCCAGTGAACTGTTCATTTGCAGTTTGTTTTCAGGGGTGTTACTTATTGGTTCAGCCGGTTACTATCCAGCTGCGTATGCGTTCGTTTCTAATCCCAACCTTATATAATTGCCAGCGTACGGCAGAAGGTGTTTGCTTTCATTTATTGAAGACTGAACGTGCAATACCCAATTCCAATCCCCGTAGTTCGGCAAGGCCCCGCAGTCGCCCAATCGCACTATAACCGGGATTGGTTTGTTTCTGCAGGTCATCCAGCATCTGGTGACCATGATCCGGTCGCATGGGAATACTTAGATTGCGCTTATGCATGACAGCGAGGATACTTCTGACTACTGCATACATATCTACATCGCCTTCCAGGTGATTGGCTTCATGGAAATTACCGATTGCATCCCGCTGTGTGCTGCGGAGGTGAATAAAATGGATATGTTCTCCCAGTCTTTCCACCATGCCTGGCAGATCGTTGTCTGCACGTACGCCGTAAGAACCGGTGCAGAAGCACAGGCCATTAGCCGCATAAGGGGCTGCCTGCAGCAGTTCGCGTGCATCCTGTTCCGTGCTCACTATACGTGGCAGGCCCAGAATTGGGAACGGAGGATCATCCGGGTGGATGGCGAGTTTGATACCTACTTCCTCAGCAACTGGTGCAATTTGTTGTAAGAAATAAAACAGGTGCAGTTTCAGCTGAGTGGCATCAATACCTTTATACTTATCCAGGGCTTCCTGGAATTGTTGCAGTGAAAAGCTTTCTTCAGATCCTGGCAAACCGGCTATGATATTGCGTTGCAGCAGTGTCTTCTCCGCATCGGTCATACTGTCGAAGCGCTCCTTGGCCATAGAGATATCAGCAGGATCGTAATCATTTTCTGCTCCGGGGCGTTGTAGCATGAAGAGATCGAAGGCCATGAAGGCTGCTTTTTCAAACCTCAGTGCTTTAGAACCATCTTCCACGGTATAAGCAAGGTCCGTACGTGTCCAGTCAAGCACCGGCATAAAATTGTAGGTCACTACATAGATGCCGCATTCTGCCAGGTTACGCAACGACTGCTGGTAATGCTGGATGTATGTTTTAAAATCGCCGCTTTGTGTTTTTATATCTTCATGTACAGGCACGCTTTCTACTACGGACCAGGTCAGCCCTGCCGCTTCGATGAGCGCTTTCCTTTCCAGGATATCTTCTTTAGCCCATACTTCGCCATTTGGAACGTGGTGCAATGCCGTTACTATTCCGGTGGCCCCGGCTTGTTTGATATCAGCCAGGCTAACCGGATCTTTCGGCCCGAACCAACGCCATGTCTGTTCCATTCTTAACATACGCATATACAGGTTTAAATGTCAAAAATAGGACTTCCCGCCATAATTAATAAAGAAGTAATGATGTTTTTATGCACTATACAAGAAGAATGATTATAATATCCATCACATTCGTCTGTGTAGGCCCTGTAATCAGTAGTCCGCCGGCATTTTGAAAAAATGGATAAGCATTCTGTTGATCCAGATGTTCCTGAGCATTCTTACCTACTTGCATAACCGTTGCATCGGCAATGGCGCCTGCAGCATCTGTAGGGCCATCAGTACCGTCAGTGCCTGCACTTAAAAAAGTAATGCCTTCCTGTCCGTTCAGTGCAATACCCGCTGCCAGTGCCAGTTGTTGGTTGCGACCTCCCAGTCCCTTGCCTGTCACTGTCACTGTGCTTTCTCCGCCGGCCAGCAGGCATGCGGGTCGTTTCCCTGTCCAGGCTTTTGCCTGATTTGCCAGTGAATGAGCAATTGCGATTGCATCGCCGGTTAGTGTGGATGTGAGAATGTGCGTATCATAACCCAGCTGGATCGCCTCGTTGGCCGCTGCTTCGAGGGCTATACGGTTTGTGCCTGCCAGGAAGGTGTAAGTATGTGCAAAACGAGGATGCCCCGGTTTGGGTGTCTCTGAGATACTGCCGGCACAACCTCTTTCCAGGTGTAAATAGATAGAGAGTGGCAGCAGATCGGTGAGCTGGTATTTTTCCACCACCGCCATTGCATCTGCAAATGTAGAGGGATCTGGTACAGTAGGTCCGGAACCTATTACATGCAGATCATCGCCAACTACATCACTGAGCACAATGGTGCAGAGTGCCTGTGTATTTGTGAGTAGTGCCAGTTGTCCGCCTTTGACACCGGAGAGGTGTTTACGTACAGTATTCATTTCGTGAATGTCTGCACCACTTTTTAACAGCAGGTCAAATACGGTTTGCATTTCCTGTAGTGTGGCCCCGGGAGGATGATCTGCCAGTAACGCAGATGTGCCGCCGGAAAGCAGGAAGAGTACGATATCATCTGCCTGTACACCGGTGATCATTTCGATCATCAGTAATGTAGCTGCTACACCGTTTTCATCCGGAATGGGATGACCTGCAGTAGCAAGGCGGATGTGTTGCAGGGGTAATTCATGTCCGTATTTGGTGATCACCAGGCCCTGAAGTTTGCAGTCGGGGAGCGCTGTTTCTACTGCCTGCGCCATGGCAGCTGCGGCTTTACCTGCGCCGAATACCCATATAGGTCTAGCAGCAGAACGTGGAAATGACTGGCCGCAAATAGTGATCGAATCCGCATCGTGTTGTATACATTGTTGTATTAACGTTGCCGGTTGTACGGCATTGACCGCGGAATTAAAGATAGAAATTGCATCAGTGTTCATCGTGAAAAAAAATAAGGATGCCTTGAAGCATCCTTATCCATTTTTATGTTATTGGGTACTGTAAGTAACTAGTTATTGTGTTTCTGTTGTTTCTTATCCATACGTGCTTCCATCCGTTCTTTCTTCTTCATTTCCCAGTCGTTCCATTTTTTATATTGCTCTGGTGTAAGTACTGTTTTGAAGCGTTGGCTACGTTCTTCATTCAGTGCTTTTGCCTGTTGCATTTTATCTTTCTTTGAGAGCGATGTATTACTTTTGATAGCATCCATACGACGTGTGATGTCGATGTTGATAGTATGAATATCTGCATCCTGCTTGCTGGTAAGATTCAGACGGCGATCCAGTTTATCGCTCATCCTGTCTGCCTTTTCTTCTGCAGTCCAGCGAACACGTTTACCAGTGCTGTCAACGGCGTGGTGATGCTTCTCCTGCGCCACACTATTTGCATGAACGCTTAAGAACAGGCACATCAGCAAACTACTTATGCAGATCATGTATTTTTTCATAAAAAAAGGAATTGATTCTTCTTGTTAAATATAGGTATTTACCGCAATATTAATACCAATCATATAAAATATAATGGGAACCAAAATTCATTTATTTATTTTAACAAATGAACAACGTTAAGCATCACCAACAGTAAGCGTCGATAATAATCCGATACCAAATCTAAACCGCTAAAAACCAATAGAAAAAGATGATTAAAACCCGTATCTCCCTTTCCTTCAAAAGAAAGGCCCGTACGATGACCGGGAAAAGGCTGGCCGGCGTATGCCTGTTATTAGGCTGCCTGTTTGCCGCTGGTCAGCTCCGGGCCCAGCAAACGTTTCCTGTGAATGGTGTTGCTGATCCGAGAGAAGGCTGTTATGCCTTTACCAAAGCCACCATTGTAAAGAGTGCCGGCAGCGTATTGACAAATGCAACTTTAGTGATCCGGAATGGACGCATTATCAGCGCAGGCACTGGCGCTATTCCTGCAGATGCAGTAGTAATAGACTGCTCCGGAAAGTTCATCTATCCCTCATTTATTGATGCCTACAGCGATTATGGCACACAGGCAGTGAAGAAAGGTAACGTAAGCCGCCGCGATGATCCTCAGTTCATCTCTGCTACAAAAGGAGCTTACGGCTGGAACCAGGCTATTAAAAGCGAAGTGAATGCGGCCGGTATTTTCACTACAGATGCAGCTACTGCCGCCAGCCTGCGTGAAGCTGGTTTTGGTACCGTATTGACCCATCAGCAGGATGGTATAGCCAGAGGTACCGGTGTATTGGTAACCCTCGCAGATGGCAGAGAAAATAAAGCCATCATTAAAGAAAAAGCAAGCGCACAGTATTCATTTGACAAAGGTAGTTCTACGCAAAATTATCCCGGCTCTCTGATGGGTGCTATTGCTTTGCTGCGCCAGACTTTCCTCGATGCACAGTGGTATCGTTCTCATCCCGAGAAAGAAGGTGTGAACCTGTCTTTGCAGGCATGGAATGATAACCAGTCACTGCCCCAGATCTTTGAAGTAGGTGATAAATGGGATGCGCTCAGAGCGGATAAAATCGGTGATGAGTTTGGGGTGCAATACATCATCAGAGGTGGTGGTAATGAATACCAGCGCATACCCGAAATGATTGCTTCTAAAGCAGCTTTTATACTCCCCGTTTCTTTTCCGCTGCCTATTGATGTGGAAGATGCGGAAGATGCACGCTTTGTAGCACTTAGTGATATGAAACACTGGGAAATGGCTCCTTCAGAACCTGGTGCCTTTGAAAAAGCAGGCATTCCTTTCTGCCTGACCGCAGATGGGTTGAAAGATGTGAAGCAGTTTCTGGCCGGAGTGCGCAAAGCCATTGAGTATGGCCTGAGCGAACAGAAAGCGCTGGATGCACTGACGCAGGCACCTGCTAAACTGCTGAAAGCAGAAGACCAGGTAGGAAGCCTGGATGCCGGTAAGCTGGCGAACTTCCTCATTACTTCCGGCAACATTTTCAATGAGAATACGGTGATTTATCAAAACTGGGTGCAGGGTAAGAAATATAGCATTAAAGATGATAACTGGAAAGATATAAGAGGTACCTATACACTGACTGTAAGCCCGGGCAATGCCAGCTATACCGTGTTGATAAAAGGTACTGCCAGCACACCTGCTTTGTCTTTACTGGCTGCTGATACAGTAGGTGGTTCTTTCAGTTTTAGCGGTGATCTGGTAAAGGTGGCTTTCCCGGTTAAGAAGGGGAGCGCACAGCTGCGCCTTACAGGTATTGCTGATGGCAACGGATGGAGTGGTACCGGTGTAGATACCAGCGGTAACAACATTCACTGGCAAGCCGTATTAAATAAAGCATTCGCAGCCACTGATTCTGCCAAAACAAAACCACAGGCATTCATTGGCAATAACTATTTTCCGTTCAACGGGTATGGTTGGGAAACCCTGCCTGCACAACAGGATCTGTTGATTAAGAATGCGACTGTCTGGACCGGTGAGCAGGATGGTAAACTGGAAAATACAGATGTACTTGTACGCAATGGTAAGATCGCACAGATCGGTAAAAATCTTGCTGCGGGCAGCGCAAAAGTGATCGATGGTACAGGCAAACACCTGACAGCGGGTATCATTGACGAACACT
Organism: Chitinophaga sancti; assembly: GCF_034424315.1. Classification (GTDB taxonomy): domain Bacteria; phylum Bacteroidota; class Bacteroidia; order Chitinophagales; family Chitinophagaceae; genus Chitinophaga; species Chitinophaga sancti. The sequence continues at coordinate 6,435,420 of NZ_CP139972.1, forward strand.
CTCACATCGCTATTTCCAGAGGTGTAAATGAAGGCACACAGTCAGTGACTGCTGAAGTACGGATCGCAGACGTGGTAAATCCTGACGATGTGAATATCTATCGTCAACTGAGCGGTGGGGTTACTGCATCACACCTGCTGCATGGTTCTGCAAATACGATCGGTGGCCAGTCACAGCTTATTAAACTGCGCTGGGGCGCGGATGCCGAAGCCATCAAGTTTGCAGGCGCTGATCCATTTATCAAGTTCGCACTGGGCGAAAACGTGAAGCAGTCCAACTGGGGAGACAGACAAAGAGAACGTTTTCCACAGACGCGTATGGGGGTAGAACAGTTATTGACAGATGCTTTTACCCGTGCCCTGGATTACGAAAAACAGGGAGCGGACAAGCGTAAAGACCTTGAATTGGAAACCCTGCTGGAAATCATTCACAGCAAGCGTTTCGTGACCTGTCACTCCTACGTACAGAGCGAGATCAATATGCTCATGCATGTAGCCGATTCCTTCCATTTCCATATCAACACATTCACACACATCCTGGAAGGTTACAAGGTGGCAGACAAGATGAAAGCACATGGCGCCGGTGCAGGTACTTTTGCTGACTGGTGGGCATATAAAATGGAAGTGCAGGATGCTATTCCCTACAATGCTACCATTATGCAACGTGTAGGTCTTACCGTAGCGATCAACTCTGACGATGCGGAAATGGCCCGCCGTCTGAACCAGGAAGCTGCCAAGAGCATAAAGTATGGTGATATGACCGAAGAGGAAGCACTGAAACTGGTGACACTGAATCCGGCCAGATTACTGCATGTAGCAGATAAAACCGGTAGTATCAAAACCGGCAAAGATGCTGACCTTGTACTCTGGAGTGATGATCCGCTGAGCATTTATGCAAAAGCAGACAAGACGATCGTAGATGGTATTGTATACTTTGACAGGGAGAAAGATAAGGAACTGCGTCAACGCATCAGTTCTGAGCGCAACCGACTGATCCGCAAGATGCTGGCGGAGAAAAAGAAAGGTACGCCTACTCAGAAAGCAGCACCTGCCGAAGAAGATAATTATCATTGCGAAGACCTGCAGGGAGGTCACCAGCATAGCTTGTTGGATGATGAAAATGGTAACAATTAAAACATTGATGGATGAAACACCTGATTCTATTATATATTTTTATCGCCGGCTCACTGCCAGCTATGGCGCAGGAAACGATTTATCCGGCAGGGAAACAGCAGGAAACCGTAGTACTGACCAATGCGACCATTCATGTGGGTAACGGGCAGGTCATTGAAAAAGGCGTACTGACCTTTACCAATGGCAAAATCACAGCTGTTGGCACCACAGCACCTGCCCAGGCAGCAGGCAAGGTCATTGATCTGCAGGGCAAACATGTATATCCGGGCATCATTGCGCCGGTAACTAACCTGGGTCTGACCGAAGTAGAGTCTGTAAGAGCTACCAATGACTTCAAGGAAGTAGGGGAAATTGATCCGTCAGTACGTGCACTGGTTGCCTATAATACAGATTCGAAAGTGATCAATACCATCCGTGCTAATGGTATTCTGCTGGCGCAGGTAACCCCGGAAGGGGGGATTATTTCCGGTTCTTCTTCAGTTGTACAGCTGGATGCCTGGAACTGGGAAGATGCTGCTTACCTTAAGGATGGCGCATTACACTTCTATATGCCCAGCCTCCTGCCTCCCCCGGCACCGCCAAAGGACAGGCCGGCTTCACCTAATAACAAGATCAAAGATGCTACTGAGAAGATTGACCAGGTAAGGGCTTTCTTCAGAGAAGCAAAAGTATACCTGGCACAGGGCAGGCATGCAGAAACGAACCTGAAATTTGAAGCGGTACGTCGCCTTTTCTCTAAAGATGAAAAGCTGTTCGTGCATTGTGATATTGTGAAGGAAATGCTGGTGGCGGTGGACTTTGCCAAAGAGTTCGGCTTTGATGTAGTGATCGTAGGCGGAACAGATGCCTGGCGCATAGCAGCGATGCTGAAGCAGGCTAATATTGCAGTCGTGCTGAAACAACCACATTCCCTGCCGCTTATGCAGGACGATGATGTAGACCAGCCTTATAAACTGGCATATCAGTTACAGCAGGCAGGCGTATTGTTCTGCCTGAGCAATGAGGGATTCTGGCAGCAGCGTAACCTGCCTTTTGAAGCAGGTACGGCGAGTGCGTATGGTTTAAGTAAGGAAGAAGCACTGAGTGCTGTGACCATTAATGCGGCTAAGATCCTTGGAATTGATAAGGTAACCGGCACCCTGGAGACGGGAAAGGATGCGAATATTACAATCAGTACCGGTGATATTATGGATATGCGTTCGAGCGTAATTACGCAGGCATTTATCCAGGGAAGGGAAATTAGCCTGGATAATAAACATAAACAGTTGTACGAAAGATATAAGTTTAAGTACGGTTTAAAATAGATGCTGTTTGCAGATCTGCATAAAAAATCGCTTTTGCCGCCGGGCAAAAGCGATTTTTGTATAGGCTGGTACGATTTTTACTGCTATCTGCTTATAACTCATATATATGGGAGCAATTATGAAAAGAGATGACGCCATCAAAAAGGTCACGGAAATGATCAATGATGTAGGCGTATGCATGCTCACGAATATCGATGAGCATGGCCAGGTTATATCGCGACCTATGGCGACTGCGGATGTGGATAAGGACGGAAATGTGTGGTTTTTCAGCAACGAGTACTCGGGGAAAGTCACCCAGATTTCCGAGAACAATGAGCTGAACCTCATTTATGCACATCCCGGCCACAATACGTATCTGAATATTTTCGGTATCGGCAGCATCGTTATCGACAAGGAAAAAATGAAACAACTCTGGACGCCAGCGGTAAAAGCATGGTTCCCGGACGGGATTGATGATCCTAAACTCTGCCTGTTAAAAATAGATACCAAACAGGCCTGGTACTGGGATAACTCCTCCAGTAAAATGATCATCTTCTTCAACATGCTGACAGCAATTATCAGGGGAAAGCAATTCCAGGACGGAGAATCCGGAGAATTAGACCTGGACTAAGGGAACAAAACGTAAACGGCCTTCATTAGCCAACATTTTACAGAGATATAAACCAGTGGTCAGACTTAAGATTGTCCGACCACCGGGAATTTTTTATTTAGCAATAACCAGGTAGTAGTTCTTTTTCCCTTTCTGGAACAGGATATACTTACCGGCCAGGAGGAGAGAGCTGTCTACTACTGCAGCCAGGTCTTCCACTTTCTTTTTATTAATGCTTACGCCACCGCCCTGGAGCATTTTGCGGGCTTCTCCTTTACTTGGGAAGATGCCTTTTTCTGCGGCAAAGGTGATCACGTCTTTGTTTTCCTGCAGTTCAGCCAGGGTAGTTTCTACCTGTGGTACACCATTCATGACATCCAGCAGTTGCTCTTCAGTCAGTGATTGCAGTATTTCGGCCGTATCGTTGCGGAACAGCAGTTCAGAAGCCTGAAGTGCAAACTCGTAGTCCTTTTCACTGTGGATAAAGGTGGTTACTTCTTTTGCCAGTCTCTTCTGCAACAGACGTTGTTCAGGTTTTTCCCTGTGCTGTGCGATCAGTTCTTCTACTTCTGCCTTTTCCAGCAGGGTGAAGATCTTAATATAGTTCTCCGCATCTTCATCAGTTGCTTTCAGCCAGAACTGATAGAATTGATAGGGAGACGTCAGGCGGGCATCCAGCCATACGTTACCTCCTTCGGATTTACCGAATTTGGTACCGTCAGACTTTTTCATCAGCGGGCAGGTGAAGGCATATGCCTCACCATTGGCTTTACGTCTTACCAGTTCGGTACCGGTTACGATATTGCCCCACTGGTCAGAACCGCCCATTTGCAGTTTACAGTTCTTAGCAGTATACAGGTGGAAAAAGTCATATCCCTGAATCAGCTGGTAAGAAAACTCAGTGAATGACATGCCACTATCGCCTTCGATTCTTCTTTTTACAGAATCTTTGGCCATCATATAGTTGACAGTAATGTGCTTACCTACGTCACGGATGAAATCCAGGAAGCTGATGTTCTGAAACCAGTCGAAGTTATTGACCATTTCAGCAGCATTAGGTTTGGAAGGATCAAAGTCCAGGAATTTCTCCAGCTGGGCTTTAATACCTGCCTGGTTATGTCTGAGTGTATCCAGATCGAGCATTTTCCTTTCGGCAGCCTTAAAAGAAGGATCACCCACCATACCGGTGGCACCGCCTACCAGCGCCAGTGGCTTGTGGCCAGCCCTCTGCAGGTGTACCAGCAGCAGGATGGGAACCAGGCTACCTACGTGCAGCGAATCTGCTGTAGGATCGAAGCCCACATAGGCTGTGGTCATCTCTTTCTGTAGTTGTTCCTCTGTGCCGGGCATAATATCCTGCAACATTCCCCGCCATCTTAATTCTTCTATCAGGTTCATGATTTATTGGGATAATTTTTGCAAACCTAAGAAATTAACCAGAAATTAGGCAGTCGCAAACGGGATTGCTTTTACCCTGAAACCCGGAACTAAGGGAATTTCGTACATTCATGTGATAAAATAATAGCATATATCTCGCAGTATGAAGAAAAAAATGTTTTTTGCTGCGCCGCTGGTACTGGCGGCTCAGTTATTATATGGCCAGCAACAGGATTGTAAGAGTTACTATTTTCTGCAAAACAAGGCTGAAGTGGAAATGAGTATCTATGACGGGAATGGAAAGCTGGTGGCTCAGAATATCGAGAAGGTATTGAACGTCAACAGAACGGCAAATGTAATTAGCTCAAATTTCTCTACTACCCTGAAAGATGAGAATGGTAAGGAGCTTTCTACCGGAAATGGTAAGTTTAAATGTACCGGCTCTGAAATACTACTGGATATGCAAATGGCTATGCCAAACATTCCACAGTTGCAGAATATGAAGATGGAAGCAGGGAGTGATGAGATCTTTATTTCTTATCCTTCTACTATGAAAGAAGGCCAGGCATTGCCTGGCGGGCAAAAGGAAATGAGTGGGAACATGAATGGTATGGAAATCAACATGACCCTGAAGATAAGCGATCGCAAAGTAGTGGGTAAGGAAAAGATCACGACTCCAGCTGGCACCTGGGAATGCTTTAAGATCGGCTATAAGCTGGGCTTTTCTGTGCAGATGATGGGAACTAATTTCCCAATGGACCTGGATGTAAATGTGACGGAATGGTTTGCCCCGGGCTTTGGGATTGTGAAGACGGATACGGAGCGGCAAGGTTCAGTGTTGGGCAGCATGAAGATTACTGCATTTAAAAAATAGAAGATCAATTAGTTAACAGGTGTTTCTATAATCGTTCTATAAGCTTTCTATAATGCTTGTATAGCATGACAAGTGCGCTTCGTCTGTGCTTGTATAAGTAAAAAGCCCTTCGCAATCGCGAAGGGCTTTTTAAGTTTTATAGATGTTTCAGGCAGACTGCCAGACTCTCTTTCCAATAAGGCACTTCGATACCGAATGTTTCCTTGATCTTTTGTTTGTTGAAAACGCTGTAAGCGGGGCGTTTGGCCAGAGTAGGATACTTGTCGGAAGTAACCGGCTGAATATTACAGCTCAGTCCACTCATATCCCGGATTGCGATCGCAAAGTCGTACCAGCTCAGTACCCCTTCATTGCTGTAATGGTATACACCACCCAGCGTACCCGGCGCATCGATTGCTTTGCTCAGTACTGACAGCAGCACCTGCGCCAGATCTACTGCATAGGTAGGCGTACCTGCCTGGTCAAATACCACGTTCAGGCTATCCTTTTCCTGCATCAGCTCGCGCATACGCTTTACGAAGTTTACTCCATACTGGCTGTATAACCATGCGGTGCGGATCACGATGGTATCGGTATTGATGCCCAGTGCAGTGGCTTCACCACGGAGTTTTGAACTGCCGTAAATGCTTTGTGCATCTGTATCATCTTCTTCTGTATAAGGGGTGTTTTTTTTACCGTCAAATACATAGTCTGTAGAGATCTGAATGAACCTTGCATTGTTTGCCTGGCAAGCATTAGCCAGGTGCATTACCGCTTCGAAGTTGAGTTTGAATGCCAGTTCTTCTTCCGATTCAGCTTTATCTACTGCTGTATAGGCAGCACAGTTGATGCAGGCATGAATTTCCTGCTCAGAGAAAAATGCGTTTACTGCTTCTTCGTTTGTTATATCCAGCTCTGTATAGTCTGTATATAAAAAACTGAAGGCTGGATAATCTCCTGCTATTTGCTTCAAAGCCTGTCCTAGTTGCCCATTGGCACCGGTGATCAGCACTGTCTTCATATTATTCAGTGGGTTTAGTATATACAAAATTGTGTGTACAATTGGCCAGTGTAGGCAGTATCTGGTCTTTGTCGGACACGATAGCCTCGCTCAGGTCTATCTGCCAGTCGATTTTCAGGACTGGATCATTGTAGATGATACCGCCTTCGCTGGCTTTGTGATAGAAGTTGTCTACTTTATACATGACCTCTGCTGTTGGACTCAGCACTACATAGCCGTGGGCAAAGCCTTTTGGCACCAGCAATTGCAGTTTATTTTCGGCAGAGAGTTCGATAGAAAAAGACTGGCCATAGGTTGGGGAACCGGTACGGATGTCAACCACCACATCCAGGATCTTACCTTCCAGTGCCCTGATCAATTTGGTTTGTGCATAAGGTTCCAGCTGATAATGCAAACCGCGCAATACCCCATAAGTAGAACGGGCCTGGTTGTCCTGAATGAATTTCAGATCAAGACCGGCATCCTGAAATACGCGTTCTGAATAACTTTCAAAGAAATAGCCGCGATTATCATGATGCACCTTAGGCTCATAAACCAGCAGATCGGGAATAGGTGTGGTAGTAAATGGCATGTTGTATTATCTTTTCTGGTATTGATCACTGTAATAGTCCTGGTAAGCACCGCTGGTGACGTGTTCCAGCCATTCTTCGTTGGCCAGGTACCATTCCACGGTCTTTTCCAGTCCTTCTTCAAACTGAAGGGAAGGATACCAACCCAGTTCTTTGTTCAGTTTAGTTGCGTCAATAGCGTAGCGAAGGTCATGGCCGGCGCGGTCTTTCACAAAAGTGATCAGGCTTGCGGATGTACCGGGTGCACGGCCCAGTTTCTTGTCCATGATGATACAGAGCAGGTTAATGAGGTCAATATTTTTCCACTCATTGAAACCACCAATGTTGTATGTTTCACCGATCCTGCCCTTGTGGTAGATAGTATCGATCGCACGGGCGTGGTCTTCTACGAAAAGCCAGTCGCGTACGTTCTCACCTTTACCATATACAGGTACGGGCTTATTATTCTTGATATTGTGAATAGCCAGGGGAATCAGCTTCTCAGGGAAATGGTTGGAACCATAGTTGTTTGAGCAGTTGGAGATCACTACAGGCAGGTGATATGTGTGATACCATGCCATCACAAAGTGGTCGGAGCTGGCTTTGGAGGCAGAGTAAGGAGAGCGGGGATCGTAGGATGTTTCTTCGGTAAAGAAACCTTCCTGGCCCAGGCTACCATATACTTCATCTGTTGAGATGTGATAGAAGCGCTTGCCTTCATAATTATCTTTCCAGTATTTTCTGGCGGTATTCAGCAGGGTTGCTGTACCCATTACGTTGGTCTTAATGAATGCCAGCGGGTCCATGATGGACCTGTCTACATGGCTCTCGGCGGCCAGATGTATTACACCATCAAATTTATAATCCCTGAATAACTCATCCATAAAAGCTTCATCGGTAATATCGCCCTTTACAAAAGTGTAGTTGGGTTTATCCTTGATATCATTCAGGTTTTCCAGGTTACCGGCGTAGGTGAGTGCATCAAGATTGACGATCTTATACTGTGGATAATTATTGACAAATAATCTCACAACATGAGATCCAATAAACCCAGCACCGCCGGTGATTAAGATGGTATGGTCCATATAATAAAATATTACGGGTTACAAATTACGAATAACGATTGTAAAACTACCTCATTAGAATACAATCGTACATCCGCAGTCTGTAACCCGCGTAGCGTTATTTATTTGTTAAGAGCTTCTTTGAAGTATTCGTACGTGATACGCAGACCTTCTTTTCTGTCAACCTTAGGAGACCAGCCCAGTATCTCCTGTGCCTTTGTGATGTCCGGTTTACGTTGTTTCGGATCATCTTTGGGTAGCGGCTGGTACACGATCTTTTGACTGGTACCAGTGAGTGTGATGATTTCTTCCGCGAATTCTTTCAGGGTAATCTCTGCCGGATTTCCGATGTTTACCGGTAAGTGATAATCAGACAGGAGTAGGCGGTAAATGCCTTCCACCAGGTCATCTACATAGCAGAAAGAACGGGTCTGAGAACCATCTCCGAATACGGTCAGATCCTGCCCGGTCAATGCCTGGCTCATGAATGCCGGTAATGCACGGCCGTCATTGAGTCGCATTCTCGGACCATAAGTATTGAAAATTCGGATAATGCGTGTTTCCACACCATGAAAATTGTGATAAGCCATGGTGATGGATTCCATGAAGCGTTTTGCCTCATCATATACACCACGTGGACCTATTGGATTCACGTTACCCCAGTATTCTTCTGTCTGTGGGTGCACCAGTGGGTCACCATACACTTCGGAAGTAGAGGCTACCAGTATCCTGGCTTTTTTCTCCTTGGCAAGGCCCAGCAGGTTGTGGGTACCGAGGGAACTTACTTTCAGGGTCTGGATCGGCATCTTCAGGTAGTCAATCGGGCTTGCAGGGGAGGCGAAGTGCAGGATATAATCCAGCGGGCCTGATACGTGCACGAATTTGCTTACATCATGATGGTAGTATTCGAACTCTGGTAATGGGAACAGGTGTTCGATGTTCTTGATATTACCAGTGATGAGGTTATCCATTCCGACTACCAGAAAACCTTCTTTTATGAAACGGTCACACAGGTGTGAGCCCAGGAAACCTGCGGCACCAGTGATCAGAATTCTTTTTTTATTCATAAACTATTTTGGTTGAATGTTAAATGCTGGCAGCTGAGCGGCCTACGCTCTCATAATGAAAGCCCAGTTCCTGCATTCTCGCTACGTCAAACAGGTTACGACCGTCAAATATAAGTGCGTTATTCAGGCTTGACTTGATTTTTTCGAAGTCAGGTGTTCTGAATACGCTCCATTCTGTGGCTATCACCAATGCATCGGCATTGTTTAAGCAATCGTACTGATGGCTGGCGTAGGAAACTTTGTCTCCCAGCAGTCTTTTTACATTCTCCATAGCTTCAGGATCATGTACCGTTACAGTGGCGCCTGCGGCTACGAGTGCATCTATGATATACAAAGCGGGTGCTTCGCGGATATCATCGGTGTTTGGCTTGAAAGCCAGTCCCCAGAGTGCAAAGTGTTTGCCTTTCAGGTCGTTGTTAAAGTATGCTTTGATCTTTGGCAGCAGGAACAGTTTCTGTTTTTCGTTCACGTCCATTACTGCGTTCAGGATCCTGAATTCATAATCAGCATCTTCTGATGATTTAACCAGAGCCTGTACATCCTTAGGGAAGCAGCTGCCGCCGTAACCGATGCCAGGGAACAGGAAACGTTTACCGATACGATCGTCACTACCTACACCACGGCGTACCATGTCTACGTCGGCACCCAGCTTTTCGCAAAGGATGGCGATTTCGTTCATGAAAGAGATTTTGGTAGCGAGGAAGGAGTTGGCAGCATACTTGGTCAGTTCTGCTGATTTTTCATCCATGAACAGGATGGGATTACCCTGGCGAACGAATGGCCCGAACAGGTCGCCCATTACTTTGCGGGCTCTTTCTGAGCGGGTACCTATTACCACGCGGTCAGGTTTCATGAAGTCATCGACAGCAACACCTTCGCGCAGGAATTCCGGGTTAGACACTACATCGAATTCGCATTTGCAATTCTTAGCAATAGTTGCCTGTACTTTTTCGGCAGTGCCTACCGGTACAGTACTTTTGTCTACAATCACCTTGTAGTCAGTAATGATGCTACCCAGTTGTTCAGCTACATTCAGAATGTAAGAAAGGTCTGCAGAGCCATCTTCACCTGGAGGGGTCGGGAGTGCAAGAAAGATCACTTCAGCATCTTTCACACCGGCTGCCAGGTCAGTAGTGAACTGCAGGCGGTTTTCCTTGAGGTTACGTTCGAATAATTTTTCAAGTCCGGGCTCGTAAATAGTAATTTTTCCGCCGGACAACTTACTCACCTTAGCGGCATCGATGTCTACACATGTAACATCGTTGCCGGTTTCAGCGAAGCAAGTACCGGTCACTAAACCTACGTACCCGGTGCCTACTACTGTAATTTTCATTTGGAGGTTTGATTTAAAAATGAAAGAACGGAGTGAATAATGTAATTCAATTGGTCTGCATCCATTTCGGTGTGGATCGGTAAGGAGATCACTTTGGATGTCAGAGAGTCTGTAATAGGCAGGTTAAAATTAGCGCCGCCAAAATTGGCAAACATCTTTTGCTTGTGAGCCGGTACGGGATAATAAATCATGGCAGGCACATGTTGCTCTGCTAAATATTGTTGTAATGCAAGGCGATCAGCACCTTCAAGTTGCAAGGTATATTGGTGAAATACATGGTAGCTGTTTGCCGCACGGTAAGGAACTGTGATCTTAGGATGGTTGGCAAATGCTGCATCATAGGCATCGGCTACTGCACGACGAGCCTTGATGTATTCGTCCAGCAGCGGGAGTTTGATGTTCAATACCACAGCCTGCAGTGTGTCCAGGCGGGAATTGATACCCACCATATCATGATAATAACGGGCAGACTGGCCATGGTTAGCGATCATTTTGATCTTTGCAGCCAGGGCATCATCGTTGGTGAACAGGGCACCACCATCACCGTAGCAACCCAGGTTTTTGGAAGGGAAGAAGGAAGTACAGCCTATATGACCGATAGTTCCGGTTTTCTTCACAGTACCGTCAGCAAAGGTGTAAGTACCACCGATTGCCTGGGCATTATCTTCAATAACAGGGATATTATGCTTGCGGGAAAGTGCCATGATAGGTTCCATGTCAGCACTATGGCCATATAGGTTCACGGGAACGATGGCTTTGGTCTTTGGCGTAATCGCTTTTTCCACAGCTACCGGATCCAGGCAGAAGGTTTTAGGATCTACGTCAACGAAAACTGGTTTCAGCTGCAGGAGGGCAATCACCTCAGCGGTTGCTATAAATGTAAAGGAAGGAGTAATAACTTCATCGCCAGGTTGCAGGTCCAGGGCCATGATGGCGATCTGTAATGCATCAGTTCCGTTGGCACATGGAATTACGTGCTTCACTCCAAGATAATCTTGCAGGGCCGAAGTAAATTTCTGTACTGGCGCACCATTAATATAAGCTGCACTTTCTAAAACTTCCGCCATAGCAGCGTCTACCTGCGGTTTAATCTTGTTGTATTGGCGTTTGAGATCCACCATTTGAATCGGTACCATGTCTGGGATAGATATTTGTTTAAAGTGAGCAAATTTACAAATTTTGACATAGGAAGGGCAGTATCTTTGCCCCTATTAAAAAATTCAGTATAAGTAAGTCATCAGGATGCTGGGAAACGCCATATATAATATAGGAATAAGATCATACCGGGCCGGGGTTGGGTTGGCCGCAGCCACCGGCAATGCCAAGGCTAAACTTTGGATAGACGGCCGTCGCCATTGGCGGGAGCGGATGAAGGAACAGCTGAAAGGTGCCGGCCCCCTCCTTTGGGTGCATGCGGCTTCTTTGGGAGAGTTTGAACAGGGCAGACCTGTGGTGGAAGCTATCCGCGCCCGGTACCCCCATTGCCGTATCCTGCTTACGTTCTATTCTCCTTCTGGCTATGAGGTGCGTAAAAACTACCAGGGAGCTGATTACGTGTATTATCTCCCGTTGGACACCCCCGGAAATGCACGTGACTTCCTGGATATTGTATGCCCGGACCTGGTGATCTTTATTAAGTATGAGTTCTGGTATCATTTCCTCACGGCTTTGTCCAAAAGGCAGATCCCGGTCTTACTGATTTCTGGTATTTTTAGGCCTAAGCAGTTATTTTTCAAGCCTTATGGAGGTATGTTCAGGCGCCTGCTCCGGCAGTTTGACTGGATTTTTGTGCAAAACCAGGAATCGCTGGACCTGATTCGGCAACTGGGCATTGAAAAGGCGAGCCTGGCGGGGGATACCCGTTTTGACAGGGTATTTGCGCTACTGCAGGAAGCAGTGGAACTACCGGGTATTGACTCCTTTGTTAATGGCCGCAAGGCCGTGATAGCGGGTAGTACCTGGGAAGCCGATGAGCAGGTGTTGGCAGACTGGTGGAAGGCAAATGCCAAACCGGATCGCTGCCTGATACTGGCTCCTCACGAAATTCACGAATCACATATTAAACAGGTGCAGTCATTATTCCCTGGGGCTCTCCGCTATTCTGCAGACGGGCAGGGGGATGTACTCATTATTGATAATATCGGGTTGTTGTCCCTATTGTACCGGTATGCCCGCGTGACTTTTATTGGTGGGGGCTTTGGAAAAGACGGTATCCACAATATACTGGAACCGGCTACTTATAGTAAACCGGTGGTATTTGGCCCTGTATTCCATAAATATCCGGAAGCTGCTGCATTATTAATCGCAGGCGGTGGTGTGACCATTGCCGATGCCAATTCATTGACAACAGTAATGGAGTCCTTACTGGAAGACGATGCCTCCTGCATAAAAACCGGCAATGCTGCCGGCCGTTTTGTGGCGGAGCACAAGGGTGCTACCGGGAAAATTCTGGCTTATATTCAGGAAAAACGTTTTTTCACCAAGGCATAAAACTGGCGAACGACGCGGTTATCATCTACCCAACCCTGTCTGATTTTCAACTCTCTTTCTATCCAATATTCTGCATCCTGAATGGAATGCATCTCATTGATGGTCTTGATGGAGCGCTCGTAAGAGTCTACGTCGCCACGGAAGAGTTCCTGGATGAACTGGAATTTGTCATTGATACCGATGGCCTGGCGCAGGTCTTTGACCGGCATATCGTTGAAGCGATCACCAATCTCTGACTGACTTTGGCGGAGGCGATCGTTCAGGGAAGGTATATTTTGTGCTACTTTCTGATTCAGTTCTTTCAGCTCGGAGTGGATGCCATTGGTTTCATGCGTTTCAGGTTTTTCGGGCCTGATGGCGCTGACTACGGGCTGCCTGGCATCACCAAAGAGGTGAATGAATACGGGTTGTTTATCCTCTTCTTTGGGAGCCGGCGTTGGTTCCGGCGCTGGAGTGGCTATTGGCGGCTGGTAGGCTGCCGGTGGTTCCGTAGGAGTAAGCGGTGAATGGTAGCCTGCTGCTGGCGTTACTGGCGGCAGGGAGCTGGTCGCTGGCTCGATTGGAGGTACTGGTACTGGCGGCTGATAGGCTGGAGCCTGTTCTGGTGCCGGTGTGCGATAGGCTTTCAGCGCATCCTGCTCAGAAACCGGAGAACGGTATGCTTTCAGCGTTTCGGGTGTAGGAGCTGCTGATTGATAGGCTTTCAGTGACTCATGTACCGGAATTGGCGCTGGTGTTTTTTCCGCATCGGGTTGGATTACATTTGGTGCAGGTGGCTGATAAGTTATTTCCGGAGTTTTTTCCCGGGCTGGAGGCTCGGGAGTTTTCTCTGGCGTAGCTGGTGCCTGATATTCATCTGCAACAGGTTGATTTACAATCAGTGCAGGTTCGATAATACCTACCGGCTCAGGTGCTGGTGGTTCAGGGTGTTTATATTCTGGAACTGGTATTGATTCAGATGCTGTAAATTGCGGGGCGGTTATGTTACCATTGGAATCTACTGTAAGTTCCGTTTCAGCTAAGGGAGCTCCCGGTAAAATCACAGCTATATGACTCTGCCTGCGTTGTATTTCTCTCTCCCGTTCTCTTTCGAGGCCACGGGCGTGAAGAATCTCCGCCTGCAATAATTGCACATAATATGATATGGACTGCAGGGTCGCCCCGGTCGTCTTTAATTCCTGTAACTTGTCAATTAATGCACTTATTTTTTCCATAATCGCAAAAAAAAATAATTTAATGCAAAATGCGTTCCATGCGTTAATTGTTAACGTAGTCTGGGAGAAATTATTTTATTTGCATGAAGTTATACCATTTTAATTAACTGTAAATCAAAATAGTATATTATGTTTATTGAACCTTCTCTTGCAGGAGGGCGAAGGGGTTGGATAGAAGTGATCTGTGGCTCAATGTTTTCTGGAAAAACGGAGGAGTTGATCAGGAGATTAAAAAGGGCCCGCATTGCCAATTTAAAAGTTGAAATATTTAAGCCTGTAATTGATACCCGCTACGACATACAACATATTGTTTCTCACGATGAAAGCCGGATAAACAGCACCCCTCTTGAGAACTCTCAGCAGATTCTGTTGCTTGCTCAGGACGTGGATGTCGTGGGCATCGATGAGGCGCAGTTCTTTGATGGAGAACTGCCACAGGTGTGTGACCAACTGGCATTGCGTGGTATTCGCGTAATTGTGGCAGGTCTTGACATGGATTACCTGGGCAAACCATTTGGGCAGATGCCATTTTTGCTGGCCAAAGCAGATTACATTACCAAGCTGCACGCCATTTGTGTGAAGTGTGGCAACATAGCCAATTATTCCTACCGGAAATCAGCCGATAAGCATACCGTATTATTAGGAGAAACTGATCTGTACGAGCCCAGGTGCAGGCATTGTTATTACGAAGAGTAGTCTGCAGACTACTCTATCGCCTTTACCTTAAAGGTGAATTTTTTCTGTGTCAGATAGCTGAAGATGACTACAAAGCAGGTGGTCAGGATCTTGGCAGGGGTTGGGTAGAAGCCCAGCACATCTACAAATAACTTCATGAACCCATAATTTAGCAGCAGGCAGGTACCTACCAGGATGAAATAGCGGATGAGCTGTATCCTGCCTTTCAGGTTGGACTCAGAGAATACGATGTATTTACTGAGGAGGAAACCTGTAGGGAAAGTAATCGCGAGCGCCATAAATAAGGCTGCGATGTGTGCCTGGATAGTGATAAAAGGTAGAATTACATCTTGTTCTTTCAGAATGAAGTGGAAGCTGATGAAATATAAACATATATCCAGGGCCGTATTACCACCACCACAGGCAAGGTAGCGGAAGGTCTGAAAGGGCATCATTTTGGCAAATGGGCGGTAGAAAAACGAAATAACTAATAGAATAAACCGTCTCATAAAAAAAATATACAATAACAAAACTAGTACGTTTTACCGTTACTGTATCGCGCTTTAGAATTATCTTAACAATTTAGTAGTCTTCAATAGAATGGATGAGATGGTCCGGGCATACCGTTAGCGGCGTGTTTTCCACCTGCCTGCGGCCTGGTTTACAGGTTGCTGTTTTGCCTTTCTGTGTTCTTCCTGCCATACCTGTACGGCCAGCAAGGCAGCGGCCCTGGCAGCATCTGGGGAAGGACTTTCCAATGATTGTGGTGTGAAATACTTTCCTATAAAATTAGTGTCGAACTGTCCGCTGATGAATGCAGGTTGTTGCAAAGCCCAGCTGCCAAATGATAAGGTGGTCTGTATCCCTTTTACCTGGTATTCGGCAATCGCGCGCAGCAATCTTTCCCTGGCTTCCTCCCTGTTAGTTCCCCAGGCAATAAGTTTGGCAATCATTGGGTCATAATATATAGGTATATCCATGCCCGCTTCATACCCGTCATCTACCCTGATGCCATAACCCTGGGGGCGTACGTAGGTTTCAAGGGTGCCAGTATCCGGCAGGAAATTGCTGGCAGGGTCTTCTGCACAGATCCTTAACTCAATCGCATGACCATTTATTGTCAGGTTTTCCTGTGAAAAGGTTAATTTCTCTCCCCTGGCTACCCTGATCTGTTCTTTAACGAGGTCCAGTCCTGTGATCAGTTCTGTAACCGGGTGTTCTACCTGCAGGCGGGTATTCATCTCCAGGAAATAGAAGTTCAGCTGCTCATCTACCAGGAATTCGACAGTGCCAGCACTATAATAATTACAGGCTTTGGCTACGTCCAGGGCACATTTGCCCATAGCGGAGCGTATGTCAGGGGTGAGGCAGGAGGCGGGGGCTTCTTCTATCAATTTCTGGTGGCGGCGTTGTATAGAGCATTCACGTTCAAATAGATATACGTAATTTCCATGCTGGTCACCCAGGATCTGTATTTCGATGTGGCGGGGAGCACCTACATATTTTTCAATGAATACGGCATCATCGCCAAAGGCACTCATCGCTTCGCTTTTGGCCAGGCGGATCTGCTCTTCCAGTTCTGATGCAGCGTTTACTACCCGCATCCCTTTGCCGCCACCGCCGGCAGACGCTTTGATGAGAATAGGGAAGCCGGTTCTTTTCACAATTTCCTGTGCTTCTTCGAGGCTGCGAAGCGGTGTTTCGGTACCAGGTACCATGGGCACGCCGAATTTTTGAGCGGCTTGTTTTGCGGCCAGTTTGCTACCCATCATTTCAATGGCGTAGGCACTGGGGCCAATGAAAGTAATACCGGCAGTGGTTACTGCTTCTGCAAAGTGCGCGTTCTCGCTCAGGAATCCATAGCCAGGATGAATGGCATCTGCACCGGATTGTTTGGCTGCTGCTATGATCCTGTCGATTTGCAGGTAGGATTGGCTGGAAGGAGCCTGGCCTATACAAATAGCTTCGTCTGCATATTGTACAAAGGGCATGGTCCGGTCAGCTTCAGAATACACCGCCACAGTGGCAATGCCCATTTCCCGTGCAGATCGCATGATTCGTAGTGCGATTTCGCCGCGATTGGCTACCAGTATTTTTTTCATAAAAGCGAATATAAGGTATCTTTGCCCCCTCATGAAATCGACCGCATTCCATCAAACGATTACCCTGGTGAAAAAAGACATATTACTGGAATTACGTCAGAAATATGCGCTTTATGGGGTACTGCTGTATATCATTTCTACCGTATTTGTCATTAACCTGATGATAGGCAAGCCGGAAGAAAAGACATGGAATGCCCTTTTCTGGGTGGTACAGTTATTTGTATCAGTCAATGCGATTGCCAAAAGCTTTCTGCAGGAGAACCGGGGCCGGCTATTGTATTTTTACTCCCTGGTTCATCCACGTAACTTTATCATTGCCAAGTTGATATATAATATCCTGCTCATGGCAATTATGAGTGTGATCACCCTGGTCTGTTGTATCCTTTTCATGGGCAACCCGATTGTGAATTTCCCTTATTTTGTTGGCGTAATCATGCTGGGTGGCCTCAGCCTTTCCCTGCTTTTTACCATGCTGGCGGCTATTGCTGCTCAGGCCAATCAAAATGCAGCGCTTATGGCTATCATGGGATTTCCTATCATTTTACCCCTGCTGACGATGTTGTCGAATATAGCCCGTTCTTCCTTCAATATTGTATTTCAACCTGGTCTGCCCAAGATGTTCCTGATGCTGGGAGCTATGGATATACTCATTGTAGGCTTATCGCTTATTCTGTTCCCTTTTTTATGGAAGGATTAGAATTTTGTTGTAGGTTTGCCTCTCATTTAGTCCGATAAAACAATGGCAAAGCACTGGTGGAAAGCTTTAGCGGTAATACTTCTCATATACACTATAATTGCAGGGTTTACAATTGATATACCTATTATAGGTACTAATCAGCAATCATCCCGGGGACTCTTTTTCCACGTACCGATGTGGATGTGCATGTATACCATGTTCAGCATTTCAGTAGCCAATTCCCTGCTCTATCTCACTAAATACGACTTAAAGAGAGATGCCCTTGCTGGCGCTGCCGGCAGTGTAGGCGTGTTCTTTGGTATACTGGGCTTTTGTACCGGTACACTGTGGGCAACCTATACCTGGGGCGGAACAATTACAGGCGACGCCAAACAACAGCTTACTGCTGTTGCTTTGTTGATCTATATGGCTTATCTGGTACTGCGCATGTCCATTCCGGATATCGATAAGCGTGCACGTATCTCCGCAGTGTTTAACATTTTCGCATTTGCTTTGTTGATTCCCTTAACATATATCATTCCACGAATGGTGGATTCTCTTCACCCTGGAGCTGCCGGCTCTCCTACATTTGCCTCAAAAGATACTGATGGCGGTATGAAAGCGGTGCTCTATCCTGCATTTATTGGCTGGGTATTGCTAAGTGTCTGGATCTATACCCTCGTGGTGCGCTACAAAAAACTAGAGTTAAAAAATATTTTTAAATGATTAACAAAGCGATTTCTTTCTGCTGTACCTGTTTGTTATTGTTAGTTTCCCTGCTGACTTTTGGACAAGAGCCGGCATCGCAACAACAGAATACAGAGACTGGACCGGTAAATGAATTTTTTCGTAGCAATGGCAAGATATATGTGGTAGTAGGAGTCCTGCTGATCATCTTTACAGGCATTGTGATCTTTTTAGTTCGCCTGGATCGGAAGATCAGTAAGCTGGAGCGTAGGGAACGTGCTGATACCCTCTAAGACTTTATTAAGTCCAACTACATATTTATACCAAAACAGTTTTTTTTATGGCGCAAGAACAGCAAATAAGCTTTTTTCAGAACGTTGAGAAAAGCTTTGACAAAGCCGCAGGTTTCACGAAATGGGAGAAGGGCATTCTCGAGCAAATTAAAGCTTGTAATGCCGTTTACCGTATGAAATTCCCCGTACGCGTAGGTGACAAGATTGAAGTAATCGAAGCCTATCGTGTACAGCACTCTCACCACAAACTTCCTTGTAAAGGTGGTATCCGCTTTAGTGAAGAAGTGAACCAGGATGAGGTAATGGCCCTTGCCTCCCTGATGACTTACAAATGTGCCATCGTAAACGTGCCCTTCGGTGGGGCGAAAGGTGGTATCAAAATCAACCCCCGCAATTATTCTCCATTCCAGCTGGAAAACATTACCCGTCGTTATACTGCTGAACTGGTAAAGAAAAACTTTATCGGTCCTGGTATAGATGTACCCGCTCCTGATTATGGAACTGGTGAAAGGGAAATGAGTTGGATCCTGGATACTTATATGAGCCTTCGCCCAGGCGAAATCGATGGCTATGGTTGTGTAACTGGTAAGCCGATTTCACAGGGGGGCGTAAGAGGCCGTAAGGAAGCCACCGGTCTCGGTGTGTTCTATGGTCTGCAGGAATTATGTAATATCAAGGAAGATATGAAGAAGGTTGGTCTGGAGCCTGGTCTTATTGGCAAAAGAGTGATCGTACAGGGCTTGGGTAACGTAGGTTACCATGCTGCTAAATATTTCCATGAAGCAGGTTCTATCATCGTAGGTCTGATCGAATACGATGGTGCGATCTACAATGAAAAGGGATTGGATCCTGACAAAGTATTGAAACACAGGACAGAAACCGGTTCAATTGTCAACTTCCCGGGTGCACAAACCCTGGCGAAAAATACAGATGGTCTGGAAATGGATTGTGATATCCTGATCCCTGCCGCACTGGAAAATGTGATTCACAAAGGCAATGCTGCCAATATCAAGGCCCGCATTATCGGTGAAGCTGCGAATGGTCCTATTACACCAGAAGCAGATGACATCCTGAACAAGAAAGGCGTGATCGTAGTGCCTGATATGTTCCTGAATGCCGGTGGTGTGACGGTGTCATACTTCGAGTGGCTCAAGAACCTCAGTCATGTGCGTTATGGCCGCCTGGGCAAACGCTTCGATGAGAATATGAACATCCACATCCTGGGTGTGATCGAAGACCTGACAGGTAAGAGCGTGTCAGAGAGAGAAAGAAAGTTCATTGCACACGGTGCGGATGAAGTAGATCTGGTGTATTCCGGCCTGGAAGAAACCATGCATGCTGCTTTGCATGAAGTGCGTGAGATCATGGTGAATCATCCTGATGTACATGATATGCGTACCGCTGCTTATATCTGTGCAATTGACAAGGTAGGCGCTGCTTACGAACAATTGGGTATTTTCCCTTGATGGGTGATGATATTTACAGAAAGGACGTACTCTTGTGGGTACGTCCTTTTTTATTTGTGTGGTGGCAGCATTTCAATGAAATCCCAGCGACCCGCAGGAACATTGTGTTCGCAGCACCAGGTATTGACCCCGTTGGTAATTACCAGGTAGGCAGCGGGTAATACCATGTGATAGCGCACAATCTGCTCCAGGGTAGCCTGGCCCAGGGGAACACCCATTTCCTTGCATTCTACTATCATCCAGGGTTGGTGGTTTTTGCTGAAAACGACAATGTCGTAGCGCTTTTTCAGCTCACCGAGGTAGATTTCTTTTTCAATGCCGATCAGGGCTGCCGGATATTTAAGTGTAGTGACGAGGTAGTTGAGAAAATTCTGGCGCACCCATTCTTCGGGAGTGAGGACTACGTATTTTTTCCGGAAACGGTCGAATATCAGGTCTTTCTCGTTTTCTGTGATAATTTTAAAGTCAGGAGGGGGAAATTCGATGGTGATCATCAGGCAAAGGTAGGCATCTCAGGTATGCTTCTCAAGAATTTGGTATCTCCTCTTTTCTTCTTTTAGCAGATCTGATTTAAAGCCATTCGCCCCCGCTGTCAAGCCTTGATGCATACAGCGTCAGGGCTTGACAGTGGCTCTTACAGAATAAATGACTCACTACCGGGAATTTTTTTGTAAATTTGCATGTCAAAAGGCTATGAAGACAAAAGAAGAAATAGTAGCTAATTGGCTTCCCCGCTACACCGGCGAAAAATTGGAGAACTTTGGCTCCCACATCCTCCTCACCAACTTTAGTAATTACCTCACCTTATTTGCTGAATGGAACAATGTCAAGATCGTTGGCATAGGTAAAGCTATGCAATGTGCTACCGCAAATGACATTACTATTATCAATTTTGGTATGGGTAGCCCAGGCGCTGCCACCATTATGGACCTGTTAACCGCTATTTCACCCAATGCCGTATTATTCCTGGGTAAATGTGGCGGCTTGAAAAAGAAAAATAATGTAGGTGACCTGATCCTGCCTATCGCAGCTATCAGAGGTGAAGGTACCTCCAATGATTATTTCCCGCCTGAAGTGCCAGCACTACCTGCATTTGCTCTCCAAAAGGCTATTTCCACCACCATCCGTGAATATGGTTGTGACTACTGGACAGGTACCTGTTACAGCACCAACCGTCGGGTATGGGAACATGATGTAGAATTTAAACGCTACCTGGAAAAAGTAAGAGCAATGGCTGTGGATATGGAAACCGCGACGATCTTCTCAGTAGGTTTCTACAATAAGATTCCTACGGGCGCATTGTTGCTGGTTTCTGACCAACCTATGGTGCCAGAAGGAGTAAAAACAGAAGAAAGCGATAAGAAAGTGACTTCTGATTATGTGAACAATCACCTGAAGATCGGTATTGACTCATTGAAGGCGCTGATCAACAGTCACCAGACAGTGAAGCATCTACGATTCTAAGTTCGTAAGCAGTAAGAATTTTGCTTATTATTTCGTAATATGAGCAGGAATGCTCACTTCTTCCACACTACTTTCCATCCGGAATCTAACCGTTTCCTTCGCCGGCCATCAGGCGGTGAAGGATATTTCTCTGGACATCAGAAAAGGGGAGATTATTGGAATAGTCGGAGAATCCGGCTCGGGAAAGTCTGTGACCTCACTGGCCCTGATGCGGCTTATTCAGTCTCCCGGTCTTATTTCAGCTGGTCGTTTATTGTACCAGGTTGACCCGGAAAAATCTCCTGTCAACCTTCCCGAACTCTCTGAAAGTGAAATGCGCAACTGGAGAGGGAATGAAATCGCCATGATTTTTCAGGAGCCGATGACTGCCCTGAATCCGCTGCATACCTGTGGCGCACAGGTGATAGAATCCATCCGGTTGCATAAGAAAGTCTCTGTCAGCGAGGCGAGGGCACAAACTTTAACCTTATTCAGGCAGGTCCGCCTGCCGGATCCGGAGAAGATACTACACCGTTATCCACATCAGTTATCCGGCGGTCAGAAACAACGTGTGATGATTGCGATGGCTATCTGTTGCCAACCCCGCCTGCTGATAGCTGACGAGCCGACGACGGCCTTGGACGTTACCGTACAAAAGACAATTCTTGCATTGTTAAAAGAATTGCAACAGGAAACAGGCATGAGCGTGGTATTTATTACCCATGACCTGGGTGTGATTGCAGAAATTGCCGATAGGGTAGCGGTGATGTACAAAGGGCAGATTGTAGAACAGGGCAGTGTACAGGAGATATTCACTCATCCACAACATCCTTATACCAAAGGCCTGCTGGCCTGCCGTCCTCCGCTGGACAAAAGACTATACCGCTTGCCGGTGACCCGCGACTTTATGGAAGTAGATGCGGAGGGTTTGATTCACGAAAAAGGGCAGGCAGTGCGTTCACTGGTAGAAAGCCTCGAAATTCCTGCAGATAAAATAATCCTGAGAGAGCAACATATAACACAACAACCTGCGTTATTAGAAGTAAGAGATTTGCATACCTGGTTTCCGGCTTCCCGCAATATTTTTGGGAAGGTGCAAAGCTGGACAAAAGCCGTAAATGGAGTCAGCTTTACTGTAAAAGAAGGGGAGACCATGGGATTGGTAGGGGAGTCGGGATGTGGAAAGACCACCCTTGGCCGCACCTTATTACGCCTTACGCCACCTACCAATGGAAGTATTTTATATAAAGGGAAAGACCTTTGCCAGTTGCCGGCCTCAGAAATGCGTGACCTTCGCAAAGAGCTGCAAATAATATTCCAGGATCCCTATTCTTCCCTGAATCCACGCCTGACTGTTGGTCAGGCCATTCTCGAACCCTTACAGGTACATGGATTATACGCTAATGATCGTCAGCGTAAAGAAAAGGTACAGGAATTGCTGGATAAAGTAAATCTGTCGCCTGAGCATTATTACCGTTATCCACATGAATTTTCAGGTGGGCAGCGACAGCGGATTGTGATCGCCCGGGCTTTGGCACTACAGCCCTCGTTTATCATTTGTGATGAGTCGGTAGCAGCTCTGGATGTAAGTATTCAGGCACAGGTATTAAATCTGCTGATGCGCTTACGGGAAGAGTTCGGGTTTACGTATATATTTATATCGCACGATCTGTCGGTGGTGCGTTTTATCAGTGATAGGATGATGGTGATGAATAAGGGGAGGATAGAGGAGGAAGGGCCTGCTGATCAGGTTTATGAACATCCGCAGAGCGCATATACAAGGCAGCTCATCAGTTCCATTCCTAAAAACATTTATGCGTAATTAATTGTATTATAAATAGCAAATAAATCGTTTTTGACAGATGGTATATTATCAATACCTTTGCAACCTTTAAATTTATTCATACCGTAATATGAAACTATCACAGTTTAGGTTTGATCTTCCTTTAAATCTGATCGCACAGCACCCTTCCAAGACAAGAGATGAAGCACGTTTGATGGTGGTAAACCGTGCCACCGGCAAAATCGAGCACAAGGTATTCAAGGATATCCTGAATTATTTCAATGACAAGGATGTAATGATGGTGAACAATACGAAAGTATTCCCTGCCCGTCTTTATGGCCGTAAAGAGAAAACAGGTGCCAAGATTGAAGTATTCCTGTTGCGCGAACTGAACAAGCAGAATCGTTTGTGGGATGTGATTGTGGATCCTGCCCGTAAGATCAGGGTTGGTAACAAATTGTATTTTGGAGATGATGAATCGCTGGTAGCAGAAGTAATTGACAACACTACTTCCCGCGGCCGTACCATTCGTTTCCTGTTTGAAGGTAATGATGATGAGTTTAAGCAGGTGCTGGACACCCTGGGTGAAACGCCGCTGCCTAAGTACATCAAGCGTAAGCCAGAAGACGAGGACAAGGAGCGTTACCAGACAGTGTATGCCAAGTACGAAGGAGCAGTAGCTGCGCCAACTGCTGGCTTGCACTTCAGCCGTGAGCTGATCAAACGTCTTGAAATCAAGGGTATTAAGTTTGCAGAGGTAACTCTTCACACTGGTTTAGGTACTTTCCGTCCTATCGAAGTGGAAGACCTGAGCAAGCACAAGATGGATGCAGAGTATTTCAACATTGATGAATACGCTGTGAAGATTGTGAACAAGGCGAAAGAAGAAAATCGTAAAGTATGTGCGATCGGTACGACAACTGTAAGAGCTGTAGAATCTTCCGTAACAGCACAGAACATGCTGAAAGCAGCAGAAGGATGGACTAACACATTCATTCATCCTCCTTATGATTTCGCTATCCCTAATGCTTTGGTAACTAATTTCCACCTGCCTAAGACAAGTCTGCTCATCATGGTATGTGCGTTTGCTGGTTATGATCTGGTGATGGAAGCTTACCAACAGGCTATCAAGGAGAAATACCGTTTCTTCAGCTATGGCGATGCTATGCTGATTCTCTAATAAACGAAACAGATTCTCAATTATTTATTGCGAATGGTGCTGCTCAGGCAGGATCATTCGCAATTTAATTTCAGCTCGTGGAACAACGAAAGAAAGTAGCCATCATTGTAGCCGGAGGTTCCGGTACCCGTATGGGAAGTGCCGTACCCAAGCAGTTTCTGCAACTGGCCGGAAAGCCGGTATTATGGCATACCGTCAATGCTTTTGCGCATGCATATGCTGATATGGAGATTGTATTGGTGTTGCCGGAGGTCCATTTCAGTTATGTAGCTGAATGGATAGGCGATTTCAGGCAGATCTTGTTGGTGAGTGGTGGAGAAACCCGTTTCAATTCGGTATTGAATGGGTTGAAGACTGTGCAGGAGCCGGCGGTGATCTTTGTACACGATGGTGTGCGGCCCATGGTGAGTACGGCGTTGATCCACCGTTGTTATGAAGGAGCAGTAGCGCAGGGAAGTGCGATTCCTGTGATAGATATGAAAGATAGTATCCGTGAACTGGTACCGAATGGTAACAGGGCGGTAGACAGGGAGCAATATAAGATTATCCAGACTCCGCAGACATTTTTGTCAGAGTGGATTCTGCCGGCTTTTGAACAGCCTTTTGATCCCTTATTTACAGATGAAGCAACTGTAGTAGAGCGCCAGGGCCGCCAGGTACAGTTGGTACCCGGCGACGAAGCGAATATTAAGATTACGCGTCCGCTTGATTTGACAATAGCAGAGGCTTTGTTAGGCACGAGAGAATAAATACCCGGATAAAGTTTCCTTCTCGGGTATTAAATAGCTAAAGACCTTTACAAAGATTAGTCCCTTTTTTAGAAATCAGGTTGCTAAAGACCATCTACAATGATTATGTTCTTCTCAGGAACTAACCCCCTGTAGACAATCCGCAAAAGATTCCCTTTCCGTAGATTAAGCTTCTGGAGACAAGCCCTTATTGATTTTAGCAAGGATCTGATGGGCTACTTCCATAGCCTGCAAACCATCAATTGCATTTACCGGAACAGGCTTATTCTGAAGAATAGCATCCCTGAACAGTTCAAGCTCCATTCTGATCGCATTTACCTGTTTGATCTCAGGATTATCGATCGCGATGGTCTTCTTACCACTGTTAGTATCTATATCCAGTGTGAATAACCCTTCATCGTCCGGTGTTTTCAGCTTGATAATCTCAGTCTTCTTATCCAGGAAGTCGATACCGATGTAGGCATCTTTCTGGAAGAGGCGCATTTTTCGCATCTTTTTCAGAGAGATACGGCTGGAGGTCAGATTGGCTACACAACCGTTATGGAATTCAATGCGAACGTTGGCGATATCTGGTGTATCACTCATAACAGCAACACCGCTTGCAGAGATACGGTTCACGGTAGATTTAACAATGCTGAGCACAATATCAATATCATGGATCATGAGATCCAGGATCACGCTCACGTCAGTACCACGTGGATTGAATTCAGCCAGGCGATGTACTTCGATGAACATAGGATTAAGCGTATGTCCTTTCAGTGCCAGGAAAGCCGGATTGAAACGTTCCACATGACCCACCTGGAATTTGATGTTAGCTTCTTCCACCAGTTTTACCAGTGTTTTAGCTTCTTCCATGGTATTGGTCATCGGTTTCTCCACGAAAATGTGCTTTCCGTTGCGGATAGCCATTTCACATAATTTGAAGTGCTGTGTGGTGGGAGCGATGATGTCGATGGCGTCAGAAGCGAGTATCAGTTCTTCCGCGGTCGAGAATCTCGGAATCTGGTATTGCTGTGCTACACTTGCGGCATTGCTATCACTTGGATCAAAAAAGCCGACTACTTCTACGTCCTTTATGGTGGCCCATTGGGAAAGATGAATCTTACCCAGGTGCCCCACACCAAAGATTCCTATTTTGAGCATATTATTCTTTGAAAATAAAATAATTGCGAATGTAAGGAAAAGACCGTATTATATCCAAATGTTATAATATATACCCTTATGCTATGACCATTCTTATTGCAGCAAATCCAAATGGAGAGTTGTTTTCTCTGATTTGACTGCGCTGTTGTTTTTCTTCACTCATGAGGCCTTCCTCATTCATACTGTAGTACCCGGCCTGAGATACGATAATGTGATCTAATACCAGTATATCCAAAATACTGGCTGCCTGTACAACTTTTTTTGTAAAAAGAATATCGGACTGACTGGGATTGAGGTTTCCTGAAGGATGATTATGGCAGAGAATTATAGATGTAGCGCCAAGTTCCAGTGCTTCTCTCAGAATAATACGCACATCAGCAAATGCGGAGGAAATACCTCCCTGGCTTATACAACAATCCTTAATCACCTTATGGGCAAAATTTAAAAACAGGACATGTACCCGCTCATTAGGACAATCTCCCAGAATCGGCTTAAAATAAAGAGCAGCATCCTGTCCGTTATGGATGGTATTTTTGAACAGTACATTACCTGCCTGCCGCCTGCGCCCCAGTTCCAATGCAGCGACTATCCGGGCAGCCTTTGCTTCTCCAATGCCTCTCAGCCTCCTGAGCTGATTAACATTCACTTTTCCTAACTCCTGTAAATTATTGGATGATTTGGAGAGTATCTCCTGGGCCAGCAATAGTGCGGATTTGTGCTTATGGCCTGTGTTCAGTAACAAAGCGAGCAACTCTGCGTCGCTCAATGTTTCTATTCCTTTGATAACTAACTTCTGTCTTGGTTGATCATCTGTACGCCATTTATTAATTGGCACGTACCTGGCTAACGAATCAATGGTATCCATTCCTGCTAACTTTTTTAGCAATTTACATCTTTCCCTTTGGTCTTTCAATTTTTTTTAAATTTACACCACAATCCACAACACAGGGAAGGTAACCTCCTAGTAATAAGAGTTTTACTTATTCGAAATAATGCAAAGTCGTGTGTCTGGCCCTGTAATCAACAAAAAATAAAAAAATTCATACTCCAAAAATCATAGTTTTGCAACCTCTTTTTCATAGTTCATGCAACCATCAGTAAAAATATTCACAGGGAACAGCAACCCAGCACTGGCAGAGAAAATCGCCAGCCGCTACGGCAACGGTCTGGGTAAATTGACAATTCAAAAGTTCAGTGACGGAGAATTCCAGCCGATTTATATGGAAAGTATCCGCGGTGATTATGTTTTTCTAGTGCAGAGCACTAACTCTCCATCGGACAATCTGATGGAGTTATTAATGATGATCGACGCAGCCAAAAGGGCTTCTGCCGGTTATATCACCGCAGTAATTCCATACTTTGGCTTTGCCAGGCAAGACAGAAAGGACAAACCAAGGGTAGCCATCGCCTCTAAACTGGTAGCTAATCTGCTCACGTCGGCAGGTGCTAACAGGGTGATTACCATGGATTTGCACGCTCCTCAGATCCAGGGTTTCTTCGATATCCCGGTAGATCACCTGGATAGTTCGGCAATTTTCATTCCGTACATTGAGAATTTGAAACTGGAAAATCTTACCTTTGCATCCCCCGACGTGGGTAGCACCAATAGGGTAAGGGAAGTAGCAGCTTACTTCAACGCGGAAATGGTGATCTGCGATAAGCACCGCAAACGTGCAAATGAGATCGCTTCCATGGTTGTAATAGGTGATGTGAAAGACAAAGATATCGTGCTGATCGACGATATCTGCGATACCGCAGGTACCCTTACCAAGGCAGCTAACCTGCTGATAGAAAAGGGAGCAAAGAGTGTTCGTGCATTTTGTACACACCCTGTGCTGAGCGGGAAAGCTTACGAAAACATTGAAAATTCTGTGTTGGAAGAGTTCGTTATCTGCGACACCATTCCATTGAAACAGCAATCTTCAAAGATAAAGGTGATCAGTGTTGCTGATCTCTTTGCAGTAGCCATCCGGAACATGCATGAGAACAAGTCTATCACAAACCTGTTCGTGCATAGTCACCGCCGCTAGTAGCAACAAGCTTATTTATAACAATTATAAATGTTTAATCAATGAAAACGATAACAATCGAAGGACAACTCAGGAGCGAATATGGCAAAAAAGCCACCCGCCAGGTACGTTCTGAGGGACAAGTGCCTTGTGTTATTTATGGGGGTGCTGAAACTGTGAGCTTTACTGCTCCGGCTGTTGCTTTCAAAAATCTGGTTTACACTGCTGAATTTCAGCTCGCTGAAATCAAATTGGGTGCTAAAACTTACAGGTGTGTACTGAAAGATCTGCAGTTCGATACAGTAACTGACGAGCTGGCACACATCGACTTCCTGGAACTGGTTGAAGATAAGCCAGTAAGCGTAAGCCTGCCAATCAAGATCGTAGGTCAGTCAGAGGGTGTTAAAGCCGGTGGTAAACTGGTTGTTAAGATCAAGGCGCTGAAAGTTAAGGCCCTGCCTAAATATCTGCGTGAGAATATCGAAGTTAACATCGATAAGCTGGAACTGAACGGTAACGTCCGCGTTGAAGACGTAGTAGCTGAAAACATCGAGATCACTAACTCTCCTCGTATTCCTATCGCTTCTGTAGTAATGACCCGTCAGTTACGTCAGGAAGAGGCTGCTAACGACAAAGACACCAAGAAGAAATAATTTTCTTTATAGATATTTTTCCAAAAAGTTCCGTCCTGGTTCGTCCGGGATGGGACTTTTTCTATTTTTACGCCGTGGTTTGCAAATCTTCCGTATATATGGGAGCATAGCGCCACAAGTTCGTATATTAAATCAGTCGACAGATGAAATACCTGATAGTAGGGCTTGGGAATATAGGCGCAGAATATGAGCATACCCGCCATAATATTGGATTCGATATCGCAGATACCTTTGTTGCAAAACATGGAGGCACTTACAAAAACGAACGCCTCGCAGACGTGGCAGAAGTGAAATGGAAGGGCCGTACCCTTATTGTGATTAAGCCCACTACCTATATGAACCTAAGCGGCAAGGCCGTTAAATACTGGATGGACAAGGAAAAGGTGCCATTGGAAAATATCTTTGTATTGGTAGATGACCTAGCACTGCCGGTAGAAGTACTGCGTATCCGCCCTGGTGGTAGTGATGCAGGACAGAACGGCCTTAAAAATATCCAGGAGCTCCTGGGAACCAATCAATATCCACGCCTGAGATTCGGTATTGGTAATAGCTATCCTAAAGGCAGACAGGTAGATTTTGTACTGGGCAAATGGCCTAAAGATGAATTGCCAGTAGTGCAGTGGAAACTGGAAAAATGTGTGGAGATTATCGAAGGGTTTGTAACAATTGGTTTGGAACGCACTATGAATCAGTATAATAACCTTAAATATTCACCCGGAAACTAGATTTATTAATCCATTTCATTTAACCTTAATTAAAGATTAACCGTCATGAAAATTATATGCGTTGGAAGAAACTATGCCGATCATGCAAAGGAATTGAAAAATGAGGTACCGACAGAACCTGTGATTTTCATGAAGCCTAAGAATGCATTGTTGCAAAACAACCACCCATTCTACTATCCGGAGTTTACCGACAATCTCCACTATGAGTGTGAACTGGTACTAAGAATATGTAAGAACGGAAAACATATTCAGGAAAAATTTGCAGATAAATACTATGATCAGATTGGGATTGGTATTGACTTTACAGCACGTGATCTGCAGGATAAACAAAAGCAGAAAGGCTTACCCTGGGAGATCGCCAAGGCGTTTGATAACTCCGCAGTTGTAGGGCAGTTTATACCTATTACACCAGAACTGGATAAGAAAGATATTAACTTCTGTTTGTATAAAAATAAAGAACTGATGCAGCAGGGGAATACAAAAGACCTGTTGTTTTCTTTCGATTTTCTGGTGGCTTATATTTCTAAATTCTTTACCCTGAATATTGGTGATCTGGTATTTACAGGTACGCCGGCTGGAGTGGGACCTGTGGAAATAGGAGATACCCTGGAGGCTTTTATAGAGAATGATAGTTTGCTGGAGTTTATGGTGAAATAACTAATCTGACTATAAAAAAACGGCCTGCTCAATGACAGAGCAGGCCGTTTTTATTTATTGCTTTATTAATTTCACTTTTCCTCTGGCACCTGCTTCGTCAAAGTCACCTCATCCGGCACATTATTATAAATCACATCCAGAATCCTCGTCAATTCCTGAAAATCTCCTTCAGAGAGGTGATTCCAGCCCGTTTTACGCATTTCCAGTACCAAAGGTCTTGCTTCCTTATATTTTTCCGCGCCTTTAACAGTGAGCTGCAAAAATACCTTTCTGCGGTCCTGGGGAGATCCTTCCCGGAGCACCAGCTCCTTTTTAACCAGTAATTCTATAATACGGGAAACAGTGGTGATATCCTTCGACGTCAGTTTCGCCAATTCATTATGCGTAATCTTTTTGTGTTTATACAGGTTCTCTATCAACAGCCACTGGTCCACAGTAATGTCCACTTTATGAATGTCAAAAGTCTTTTGCCAGTAGTTACGGATTCTTTTAAGGGTGGCATCCAACTTAAAAAAAGATGGATTTGTTACGAAAGTATTAGGCATATAGTTTAAATTGCATTAGCAATAGTTGTATTAGCAACTATGTATTCTTGTAGACATCGAAATTAGATATAAAGTGTTTAAAGATAATACAATCACCCCAACTATAAAAGCCGGCATTGCTAATAAGCAGGGCCTATGGCTGAAAGCCTTTCGCCTGATGTGCCAGGCGAACCACATGGCTGCCACGTATGAAGCGAACCGTTCCATTTGTAAATATGTCCATTCCACATCCCGCGGACATGAAGCTATCCAGATAGCAGCTGGTTTACTATTACAGCCCTGGGATTATGCCAGTCCATACTATCGGGATGACAGTATGTTGCTGGCAATGGGTTTTACACCCCTGGAACTGATGTTTCAGTTGCTCGCCAAAGGAGAGGATCCTTTCTCGGGTGGCCGATCGTATTACAGTCATCCGGGCAGCAGGGTGCCTAATAAACCCTTGATTCCTCATCAAAGCAGTGCTACGGGTATGCAGGTCATTCCTGCTACGGGGATGGCGCAGGGCATTAAATATCTCGAAAAAAACCTGCCCGATTCGCTGCCTGCCGGACCTCATGGTGAACTGCCGGTTGTACTGTGTTCACTGGGCGATGGCAGTGTTACAGAAGGGGAAGTCAGCGAGGCATGGCAGAGCGCTATTCTTTGGGAACTTCCTGTTATTTACCTCGTGCAGGACAATGAATGGGGTATTTCTGCCTCATCGGCAGAAACCCGGGCGATGGATGCATATGAGTATGCGGCGGGCTTTAAAGGCATGGAAAGGATGCGGGTGGATGGAAGTGATTTTGAAGAAAGTTATCACGGCATGGAGGCCGCTATTAACTACGTTCGCGAAGAAAGAAAGCCTGTGCTGGTACATGCCTGTGTTCCATTGCTGGGGCATCATACTTCGGGCGTTCGTAAAGAATGGTACAGGACAGAAGGTGACCTCGCCCTGCATAATGCAAAGGATCCTTTACCCAGATTAAAAGCATTGTTGCTTTCCGCTGGTATCCCTGAAAAGGACCTGTTAGCAATAGAAAGAGATTCACAGGATTATATAGAAGCTGAATTTGACAAAGCGCGCATCTCCCCGGATCCGGATCCCCGTACTGTAAAGGATCATGTATTTGCGCCTGCTGCAGTGACAGTGGAAAAAGGGAACCGTACTCCAGAAAAAGGTGCAAAGGTGATGATGGTGGATGCGGCATTGCACGCAATGGAAGAGATCTTGCGTGACTATCCCGAAGCCATCTTTTTTGGCCAGGATGTAGGTCGCCGTTTAGGAGGTGTATTTCGTGAAGCGGCTACCCTTGCTGAAAAGTTTGGCGATCACAGGGTTTACAATACGGCTATTCAGGAGGCGTATATCGTCGGTGCCACTGCTGGATTATCCGCAGTTGGTGTTAAACCTATAGTAGAAATTCAATTTGCCGATTATATCTATCCGGGCTTTAACCAGCTGGTGACCGAGATCTCTAAATCCTGTTACCTGAGCTATGGTAAATTCCCTGTGCAGACCCTGATCCGTATTCCTATAGGTGCTTATGGGGGAGGAGGGCCTTATCATTCAGGTAGTATCGAATCAACTTTACTGACCATCAAAGGTATTAAAGTCGTTTACCCGTCAAATGCAGCTGATATGAAGGGGTTGATGAAAGCGGCTTTCCTGGATCCCAATCCGGTGGTCATGCTGGAGCATAAAGGCTTGTACTGGAGTAAAGTTCCAGGCACCCAGGGAGCTATCATGGTAGAGCCGGATGCAGACTATCAGTTGCCTTTGGGCAAAGGAAGGGTAGTCGTGACTGCTCATCCAAAAGATGTTAAAAAGGGCAGTACCTGTTGTATTATCACCTATGGAATGGGCGTATACTGGGCAACAAATGTAGCAGCCGCCTTTCCGGGTCAGGTGGAAGTCATTGACCTCCGTACTTTGTTCCCCCTGGATGAGCAACTGGTCTTTTCTTCAGTTTCCCGCCATGGGAAATGTCTGGTTCTTACTGAAGAGCAGCTGAACAACTCCTTCGCCCAGGCATTGGCAGGGCGTATTCAGCAGCATTGCTTCCGTTCGCTGGATGCACCTGTTTTCATGCTTGGAGCCTTGGATCTGCCAGCGGTGCCTATCAATACGGTTTTGGAGAATGAAATGCTCCCCAATCCGCAAAAATTGAAGACGGCGATTAAAGAGTTGTTAGCTTATTAAAATATTTTTTAAATACCTCTTGGCTTTTATAAAATTCCCTATTATCTTTGCACTCCCGTTTTGAACAAGACGAGGACTTGGCGAGGTAGCTCAGGCGGTTAGAGCGCAGGATTCATAACCCTGAGGTCAAGGGTTCAACTCCCTTTCTCGCTACAAAGTGATTAAGTTCACTGCAAACTTTTGGCAAGAAGCCCATAGAACATAGATTCTGTGGGCTTTGTCGCTTTTAGGACTTCTCACAGTCCTGAAATAAGAGGTTAGTAATTTTTAGACAATACAACATTCAAAGGAAATTTCGCCCACTAAGAGTTCTTATACTATATTTCAAGTAAAGGTGATTGAGGATTAACCGTAATATTCGTAAAAGTGGAATGAATATTATACACTTCGACATCCAGCCCCTGATAAGCGGCATACATTGTATTGAACAGATCCGTGGAAGTGATACCTTTTACCGTACATTCAGTGAAATTATCCGAACCAATTAACATTGTGAACTAAAACCAAACAAATACGGAAATCTCCCCTTGTTCTGTAACCTTATGAACCCTGCGGCTCCTCATACCCCCAAAGAAAATCTTATAACGATTTTGCCTCCTGCAAATTCTCAGCAAACCGTCCTACATGGGATGATATTTTAACATCCGGCGAGGATACTGAAATTGAATCAATAATTTTGTTTGAATAATAGACTATTAATTTCTCATTGAACCGGGTATCAGACCTAAACATTCTGGTAGGTACAACACCCTCAAACATTACTCGTTTCCCATTTTTTGTTACCAAATCAAGCGCTTTACTTACAGGAGTTTCTTTGACCCTTACCACTTGATTTTCTACCACCCAGTAATGATCATCCACCTGCCTGAATACTCTGCCATATGAAGCTACAAAGCCATAGCTGTTAAAAGCCATATTGTCTAAATTCCTCCTGACTATTAACCTCACACTGTCTACATCCTGTGCCTTATCAAATTGTTCTAAAAATACTTTGGGAAAAATAACTTCGTCAATCAGCGCCTTATATAACACTATTCCATCTTTGTAGTAGTAATAATGAATTGAATCCTGTATACTTTTAATAACCTTGGGCAACAATTTAGATTTTAAAAGAAGAGAATCCGTTTAGTATAAAAACAAGGTATCCCGCTCACAAACCATGGGTGTTTTAGAAACCGATATATGCCTAACAATGATGTGTCTGTCTGCCTTGTTTTTAGCAAAATAATTGCAGCCTAAGAATGACAATAAAATGGTTATGGAAAAGGGTAGCTTTCTCATATAGCTATATTCAATTTGGTCAACGGAGCAAAGCAAACAAACAATAAGCAAGTCCTGCAATATAGTTTCAACAGCTCAGTTTCCCAATCTATATAAGCCTCTCTTTACTTTGGCGATAAATGTCAACAATCTTATTGATTTCAAATTATTGACTATCAGTGAATTAGTCAATGGCTTGTTAATTGCCTAATTACTATTATAAACAGTGGAAAAGAGAATTACTATGCTCAACTAACAAGATTGTTAACTTTTAAAACTTATTTTATGCTTAAGAATCCAACTTTCTCCATCTGGATAGTATCCATTTACTTAGTCGTCCATTTAATCCTACTAACCACCGGTTTAACCGTTCCCATCATGCTCATCAGTCTCATACTATCCCCTTTCTTAGTCATCTGGATGGTATTCACAATATTAAAATATGGCAAATTCAGAAGACGCAGACTTAGCTATCAAAGACATAATTATCAATAAAAACATTCATGAAAGAGGGTGTTCACCAACGGTAATGAAAACCTTTTTCAGAAAAAAGCGGCAGGATTAATTCCTGCCGCTTAATATTTTTACAGTCTCTCTGCCGTAAACGTCATTTTATCCCCATCTACCAATACATCTTTCATATAATATACCAGGGTCTTACAATCATAACTCTCAACCGTTCCATTTATCCTCCCATCACTCATAATGGTCTTATCCTTTAACAACCAAAACCCTTCATCCGTTTCACTCGGCTCACAAACCACACCTCCATCATCATAATTATATTTTCCATTGCTATGCAATGTGATAATATCATCCTTTTCACATTCCTCTGTAAATTGCATAAAGTCTAAAATATCATTACTATCAGGTGCCTTATATTGTATTTTTGTCAGCTTATATGCCCCTGCGAGACCATCCATACTAATCCCACATGCAGGACTTTCTTCCTTTTCTTTCTTACAGGAGAAAAAAATAAAGCAGCATACCATCATCATAAAGATTTGTTTTGTTCTCATATTTTCATCTTTTGTTTGATAGTAATACCCTTTCCGCTATTGAAAAGGTTGGGAAATCACAGCGAAAAATATTTTTTTGCATGTACCCAACCTTTTGATGAAAATAGCAGTATTGATAAAAGGAAAAGATTGGAAAATGAAAAATGTAGCAATTATAATCGGGGGAATCTTATTAATGAGCTGCCGGACTACCATAAAGATGTCCATCCCGGAAGTGTTTAAGGAACAAGCCACTATGGAGCATGTTAAAGGTACAGGAACGAATAAAATGTCATTCGGAAAGATCAGTACGTCCAAAATTAAGAGAGGTGCACAAATCTCAGGAAGCGGATGGCAAGATCCTTATTACTTCCCGGAAAATATCCTATTGAACCAGATCGGCATCCAAAAGTCAGGATCAGTAGATACTGAAAAAGGGAAATTTCGCTATTTGCTCTCCAATGGCAAGGACCATATGGAAATCTTTGCCACGGAACACAAGATGGTAAGGACCGTTGATTATGAAGCTGTAAACATTAAAAGCGTTTTTAACAGTTTTGAACAGGTACAACAATATGACTATATTTTTTCAGCCATCATAAAACCTGATACCGCAAGGAAATGGGAACTTGTCATGACCAATAATTACGACAGGTATAAACAAGGTGATACCAATCCCTTTTCTATTGTGAAAAGAGCAGATCATGGCCTCGCTACCAACGGAGAAGATACGATCTACGTAAAACCATTAAGTCTTGAGCAAACAGAATCTGTAAATGGTAAATTAAGAAAACTACCATTTACGATCATGTCAGGTTATGAACTGAGTACCAGTGGTGGCGTCATTGCTGTAGTCGATATGATTGATAAAAACATCTGGTTCTATAATGAACTGGATGAAACAGAACGACTGCAAATCGGCGCTATTGGCACTGCGTTATTCGCAAGGAAAATACACAATGTAAACTGGTAGTAATCTGAAATAACCACTGGAACAGGAATTAGATAATATCATTCCCGAATGCCGCAATGGCAATAGAAAAGCACAAGCCCAGCTCTATAAAATGTTTTACGGCTTTGCTATGACGATTGCTATGCGCTATGCTACTGACGAGCACGAAGCCGCCGACATACTGGGGCATGCCTTCGTGAAAATGTTCAGAAGCATACACGCATTTGATGCCAATAAAGGCAATTTTCATGGTTGGGTGAAAAAAATTATTATCAATGAATCATTGGATCAGATTAAACTCCGTAGCCGTTTTGTGAGTCTTGAAATAGATGCAGTGGAAGAACCGTTTGTTAATAATAGCATAATAGAGAAAACAGATGCCGCAGCTATTCTGCAATTGGTTAGGCAATTGCCCCCCGCTACACATGCTGTCTTTGTTTTATACGCTATTGATGGCTATACGCACAAAGAAATTTCAACACAATTGAATATCAGTGAGGGCACCAGTAAATGGCATCTAAGTGAAGCAAGAAAAATTCTTCAGAAAAAATTAACCACTATAAATATTTAGTGAATAAAACTACTCCATACGAAGATTTAATAGCAGCAAAGCTGGACCAGATTCCTGTGCCGGATATGTCCGACAGCATCTGGGCCAACATCGAAATGCAATTAAATGAGATACCTGAAGCGCCTGAAACCAAACCTTCCAGGGGCAATGCAGGTAATGCCTGGTATGGAGTAATAACATTAGCCGTTGTCACTACATTATGCTGCTGGTTTTACACGCATAAGAAGCCTATTCCGAAACAAATAATCATCCCTCCGATAGAAATAGCTGTTCCTCCTAAGGACAGCCCTGCCATTATTAAAACTATTCAAAAACAGCTACCAGTAGTTGAATATAGAGACACCATACAAGCAGTGATCACAATACCAGAGGAATTAAAACCAGAACTGCCCGAATTAGCAGATTCCACTTTAACAAATCCCCCTGTAATAAATCCCCAGGTAGTTGAGCCTGCGCCGCCAATTAAAAAACATAAAGGGGTAAAAGGTATTTCCGGTGATGATTACAGACTGTCTGTACAAAGAAGGGATTCTATAAATCCTTGACTATATGTTACCGTATTATTCTAAATACGAAGAAAATCAATGCATTCCCCATAGCACCCAATACAAAAACTCTCCCGGGAATTCTTTAATTTTATTCTATGGACAAATTATTAGATCAACTTATCATCCGTTGGGAACAAGCCTTTGACGACATTAAAAACCTTCCTGCTTACAAAGCAGCCGTTAAAACCACTCAATACGCCGAAAATACCCGTTATAATCTCGAAAAATTTGACAAAAATTCCTTTCCATCCGATGGTGCTTTATCAAACAAAAAACAAAGCTACCAATATGGTTTCAACGACCAGGGTCTGCCCTGCTATGTTGCCTTCAACCATGATCACAACAAACTTTTCTGGGAGGGTTATTATAACTATACGGACAACCTCGCCGAGTATATAGAATTTAATATCAATACCGGTACGCCCTCTGCCATCACAAGGGTCATATTTGAAAATGGCCGTAAGGTCCTTACACAACGCTTATTTGTAAACGGCGGAGGTGCAGGTTACGCCCATCTCAAAGATGCCAGAGCAGAATTAATCAGGAAATACAAAGAAAACGCCGACTCTTTCTTCCTCACCGCTTCCCGCTTTCTATTTGACCAGGAAGGGAAAGTCATCCGCTCCGAAGGCATCCATATCACTCCTGGGATTGGAAAGTATACCTCTCATAATGAGTACACTTACGTTGATAACCAACTTGACAAAATCAAAACTTTCGATGCAAATGGCAATGGTCGCTTAACTTTCAGCCGTAATAGAGATAATCTAAGCCAGGAAGCACTGGTTGAAAAACTCGCGATGGCAATGGCTCAGGAAATTACAAATACCCTCCATCACCAGGAAATGAATGAGCCCCTCGCATTACTCGAATTAGGTTATCATTATGCTGACAACTACCTGCCTCTTTTAGGGATTCAAACGCAGCAACAAATAGCGGAAAGGCGGGATAAAGGAGAACTCGCATTCATTACCGACAATTACCTCGACGCAATCATTGATATCAGCTCCTTCGAAGACCTCTTCGCTCAAATGGAGCAATTAATGGAAGAGAAGTCTGACATGAAAATTGGCCGGACCACCCTCACAAGAGCTGCTGCCATCCTCACTGAAACCAAACTATTCGGAAAAATAAAAACCACTGGCGACTTCGCCGCATTTGCCATAGACTGGTCCATAGAAGGTCATAGCACTGAACACCTGGTCGAAATCCTCCTTGAATGTGGTGTGAAAAAAGAAACCATCACCAAATGGAAAGAAAATAAATTACTTGTCAGCCACGGTAAATAAAGCGAAGGGCCAGACATTGTCCGGCCCTCAGAAACTATAAATTAGGATTATTCTGTTCCTCCGTTTGCGGGATCACAAAGATGTAATACGGACTGTTCGCCACAAAATTACTACCATCCGAAAATCTCAACGTCGTATGATATTTCGCAGGTACCTGTGCTGTACTGCCATCTGGTCTGGTAATCGTTACCTTAATATCATTTCCGCCGGCATCTACATAAGCCTTACGTACCACTGCCAGTTGATTACGGATTATATCAGATAAACCAAATCCTTCCCCCCACAGCTCTTTCCTTCTCTCAATCAGGACCGCACTAATCAGCTCTGCCTGGGTACCACTGGTAAATAAAACAGCACCTCTTGCCCTGCGCAGCTCATTCAGTGCATCAATCCCCTGTGACAGGTTGCCCCCTCGTGCATAAGCTTCTGCTTTGATCAGCACAGCTTCTGCACTCCTCATTAATACGAGGTCCGCTGTCTGGTCAGATTTAAATTTAAACTTCTTATACTGCAGGTAGCCCTCCCTGGCAGATGCAGACCCATCCCATGAAAACAGCGTCTTACGAATATCACCATCATCAAATAACTCCTTAAAGAATGGATCTGCCATAAAACTGTAATAATATGAAGAGGAAGAAGATACATCCAGGAAATGAAAACTATAACTGCCATCACTCTGACTTGGAATCTCAGGATGGCCCCAGATCCACTCAGAATTATTCACATCATTAAATCCTTTGCTGTATTCCGTCTGCGCCATCAGCGGATAATCCTGTTGAGCTTCGGCAGCTGCTGTTGCAGCCAGATCCCAACGACCTGTATTTAAAAAAGCACGGGCCAGCAAGCCATTCACTACATCCACATTGATCTTGTATTTAGCAGGGCGGTCATAATCTGCCAGCAACTCTTTTGCTGCCAGCAGATCCGCAAATATAAGCTCATAGATATCTTTCAGTGAGGCTCTCGGATTCCCCTGTGTAGAAGCGGTAGTAGGCGTCGTATATATTGGGGCAGTCCTCGCCAGTGAATCTTTCAGATAAGAAAACTGGTAGAAAGATGCAAGCGTCAGATAGGTGTGTGCTCTCAATCCCAGTGCCTGTCCTTTCAGGAATTTTTTCTCGCTGGCATCACCTTCTACTTTATCCACATTGGCGATAATGATATTGCTGTTATTAATGATTTTGTACAGCTGGGCCCAGAAATAACTGACGCGCGACTGTGTCTTATCATTCATCTGCGTAAAGCGGTAAGCAGTCGGGAACCCGTACTTGGTTGTAATCAACGCCACATCATTCGCCATTGCATCACTGGTCAGTGAAATGGATTTGAAGCCCGGATTACTATAGGTTCCACCATAAAAGTCGTCCATCATAGATGCCCATGTACCTTCGGCGATGGTAGATAAATTGGAAATGTTTTTAAGCACAATGTCTTCTGATACTGCATCAGAGGGTGCTGTATCCAGTTGCTTATTGCAGGCAGAAAGACCAAGCACCGCCACAATAAAGTATTTATATAATTTCATTTTTTAGAATTAAGAGCCGTTAAAGAATTACAGTCCTACCTGTATACCAAATGAGAAAGTTTTCATTGCCGGATACTGATAATAGGTAGTACCATCAATAGATTGCTCAGGATCCATACCCTTATGACCATAGAAGGTAAGCAGGTTTTCACCGAGTGCATATACTTTCGCATTTCTGATACCTACCTTTGCTAACACTTTTGACGGCAGAGAATAACCGAATGATAGTGTCTTTAAACGGGCATAAGTGGCACTATATAAAAAGCGGGTAGAAGTAGACGTCCAGTTCAGGTTATCAGTAGTCAGTTTCGGTACATCTGTAGTTGTATGCTCCGGTGTCCAGCGATCAGCCAGTTCGGTAGACCAGTTGCGGCCTGGGCTGGAACCACCACTCAGCAGAGATACATAATCCAGATCCAGCACCTTACCCCCCAGGCTATACGCCAGTAAGAAAGAAAGTTCGAAATTGTGGTAATTGAATGTGTTACTGAAACCACCCGTTACATCAGGCAATGCAGAACCTGCATAATACTGTGTAGCATTCGCATAATTGGTAGTCGTTACTTTCTTACCTTCTGAATTTGTCTGGTACCAGAGCGGATTACCATTTGCCGGATCTACTCCAGCCCATTCACGCAGGTAGAAATCGTAGATAGATGTACCTACCATCAGTTTCTTCGTACCACTGATAATTTGTTGCTGTGGCAGTTCTGTAATCTTATTTTTATTCTTCGCTACATTCAGCCCAGCTGTCCATTTAAAATCTCTGGTGCTGACTGGTATTACATTCAGTTCCAGTTCCACTCCAGTGTTTTTCAGTGCACCGATATTGGCGCTGATAGAACTGAAGCCTGTAGAAGATGCCATTGGTTTTGCATACAACAGGTCCTTACTGATCCTGTTATAATAATTGATGCTACCATACACACGGTTGTCAAGAAAACCATAATCCAGGCCAATATTCAGGTTGAGATTGCTTTCCCATTTCAATCCCGGTGTAGCCAGTCTGGAGGTGATTACCCCTCCGTTACCAAGGTTATTCTGAATAGCATACAATGCCAGGTAAGAATAGTAGGAACTAAGATTGTCATTACCTGAAGAGCCATAACTAGCCTTTAGTGTCAGTGCATTCAACCAGCTTTCATCACGCAGGAATGTTTCTTCTGAAATCCGCCAGGACCCGCCAACAGACCAGAATGTACCCCATCTTGAATCGGGAGAGAAGCGGGAGGAACCGTCTCTTCTTGCTGAAGCGGTGAAGAAATACCTGTTCAGGTAATTATACTGACCTTGTCCAAAGAAACTCAGCTTGGTATAATTATCCGTTGTGCCTGTGAAGTCATTCAACTGTGAAGCTGCTGCCGGCTCATACAGATCAGGCAAAGCAAATTTCTGCCTGTTACCACTCAGTCCTGTAGAATTATAGTAGTAATATTCATGTCCTGCTAACAGGTTCAGATGATGGCCACCCAGCAGATCAGCATCGTAGGTGAAAATGTTATTCCAGGTATAACTCAATTGCCTGTCGCTGGATTTAGACACCTGTCCACCGATTTCTGCACCACCACCAAACAACGGATTGGTATAGAAGAGCGCATTCTCATTTACGTAATCGACATTATAACTGGTCTTGAAATGTAATGACTTCGTAATGGATGCCTCTACAAATGTTCTGGCAGAAACCAATTCTTTTGAATACCTGTTCTTATCCAGCGGCAAAGAACCAATCAGGTTTTCCCTTGCCAGTGCTGCAGATGGACGGTACGCACCGTAATCAAATTGTTTGTTACCATTTGGGTCTAACAGGAAACTGCCATCCGGATTGCGTTGATAAATAGGGTAGAAGCTGGGAATGGTTCTGCCTACCAATACCACATTATCTGTCTGGGAATCAGATGAGCGGGGATAATCCTGGATGGTGTTTGCGCCAGACAAATTAAATCCTGTCTTTAACCATGGCTTTGCCTGCAGGCTTACATTGCTTCTAAAGGTATATCGCTTAAATCCTGATGCAAGATAGGCTCCCTCATTATTGAGATATCCGCCACCTACAAAATAAGTTGATTTGTCGCTACCCCCGCTGAAGTTTAGCTGTGCCTGCGTATAGGCACCTGATTGCTGAATACCTTTTTCCCAGTCATCATTCCATAAAGGATGTGCACCCGCTACAATTTTTCCGTCTGTACCCACTGGCTGTGGATAAGCAGTGCCATAAGGATTGATCCCCAGATCAGATACCACTCTTGAACTGGCTGTAGCGGCTGCCTGGGCAGCGGTCTGACCATTGGTAATTTGTTTGTTTCTCAGGGCTTCCCAGTACAACTCAAAATACTGGTCAGTATTCAGTTTGTCATAGTCTTTTACGGCCCTGCTGCTCCATCCCTGGTTGAAAGCTGCATCTATATGAGATGTTCCTTTTAACCCCTGTTTGGTGGTGATGATGATCACACCATTTGCCGCGCGGGAGCCATACAGGTTAGCAGCAGTTGCGTCTTTCAGCACACTGATACTAGCAATGTCGCTGGCATTGATCGCATTGATATCTCCATCATAAGGAGCGTTGTCAATAACGAACAAAGGCGTACTCGATGCGTTGATAGAACCTACTCCACGTATCCTGATGGTAGAACCATTGCCTGGCTGACCATTGGATGAGGAGGATTGTAAACCGGTTACCAGGCCCTGTAATGCATTGGTGACATTGGGGGTAAGCCGGTTGTTAATTTTTTCAGCAGTCACAGTAGATACCGCCCCAGGGTACCCGGAACGTTTCACATTGGTGTAAGCAACAGCGACTACTTCATCCAGTGTGGTATTGGATGGTTTTAGTAAGATCAGCAAATTTGCATCTCCTTCATGTACTTCTGTCTCCAACGTTTCCCGCCCCAGATAGGAAACAGTAATTACTGATTTACTTGCCGGAAGATCCAGACGAAAATGACCTTGCGGATCTGTCGTGGTCCCAATAGTTGTACGGTTAATTTTAACAGTGACACCAGGCAGTGGTTGTTTGTTTTCAGCAGAGAGGACCTGACCCTCTACATGTCTTTGCTGCGCGAAAAGCCCCGTGCATGCAAAAAGTGCAAGCACCAGGATTAGACTTTGTTTGAACATGGGTTTGGATTATTATAACATTACTCTTAAGCTAATAGGTTATCAATGGTTCTTCTAAGTATTTTGGTGGAACACGCTAAAAGAATATAGGCAGGGCAAAAATAACATAAAATTATATAGTCTACCAAACCAATAGAATAATATTTGGCTTTTCTTTTCTTGAAAGGATATAATTTCTTATCTACCGATGGTAAAGAGAAAATACAAATCTTACAAAGAAATATTTTCAGGAAAGAAAAGACGGATTATCTTTATCCAATTCAGAACTAATACTCATTGCCAATACCTGATAATGATGAAATACATTTACGCCAGTCTGTTTTTATTGATCCTCGCTGCCTGTAACCAGAAAGCCGATACCCGCTCAGAGGAGATTATCATTGACCGGGCAGCAAATATCGAACAGGCTTACAAGGTGGTTGAAAAATACCCATTTATCAAACTGTATCCGCTTAGCTCTGAAAAGGACACCACTGCAGTAGATAAAAAACTGTTTAGCCTGAATATTGGTGATACCGCGACGATCGAAGCTAACTATTACAAAGTGATCGCTGATACAGGTAACTATACTTTCAGGGCACAATACATTCTTCTTGATGCGGCAGTATTAACACATGCGCATATAGATAGCCTTCGTACACTTATCCAGCAGCAGTACGCCGCCGGTAAATCATTCGAAGAGCTGAACAGCAAATACAACATGGACCCCAATCAAAAGGACGGGGATACAGGACCTTTCACTGCCGGCATGATGGTAAAACCATTTGAAGATGCCATAGCCAGGCATAAACAGGGAGATATCTTCACTGTAGATGTGCCTGATAAAAAATGGTATTTCGTTGTAAAAAAAACGTATGCTGATGTCGGGGAGAAAATAAGGATCGTATTAGGATTCAAAAAAGGAAATTAACGATAATAAGAAGTTACTGCTTCCTGACCTGTATAATTCGGTCCTGTCTGATCATCAGCACCTGTATAAGTCCAGGTGATAGGAATATGCCGGGAACCGGTACATGTCAGGAGCTTTCTTCTTGCATGATAATCAATAGCATTATCCGCGAACAATTTCTTTATATCCACTCCCTGAATATTATTCGGATCAAT
This sequence comes from Chitinophaga sancti, assembly GCF_034424315.1. Taxonomy (GTDB): domain Bacteria; phylum Bacteroidota; class Bacteroidia; order Chitinophagales; family Chitinophagaceae; genus Chitinophaga; species Chitinophaga sancti. The sequence continues at coordinate 6,479,745 of NZ_CP139972.1, forward strand.
ATTAGCTATAAATATTCCCTGTGGTTGTAAGGCGCTTAATGCATGCACTAGTACTTGCAACTTGTCACCCACATAATGAATGCCATGTACACAGGTGATCAAATCATACTGCTCAAAACTTATCCAGTCTACCAGTGATCTTACTTCAAACTCCAGGCAATTCACTGTGGCCGGTATCTCCTGAAACTGATCCACCAGGTCAATACCCTTCAATGTAATACCATCTTGGACTGATAACCCGCTTGCATATTGAATCAAAGCATTACCTTCCCCGCAACAAAGATCCAGCCATTTTACCGCTCCCTGTCTCGCCAGCAGATCATCCAGGTACTTTGATGGATTGAAAAATAATTCCTTTTCATAACTATTCACACCATTCGCTACCCGCTTACGATTCATCCTGTTATTTGCCACAATGGGAGACCAGATTAACTCAGTTTCTGACAGTAATTTCATGTCAGGAAAATACTGAATTTACTGCTTGTATCGAAGCATTATTTTCAATAAAATCTTACAAAAAAAGAAGAACGTAACTTTGTTCTGATGCATCCTGAAAGCCTTTCCAGCCTGGTTAAGTGCCTGTGCAGGAGCATTGTATTTATGATAAGTCATATCGGTGGTACGTGCAAAATACAGTGACCAGTTATAGCGTGCCTGGCGTTTTAAACGCGACCGTTCATCTGCTGGCAGATAAGGTTGAATCAGTTCAATCACTTTTGCAATATCCATAATATGCTGACAGGACAGGAAATACCTGCTGGTGATGTTGCTGGTATGTACCCTGTAATAAGCAAGTCTGTCAGGCGTATATACCACCGGGAAATTAGCCGCTATACGCACCCACATTTCCCAGTCTTCTCCGTAATGAATTCCAAAAAAACCACCCAGTTGTTCATAAACACTCCTTCTCACCAATACTGCCGGTGGCTGCATTTTTTGACCCGTGGCTATCTGCGCCAGCCAATCCTTTATAATCCCCGTTTCAGCCTGTAATGCGCGGCTTTTATTTATTTCAATACCTTGTTCATTGATGTAGGAAAAACCCGTGCAAATCGCCCCGGCATGCGGATATTCTTCAAACAACCGGGCAGCCTCCTGATAAATACCCTGCCCGGATAAATCATCCCCATGCAATAAATGCACAAAATGCCCTTTTGCCCTGTTCAGGCATGTTTCAAAATTCCGCAGACTACCCCGGTTCTCCGGTTGCTGATAAAACGATACCCGCCCCTGCCCAATCCTGGCCACCAATGCGGCAATATCTCCATCTGTACTACAGTCATCCACCACCTCGATCTGCATGAGCGCCGGCCCGGGATCCTGATCCAGCACACTTTTTAAGGTGGCTTCCAGGTAATGGCTACAATTGTAGGTAGGTATCATCACCGACCATACAGGCCTTTGCGTTGCCGATGCCAATGGTTTAATTGCAGGTGGCTGATCTGGAATCCTGTTAAGCTGTTTCATAATAAGTCTCCCAGTTTTGTTGTCCTGTCTCCAAGGCAATGCACTCTGCTTCATTTGATAATACCGGTATCTGCCTGTTTAACACTTCACGCGCCAATTCCAACATCATTTGCCTGTTGCCAGACATATTCCCGTCATGAATCCGGTAAGCCGCAATTTTCTCTTTATGATGAAAGCTGGGGAGCAGCCTCGTTATTTTTAAATTAAGATCATAGTCTTCACATGCCTTCAGTTTTGTGTCGAAATGAAAATAGAAGAACAAATCCCTTCTGTATAAAATGCAGCCTTCCATGCCTATGAAGTTCCCCTGCAATAAAGAAAGATAGCCTTCCCCGCATTGATACATAGCTGCTATCAGCTCACCACCGGCATTTACCCTGTCATGTGCACCAGATACAAATGCAAGGTGTGGATAATGCCTGAAATAAAAGAGATTGATCTCCGTCGCTCCCCGAAACAGATAATCATCTGCATCCAGGAAGATCACAAAATCGCCATGGCTATGCTGTACACCTATATTCCTGGCTGCTGATAAGCCTACCCGTGATACATAAACGTATTGCAACCGCTCTCCGTATTCCCTGCAAATAGCAGCAGTATCATCACTGGAACCATCATCCACCACTATTACCTCCATATGTGCATAACTTTGACCCAATGCACTGTCAATCGCCTGTCTCAGATAATGGCCATGATTATAACAGGGGATTATTACCGAAACAAGACTCTCTGCTGAAATATCCACTGGTTGAAATAACAAAGAAGGAAATGCATGAATATCCTGTCGCTGCAGATGTTGGTGCGCTTTGTAAAAACGAACACCTGATTTGCAGCCCCTTATCTCCGTAATAATGTGCCTGATGTATTCTTCCCTGTTCCCTTTTATCCAGGACAGTAAGCGCTGCCTGTAATAGTGTGGTAAACCCTCCTGCAGCCGCTTTAACTCTCCCGGGTGCTGATAGTTTTCATGTTGTACAAGCAATGCACTCACATGCCCGCGCATATACCCGAATAGTTGCTTGCGCAAACCGGCCATCGTATCACGATGTTCATGAAATACATATAGCTCCGGTACGTAATGACAATCCCAGCCCTCCGCCAGGATGCGATGCCACATTTCGGAATCACCACTACAGCCCGAAGCTCCTACATCCAGTCTTTCATCAAAGAAGCCTGCCAGCTGAAATGCTTCTTTGCGAAATGCCATATTCGCTCCCGCACCAATATCCCAGGCAGGCACACCATATTCAAGGTTGTCAAGAAAATATTTGTGATTAAACCTGCGGGGAAGATATCCCTTATTAAATCCCCATTTTTTCTCGAAAATATACTGTGCCCTGGTGTCCAGAGACAGCGGGATCACCAATCCCGTCACCGCCATCACCAAAGGATCTGCAAAACAGGCTTTCAGGTTCGTAATCCAGTTATGCGGAATACTGACATCGTCATCTGTGTATGCTATAATATCGCCCGTAGCAGTTCTTGCTCCTGTATTCCGGGCTATATCAAGCCCTTTTCTTTCTTCACGAACATATCTGACCTGTGGAAACCGCCTGGTTACCTGCAGCGTTTCATCATTCCCCGGCGCATTATCTACTACAATTAACTCGAAGTCTGTATCCGGACCAACCAGCAAAGACCGCAGACAGGTATGTAATGATTGCGGGCGATGACGGGTACAAATGACAACAGAGAGCCTGACTGCTTTGCCGGCTGGTACCAGTGAAGAACCTCGCTCGTTGTAATAGCTGAGTGCTGGTTGTATGGCCGCCCGGATTTTGTCAGTAACGTTTTCCGGCGACGTAATCCACACATGTCCTAATGGAAGTTCTCCGGACCAAACGACAACAAAATGCCGGCCTTTCCCGATAGAAAAGGTGTCTACTTCTGATAACTTTATATGGTGTGTCTTATAGTACATGCTGCTGATTTAAAACTACCGGAAATGCCGGACGAACATATCCCATCCATTTCCCAAACCATGCTGTATTTTCCCTGAAATCTTCCACGCTGAATGACAGGCAGCCTTCAAAATAAAAGAGCCGCTGTGTGGTGTCTTTGACAAAAACGATAGAAATATAATAAGCGCCATTATTCAAAAAATTGCCCGGTACCTGACATTCTCCCGTTATCAACCCTGCGCGCATCGTAGCGCCTTTAGAGGCTACATCAAAAATGCATTCGCCAGCCATATTGAATAAATGAATCCCTACAATCAAACTACCAGGATCCGGATCATTATACCAGAATTCAAACTTTGTAGAAAATGGCGTGCGGATATCAAATATCTCCGTCTCATATTGAATCGCTATCTTTTTAATCCTGATATAATCATTGCCAGGCGCAGATTCAGGTGTCTCATAGCTTTGCTCCAGGTAATTGCTGTCGGTACTTTTCAGATAATTGGTGATCACCTCTGCCGGCTTACCTGCATCGATGATATGCCCTTTATGTAAAGTGATTACACGATCACAAAGGTTCTGCAAGGCTTGTGTATGGTGACTTACAAACAAAACAGTCTTACCTTTTCTGTCAGAGATCTCCTTCATTTTTCCCAGGCATTTACGCTGGAACTCCACATCTCCCACTGCCAGTACTTCATCCACTATCAGTATTTCAGGGTTTAGATGTGCGGCTACTGCAAATGCCAGCCGCATATACATTCCACTCGAATAATGCTTAACAGGCGTATCAATTAATTCTTCTACACCAGAGAATGCAATGATTTCATCAAAACAGTTTTTTATTTCCTGGTTTCTCATGCCCAGGATATTCCCGTTCAGAAAGATGTTTTCACGCCCTGTCAGATCTCCGTGAAATCCTGATCCTACTTCAAGCAAACTCGCAATGCTGCCCCTGCCCCTGATTCTTCCTGTAGTAGGAGTGGTAATAGAAGAAATGATTTTTAATAAAGTAGATTTACCAGCGCCATTATTCCCGATAAATCCCATTACTTCACCCTGGTTGATTTCAAAACTGATATCTTTTAATGCCCATAGTAAGTGCTTATCAGCACGCTGCCGTTTCAGCCAAAAGCGTATATCTTCCCGCAGACGACCAGAACCTGCCTTCCCTATACGATATACTTTTGAGATGTTTTCAACCTTTATCGCTATCATACAACATCCATTATTTTGAGTTCCTTTTTCTTAAACAGGGTAATGCCAACAACCAGCAGGACCAGCACTTCTGTCACACAAAAAGCTAAACGGAAATAGTGCACAGGTTCATTGGAAAAATAAGCAGCCCTGAATGTTTCAATAACAACTGTGAGCGGGTTTAACCAGAATATTAACTGGTATTGCGGGGGAACAATTGATGCAGGGTACACCACCGGTGTGGCAAACATAAATAGCCGGAGTATAAACTGAAGCGCATAATCCAGGTCCCGGTACTTTGCAGTAAGCACGCTGATAATAAGCCCCGCTCCCAGGCCAAAACCTGCCGCCAGCATCAATAGCAATGGGGTAAGTAAGATGTAGTAATTACCATACACACCTCCCGGTACCCAATGAAACAGGTAGAGCAGTATAAACAGCAACAATTGAATACAGATCCTGATGCTATGAGATATTACATTGCTGAAAGGAACTACCAGCCGGGGGAAATATACCTTATTGAAAATGTTGGCATTTTGCAAAAAAGTATACATCGTTCCATTCAGACAATCAGAAAAGAAACTCCAGAACAGGATCCCTGACAAATAGAATAAAACAGGAGGGATACCGCCTGTTGAAATCTTTACCACTTTTCCGAAAATGATATAATAAACAAGTGTGGTGAGCACCGGTTGAATGAAAACCCAGAAAGGTCCTAAGATCGTTTGCTGATAACTTGCAATCAGGTTCCGCCTTACAAACCGGAACAACAGGTCTTTGTAACTCACTAATTCCCGCAGGTTCCAGTCAAACCATTTTGTGTTGGCATTAATTTCCCAGTTCCAGCTTTCGTTATTTTTCATCGGTTAAACCCAATTTTTAGAATAGAGGATTGTTTCATCAATTTGGTCCTGGATCTGCCGGTCAATATTCTGATCAAATTTCCTGGCAAACAGCCGGCTACTATGCTGCAACCGGTCAAGGTCTGCCATAGTGAGTATTTTGGGATGCGAACCGCCGGTAGAACGGTCTATATATCTGTAATTATCATTAATGATCATCTGGCGAAACGGACTGTTCATCAATAAGGTATTGACCAGGAATTCATCTGGTGCCCAGGTATGCCTGAAAAATGAATTAAATTTCCCTTCCGACAGGAACTGGCTTAGATAAAATGCAGCTTCTCCACTCAGGGTCCAGTAAGCCGCCATTGGCCCGCCATAGAGCTGGTAGGGCAGGGGGAACGCCCGTTCCGGTAAGAGATTGGACAATATATTCTCCAGGCGGTGTTTTCCCCTGAACCTGTAGTCTATCAGGTGATACCGTGTATATCGCTGGTGCGCTTCATTCCACCAGTTAGTAGGAGGCGTTTCGGAGCTAAGAAAAGAATGACCGGTATATGTATGAAGAAAATCGTAAATGTAACCAGGGGGCTTGATGGGGTAATCCTGCCCGCTCAGCAGGTTTACATAGTCATACGATCGGCCGCTGTCAAAGATAGCACGCAGCGACGCGCCTATGGCTTCTAACTGGCTAAATCCCGCCCAATGCACCATTTTGCGCTCCTGTACGGTAAATGTATTCGGTAGTCGTTCAAGTTGATAAAATGGCGCAATGTCTACCTTTTTGTCGAGGTGGACATAAAAGTCAAATTGCCGGTGGTAAAGTGTTTTAATCAATCTCTCTGCCATAGCAGGATACTGGTGCAACACAATAATGTTGGCCATTCTCATAACATTCTCATTGTGGTGTAACGGTAGTACGATATAGAGACAATTATTAGGGGAAACACAGGTATAGTAAGTTATGCTAAAGTTAACAAACCCTCCTGAATAAAAGTTTAGTAATAATTCTACAAAATATGGGAGGTAAATATAAATGATAGTTGAATAGATATGTAAAAAAGTGTTAAAATGCACCCAAAAGGCAATACAACAGAGCACTGGGTTTAAATTTGTACCCTCAGACACTTCCAACAATAAATATGAAAACAAATTTCCCTACATCCTTTTTAGCCTGCGTATTAACAGTGTTTAGTTACGCATGTTCCGCTCAAAGCCCGGCACCGGTAGACAAAGCTGCCATTATGCTCAAGCAATTTTATACTGCCTATATCACTGTAATTGCAGGAGATATTAATACGGCAAAAGAAGAGAAAATCAGGAAACAGTATGTCACTGCGAAGCTCTTAAAAAGGATACAGGTCCTGACAGACAAGGAGGAACTTGATTATGATCTTTTTCTGCATGCACAGGATGCTGACACACGCGTGCTTCCTTATTTGAAAATAGTAAAGGACCCAAAGAAGCCAGATACTTATACTGTAACCTATGGTGACTCTTTTACTAAACACGATGCAAGCATAAAAGTGCATGTCATCAAAGAAGGAGAGAATTATAAGATAGATAATGTCTTAAACTAAATAAAAAGGGAAGTCTAAACCACTTCCCTTTTTTCATCTGATTATTTTAACCATGCAGACAGTACCTGGATATCGTCAATGATCATTTAGTTTGAGCGTCCATAAAAAACAAATATTGATAGAATTCTTCGCGTAGATTTGCCCATAACTGTAAAAAGGACCAACACAATGGAATACATAAAAGAATATACCGTTAAACCAGAACACATCGACGTTCAAAACATCATGGACGGATTATACTACCCCTTTTATATGGAATATTGCAGACACGACTTTATTAAAGACGTGCTGGGCTTTAGCCTGGAAGAGGAAGCACAGAAAGGGATTAACATGGTACTTTCTCAATATACCATCCAGTTCGTCCGCTCCCTGAAAAGAGACGATAAATTCACCGTTACCTGTCAGCTGATGGCAGATGGGAGTGGTAAACCACAGATCCATTTTGAGCAAAAGATCATGCTCAATAACAAGGTAGTTACCAAAGCGGTATTCACTGGCACCTGCGTACCAGCTACCGGTGGCAGGCCTTTCCTGCCCGAAGCAATTAAAGAAAAACTCAAAGACGCACCAGTTTTAAACGCATAAATTATGAAGGCCATTGTCATTACCAAACCCGGAGGTCCGGAAGTATTGCAATTACAGGAATATCCTACACCCACACCAGGTGCAGAAGAAGTACTGATCGAAGTCAAAGCTGCTGGCCTTAACAGGGCCGATGTTTCTCAGCGTAAAGGGAAGTATCCTGCACCTCCGGGTGTAGTGCAGGAAATTCTGGGTATGGAAGTAGCTGGTATCGTAATTGAATGTGGCCCGGATGTGACCATGTGGAAACCCGGCGATAAGGTATGTGCACTCATAGCAGGTGGCGGATATGCCACTCATGTCACCGCCAAAGAAGGACAATGCCTGCCCGTTCCCGAAAAGCTCTCATTTGCCGAAGCTGCCAGCCTGCCGGAAGTAATCGCCACTGTATGGACAAACGTCTTCCAGCGGGCGCATTTACAAGCCGGAGAAAACCTCCTGGTCCATGGTGGTAGCAGCGGGATCGGTATTGCAGCTATTCAGCTGGGCCATGCCTTTGGCGCAAATGTATACGTAACCGTTGGCTCAGAAGAAAAAGGCAAGGCTTGCCTGGAGCTCGGTGCTGCCGGCTATGTCAATTATAAAGAACAGGATTTCAAAGAAGCCTATGCCGGCACAGGTATGGACGTCATCCTTGATATGGTGGGAGGAGAGTACCTGGATAAAAATATCCAGCTGCTCAACACCGAAGGTCGCCTGGTATACATCAATACCATGGGTGGAAACATGGCCCCTTTGAATATTAACAGGGTGATGCAGAAACGCCTAACCGTCACCGGTACCACCCTGCGCCCCCGTGATTATACCTTTAGAAAAGCACTATCCCGGGAACTGCTGGAGAAAGTATGGCCGCTGGTCCAGGCCGGAAAATACAAACCTGTCATATATGCAACATTTAAATATGACAGCGCGCCGGAAGCCCATGCCCTTATGGAAAGCAGCCAACATATCGGAAAGATTATATTAGTGAATGAATAAGCCTTTTATATTACTTTTGCCCACTTAAATGCGCACGTAATATGAAAGAAAAAGTGTCTGTTACAGATACCGGTATACAGTCTTCCGGGCTTCCCCGGGACTACATGGAAGCGGTGGCAGAATATATCTGGAATGGTTTTGACGCAGCTGCATCCATCATCGATATCACTTTTGAAACAAATGAAATAGATACAATCCATAGTCTGTCTATTACAGACAATGGTACAGGCATCGACTATGACCAGCTGAAGGAAACCTTCGGTAACTTTAACGACTCTATCAAGAAGGCTACTTTTCAGAAGACCTCTTCAGTCATCAAAGGAAGCAAAGGCCGTGGACGTTTCTCCTTTTCTGCCTTTAGCGGAAAAGCTTTGTGGAAAACGGTCTATAAAGACCAGACCACAGGTAAGCTGAATGCCTATGAGATTACGATCACCAAAAACTCTAAAGATTACTTCGACCCGCATGATAAGCGGGAGCTGTCAAAAGGCAATACTGGTACTATCGTTACATTTACCGACCTCTTTGATGTTACCGGCTTTTCCTTTCAGTCCGACGAATTCAAAACCTTCCTGGAAAGAGAATTCGGCTGGTTCCTGATGCTAAACCGGGAAAAGGAATACCAGATCCGCATCAATGGCGTCGTATTACCTTATCAGCAGCTGATTGCAGAAACAGATATTGGTACCTTACCACTAAAAGATGCAGAGGGTAAAGAACACTTTTTTAAGATCACCTTTGTACGCTGGTCTGAGCGTATAGGCGACAAGTTCTTCTTTTATTTTCTCAACTCTCATCAGAAGGAGTTGTTCAAAGACCTGACATCATTCAATAATAATGCAATTGGTTTCTATCACAGTGTGTATGTAGAATCACGCTATTTCGATGCCTTCAATCCACAGGATAATGAATTGTCTCAAAACCTGTTTGAACGTACCCGCCAGCATGGCGTATTCAAAATGCTCATGAATCACCTGCATGAACTGGTTAGGTTGCGGCAAAAGGCATTTGTAGATGGGGAGGCTGCAGAGAAACTGGTAGATAACTACGAGAAGAACGGCATCATCCCAAAACTGCAGGATGGCAGGAAAAAGAAAGCCCTGCTCAAAGTAGTGAAGAGCCTGTACTGTATAGAACCCCGTTTATTCCAGGGATTAAACAAAGAACAGCAGCGCATTAATGTAGGCTTGCTGGGTATTTTGCTGGAAGCGGGTATGAAGGAAGACATCGTAGAACTGATCAGTCATATCGTTCCGCTCTCAGACGAAGACAGAAAACTCTTACGATAAAAACATTCATGAAAAAGATGGAATTCTCCAAAGGGAATGAAACCCATTTTCAGAAGGGGCTGGCTAAAAAGTAAAATGAAGACGCTGAGAATTGCGTAAAAGCCATTTCGTCTCCATCACCCCCACCCGAGAGGGGTACCCTCCAAAGGGAATGAAACCCATTTTCAGAAGGGGCTGGCTAAAAAGTAAAATGAAGACGCTGAGAATTGCGTAAAAGCCATTTCGTCTCCATCACCCCCACCCGAGAGGGGTACCTTTTTTAGTCAGCCACTTTTATCTTCAAACGTTGCTACCAGATGGAGACGGGTCGGTCAGCAGGCAATGTCAAATTCTTAATCAGCTCACTAATTTGGCCAGGGCAAAAGCTGCCACGGCTGCTATTATACCTGTAAGCGCTACCTTGAGCGTGCCTTTCATCAAAGGTTGCCCGGTTACTTTCGACTTAAAATACCCAAACACGAGCAGGGCTATTACAGTAATAATACAGGAGAAATAGAATCCCTGCTGATTGTTGGTCGTAACAAGATAGGGGAACAAAGGAATGAACCCACCCGCCAGGTAAGAAAAGGCAATCGTCACGGCTGATTTTATCGCCCTGTCTTTATCTGGTTTGTCCAGACCCAGTTCAAAACGCATCATAAAGTCGACCCACTTATCCTTATCCTGGCTGATTTGTAAAGTCACCTGTTTACTCAGTTCTTTATCTACACCCATGTCGATAAAGATAGCTTCTACCTCCCTTCTTTCTATTTCCGGTACCTTTTCCACCTCTTCATACTCCCGTTTCAGTTCGGAATCATAATGCTCTATTTCCGTTTGGCCGGCCAGAAATCCACCTAATCCCATTGAAATACAGCCTGCTGCAATTTCCGAAAGTCCAGAAACGATGATGAGATGGTTGGTATCAAGCACCCCACTCAAACCAGCAGTAAGGGCAAAGGGTACAGTCAACCCGTCAGACATGCCGATAATAATATCTCTGACAAAATTGGAGCTATTGATGTGTGTTTCCTGATGCATGGATATTAGTATTGATATAAAATTATCAAAATAGAATGAGTATTTAAAATCTCCATTTTAGAGAGGGTTGATTTTCATAATATTATAAAGCGCCTGAATTTTATCCCTGAAATCAGCTATTTCAGGCGCCTGATAATTGGGGTTAATTTGTACCATATATAGAAATTTACAGATACAATGAAGCAAGATCCATCGGTGGCATTCATTGCCATATCCTGGCTTGCATTGCTTATTGGGTTCCCTCGCTACATCGTTGGCAGGTAGGACTCCCAAATGCAATTCAATCATAGCATTTGCTTTTTTTACTCAGCGTTTTTAGTGTTTTCGTAGGATGGAAGAATACCGCGTTGAAACCGCAAAGCGTTGATATGAATAAAAGAGATATAGTTTTAGTGAATTGATCCTGAATTGATTGTATTATTTGTAGTTGTTTCGTAGACGCTTTTTTTTTGCTTGTAGTACTTCCGTAGTAGGCAAAAAATAGCAGCACATAATTGGGGGAAATACTTTTGTGACATCAACAATCACAAAAAAATGATCATATCATGAAGGACAAAACATTAGCTATTATCGCCTACTGTACAATAATTGGTTGGGTAGTTGCATACGTAAAGTATAAGGAAACTACCGAACGTTCACCACTGGTGCGTTACCATCTTGCACAGGCCCTGGGTGTATTTATCGCGGGCCTTGCAATCTCAATTGTTGTTTCTATCGTTGCAAGAATAATTCCTTCACTGGGATTCATCTTGAGTGCAGCCGGCCTTCTTCCATTGATTCTGCTGATTTTTGGAATAATCACCGCTTCTAACGAAGCACAGAGACCAGTACCTGTTGTGGGTAAAGTCTTCGAAAACAAATTCAGCTTTCTGAACTAATCTGTTTTCAGAAAAATATTAATCCCCATCATTGTTGAAAAACCCGGATTAACTATCCTTTTGAAAGCATAAAAAGACTGACTAATAAGGTTTTATTTACCATTCCCCCTTACGAAGATGGTGGCCTGTTAGTCAGTCTTTCTGCATTTATTGCTGTTTGTAGATCTCAATATCAATCTGTCCGTCTTCGGTAATAGTACCTCTGTACATGCCTTCTGTATTAAAAGGCATTACCGCATGACCTGCCTGGTCCAGGGCAATCAGACCTCCGCTGCCTCCCAGGATACCAATTTTTTCAATCACCGTTTTCGCTGCCAGATCCAGGCTGATCCCCTTGTATTCCATCATGGCAGAAAGGTCATAGGCAGCAACATCCCTGATGTAAAATTCACCCCAACCTGTACAGGATACGGCTGCTGTCTTATTATTAGCATAAGTACCGGCACCAATGATAGGAGAATCTCCAATACGGCCATATTTTTTGTTGGTCATACCACCAGTAGAGGTTCCTGCTGCCAGGTTTCCATTTCTGTCCAGCGCCACCGCGCCTACAGTGCCAAACTTATTATCCACATTTTCAATACCCAGTTTACCTGCCGGTGTATAGCTATGATCCAATTTTGTTTTGGAAGAATCGGTTTTCAGCGCTTTTTGCAGCCCATCCCAGCGGTCCTGTGTCCAGAAATACTTCGGATCCACTATTTCCAACCCGGCATCTTTAGCAAACTGCTCTGCTCCACGACCTGCCAGCATTACGTGTTCGGATTTCTCCATCACGGCTTTAGCGGCAGAGATGGGGTTTTTAACCGTGGTCACCCCGGCTACAGCACCTGCCTGCAGGGTTTTACCATTCATAATGGCTGCATCCATCTCATTCTTACCATCATGCGTAAATACTGCTCCCTTGCCTGCATTGAAGAGGGGAGAGTCTTCCATCACTTTGATAGTAGCTTCCACCGCCTCAGTACTGGTTTTACCAGCTTTCAGCATTTTGAAACCTGTAATCAGGGCTTCTTTCAGCACTGCTGTGTAAGCTGCTTCCTTTTCAGGTGTCATGTTTTGTTTAGTGATAGTACCGGCACCGCCATGAATTACCAGAATGTATCTTTCCTGTGGTGGGGTACCTTCCCCGGCATAGCAAACTGCCTTCAGACTAAGCATAAGGCAGCAAAAGAGTAACTTTTTCATATTAGCTAAAATAGTAAAAAGACAGCATAGGACACCTTTCCTCTCCTCATTTCGCAAATTTGAAAAGTAACTTTTTATGCAAACGTTTCCATAAAAACGTACATTTAAGTATTCCACGAGATGAAAAACTATCTTACTTTCCTGTTGACCTGCGCATACAGTATCGTATGCGGACAAACGCCCATCAACCGCCAGGCGCTGGTGGAGCGGCATAACCCTACTTTACACCAGCCAGATACCCTCGCTGCCCTGACCCTGGGCAATGGCAATTTTGCATTTACGGTAGATGCTACCGGCCTACAAACATTTCCTGAAGCTTATAGCAAAGGCATTCCCCTGGGTACACAATCCGGCTGGGGATGGCATAGCTTCCCTAATACTGCAGGATATAAAATTGAAGATGCTTACCAGCCCTACCACCTGCATGGCCGGGATATTACTTACGCTGTTCAAAAGAAGAATACCCCTGCGGTGGATTATTTCCGCCAGAATGTACACCGCTTACAACTCGGAAATATTGGTTTCCAGATCCTGAAGAAGAATGGCCAGGCCGCTGCCCTCAGCGACCTGCAACAGGTAAACCAGGTCCTTGATCTCTGGAATGGAGAGATCCGCAGTGCCTTCAGCGTAGAGGGGATCCCGGTAAAAGTTCGTACAGTCGTACACCCCCACAAAGACCTCGTATCCATCAAAGTTATTTCTCCCCTTGTAAAACAGGGGCGTTTGAAAATCCGTATCCGCCTTCCTTATCCAACAGGCGAATTTGCAGATGCTGGCGCAAACTACCAGCATCCTGGCAGGCACCATTCATCTGTCATAAAACCCGGTCTTATCATCCACGAGTTAGATACAACCCGTTATTTTCTGAATTATTCCCCTATAAATACAAGCAGTCCTCATCTTCATGAGTACCTGCTTACCCCTGACGAGGAGATCACAATTGAGTTCTCTCCTCAAGAAGCGCAGGACCTTCCTTCTTTTGCGCAAACGGAAAATGACAGCCGCCAATACTGGCAGGCATTCTGGAAAAGAGGCGGAGCTGTTGATTTTAGTGGTAGCACCGACTCCCGTGCCTTTGAACTGGAAAGGAGGATCGTCCTTTCCCAATACCTCATGGCTGTACAGTGTGCAGGCTACATGCCGCCGCAGGAAACGGGGCTCACCTACAATAGCTGGTATGGTAAACCTCATCTTGAAATGTACTGGTGGCATGCCGTTCATTTCGCCCTTTGGGGAAGAGCAGACCTGATGGAAAAGAGCCTACAATGGTATGCTGCTGTAGCAGGCAAAGCGCGTGCTATCGCCCAAAGACAGGGCTATAAAGGAATCCGCTGGCAAAAGATGACAGACCCCGAAGGGAACGAAAGCCCTTCTTCGGTAGGTGCTTTCCTCATCTGGCAACAACCTCATTTTATTTACATGGCTGAATTGCTCTATCGCCAGCACCCGGAAGTATTGGCTAAGTATCAGTCACTTGTTACTGCCACTGCCGATTTCATGGCTTCCTATGCCTGGTATGACAGTGCCTCCCATCATTATATTTTAGGCAAAGGACTGATTCCCGCACAGGAAAGATTTAAACCGGAAGATACTTACAACCCAACATACGAACTGGCTTACTGGCGCTGGGGATTACAAACCGCCCAGCTATGGAGAAAACGGGCCGGCCTGCCCCCGAACCCGGAATGGGGAAAAGTATTACAGGGCCTGTCACCCCTGCCACAAAAGGATAGCCTATACCTCGCTGCCGAAAGTGCCCCGGATAGCTATACCCGGCCATCTTACATGACAGATCATCCTGCAGTATTGGGTACATTAGGTATGCTACCTGCCAGCCCCGCCCTGGATACCCTGATCATGCACCATACCCTCGATAAAATATGGACCAGCTGGGATTGGAAAGATACCTGGGGATGGGATTTCCCCCTTACCTGTATGACAGCGGTAAGACTGGGTGAGCCGGAAAAGGCAATAGATGCCCTGTTCATGAATATCCGGACCAATACCTGGTTGCCGAATGGGCATAATTACCAGGATGACAGGTTACGCCTATACCTGCCGGGGAATGGCGGCTTGTTGACAGCCGTTGCCCTGATGTGTGCGGGTTATGATGGTTGCACCACCAGGGAACCGGGCATTCCTAAAAATGGCAAATGGAAAGTAAAATGGGAGGGCCTGAAGCCTATGCCCTGATAAATCAAAATATATCCACAATGAAAAAGTATTTTCTGTTCGTTGCTATGCTGACGGCCATAGCAACCCAGGCACAGCAAACCCTCATTCCCAAAAAGACGACGCTGGATGCGTTGACGAAGACGAATCAGTATTTTATGGAAAAGTGGCCGGATACAGGAAAGGAGATTGTGTTGAATAAAACATGGCCTTCTAATATCTGGACCCGTGGTGTGTATTATGAAGGGCTCATGGCTTTGTATTGCGTTGATCCTAAAAAGCCTTACTACGACTATGCCGTGCAGTGGGGCGAAAAGCATCACTGGAACCTGCGGAACGGCATCAAAACCCGCAATGCGGATGACCAGGATTGTGGGCAGACATACATCGATCTGTACCTGGTAGACAAAAAGCCTGAACGCATCGCCAATATCAAAGCCTCTATCGATACGATGCTGAAAACAGCAAAGATTGATGACTGGCATTGGATAGATGCCATCCAGATGGCCATGCCGGTGATGGCCCGTTTAGGAAAGATCTACAAAGACACTGCCTATTACCATCGCATGTATGAAATGTATGAGTGGACGAAGAATGGCCTGTACAATAAAGAAGAACATTTATGGTGGAGAGACAAGGACTTCATTCCTCCTTATAAAGAACCCAATGGTCAGAACTGCTACTGGAGCCGTGGCAATGGCTGGGTACTGGCCGCGCTGCTAAGAACCATGGAGCAGCTACCTCAGAATTCTCCTTATTATAAGATCTTCCTGAATGATTTTAAGGAAATGTCTGCCGCCTTATTACCCCTGCAAAGGGAGGATGGTTTCTGGAATGCAAGTCTGCGTGACCCGGGGAACTACGGTGGCAAAGAGCTGACGGGTACTTCCTTATTTGTATATGGTATTACCTGGGGCATCCGGAAAGGCTATCTTGATAAAAAAACATACTACCCGGTGGTCGTAAAAGCCTGGAATGCCCTGGTAAAAGATTGTGTACATGATAATGGAATGCTGGGTTATGTGCAGAGTACCGGAAAGCAACCTTCAGATGGTCAGCCGGTGACATTCGATAAGATCCCCGATTTTGAAGATTATGGATTGGGATGTTTCCTCCTTGCAGGTAGCGAGATCTACAAATTAAAATAGCCCTTCAAATACAATCGATTTCATTTCCTGTCGGCGAACTTTTATCCCAGCTTCCTTTTCTCAGCCGGCCGCAGGCCTCACCCCCGACCCA
Organism: Chitinophaga sancti; assembly: GCF_034424315.1. GTDB lineage: Bacteria > Bacteroidota > Bacteroidia > Chitinophagales > Chitinophagaceae > Chitinophaga > Chitinophaga sancti. The sequence continues at coordinate 6,496,078 of NZ_CP139972.1, forward strand.
ATCCACTTCTGCCGAAGGCGGAAGTGGATTGCGGTCGCTCTTTCCCCCAAAACTCACTCCGCTTTCACAAAAAATTAAGCGTACCATTTACCTTTATTTAGAATAAAATCCCTATTTTTCACCCTGTGTGAATGAAAAACGAGCAGTAAGGAACCACGTCATTACTCAATATTTAAGGTCTATGCGTCTCAACACTTCCGCAGCCAGCAATGGCCCTGCGTCCACGTTTGCGTATAATTTAATCAACATAAAGCTCCACAAAACCATGAACAAATTTTTGGGTATTGCCGCGCTGTTGCTCGCTCAGCAGCTTCACGCGCAGCAACAAACGGCTCCTGCCTATCCGCTGGTAACACACGATCCTTATTTCAGCATCTGGTCTGCTACAGACGACCTGGCTGCTTCCGCCACCCGTCACTGGACCGGTGCCGAACAGCCAATCGTAGGTATGCTGAAGGTGGATGGCACCACCTACCGTGTACTCGGTCGCCAGGGTGAACATTTTGATGGTATCGTACCTGCCGCTGATGAAAAGAAATACACTGTAGCCTATACAGAAACAGCACCTGCGGCTGACTGGATGTCTGCTGCCTTTGTTGAAAAAGGCTGGCAAACAGGCGAAGCGCCTTTTACCAACGACAAACACATGTCAGGTACACAATGGAATACCCGCGACATCTGGGTACGCCGCACATTCAACCTGAACACCATCCCTTCAGAACCACTGTTCCTGAAGATCAACCACGATGATAACGCTGAAGTATATATTAACGGTACGAAAGCGTATAGCTATGACGGTTGGTTGAACCACACACAATATTTCCCAATCAGCGATGACGTAAAGAAACTCCTGAAGAAAGGTAAAAATGTAATGGCCATACATGTTACCAATACACAGGGTGGTGCTTACCTCGATGCGGGAATTTCAGTAAAACCAAAGAATCTACTGGCAGATGCGATTAAGCCAGCCGTGCAGAAAAGCGTTCAGCTGACAGCTACACAGACTACCTACACCTTTACCTGTGGTAAGGTAGACCTGACACTGAACTTCCTGTCTCCTTTATTATTGAATGACCTGGACCTGATGTCTCGCCCGGTATCTTATATCAGCTACAAAGTACAGTCAAATGATGGCGCGCAACACGATGTACAGGTGTACTTCGGTGCAAGTTCCACTCTTGCCAGCAACACTGCCGGCCAGGAAATGACAGCACAGCAGCTTACAAGCAATGGCCTGTCTATCCTGAAAGCAGGTACGAAAGAACAGGCGATCCTGGCAAAGAAAGGTGATGACCTCCGCATTGACTGGGGTTATGTGTATGTAGCCGTACCTAAAGAAGCAAATGCTGTACAGACGATTACCACTGATGGCGATGCAATTGCTTCCTTCTCCGGTAACCCTAAAACAGTGACCTCCGGCAAGCAACTGGTACTGAACACAGTCGTGAAACTGGGTAAAGTAGGCGCAGCATCCAAAGAGCAGGTAGTGCTGATTGGTTACGATGATATCTACAGCATCCAGTACTTCGGTACTAACCTGCGTCCATGGTGGAAAAAAGACGACAGCTTCACCATCGAAAAAGAACTGGCTGCTGCCAATAAAGACTATGGTACAATCCTGGCTCGTTGTAAGACCTTCGACCAACAGATGTATACTGATGCAACCAAAGCTGGTGGCGACACTTACGCTAAACTCTGCGTACTCGGCTATCGCCAGAGCATTGCTGCACACAAACTGGTGAAGAGTCCTACCGGTGAGATCCTGTTCCTCTCCAAAGAGAACTTCAGCAACGGCTGTATCAATACAGTGGATGTAACTTATCCTTCAGCTCCTTTGTTCCTGATCTACAATCCTGATCTGATGAAGGGTATGACAAACGGTATCTTCTACTTCAGCGAAAGCGGTAAATACACTGAACCTTATGCAGCACATGACCTGGGCACCTATCCACTGGCAAATGGCCAGGTATATGGCGAAGGGATGCCTGTAGAAGAATCAGGTAACATGATCATCCTGACTGCTGCTATTGCGAAAGCAGAAGGTAATGCAGACTATGCAAAGAAACACTGGAAAACCCTGACTACATGGGCTGAATACCTGTTGAAAGAAGGTTTCGATCCTGCTAACCAGCTGTGTACCGACGACTTTGCCGGTCACCTGGCAAGAAATGCGAACCTGTCTGTAAAGGCAATCGTAGGCTTGGGTTGCTATGCAAGCCTGGCCGATCAGCTGGGAGATAAAGCAACTGCTGAGAAATTCAGAACCGCTGCTAAGGGCATGGTGACTAACTGGATGAAACTCGCGGAAGATGGAGACCACTATACCCTTGCATTTGAACGCAAAGGTACCTGGAGCCAGAAGTACAACCTGGTTTGGGATAAGGTGCTGGGTCTGGACTTGTTCCCTAAATCAGTATACGATAAGGAAATTAAGTACTACCTGACGCAACAGAAGAAATATGGTTTACCACTGGATAGCCGTCGTACCTACACAAAATCTGACTGGATTGTGTGGACAGCAACATTGACAGATAATCAGTCTGATTTTGAAGCGCTGATCACACCGATCTATAAGTATGCACAGGAAACCAGCAGCCGTGTACCTATTTCTGACTGGCATGAGACTACTGACGGTAAGATGGTAGGCTTCCAGGCAAGAAGTGTGGTAGGTGGTTATTTTATGGAAATGTTATCAAAAAAGCTGGGTAAATAATCGGCTGCAAGCAGCCATATATTTGATGGGGAGGCCGTTCTACGGCTTCTCCATCATTGTTTTAGGTGTAGTAATTGTACTACATGTCACGATTAGAGGCTTTTTTATATTTGTGACAGACTATGTCATACTATTCTGAGACTTCTCTATTGGTAAATAACAATCTGAAATAATTTATTCAAAATATATGTATATGAGCATGATCATATACTGTTAAGAGCTTGGTTTTTATTAGGATATGGTAGAAAAAGGTTGTCATTCCTGGCGACCTTTCATTTTAAATTCTTATTTATTCCTTTACCTACATTACATTGTTGAATGCGTAAGGCCTGGCAATCGCCAGGCCTTACGCATTTACAAAAAAGCGCCTGCGAATTGCGCTTCGCAGGCTGCTCACTTTTTTGGGAAATGGATGCTTTGTGAGGAAATAAAATGGATGTAATAAGGAAACAATGAATGTTTGGGGGGAACAATGAACAAAACGGGGAAACAATGAATAATCAGGGTGCGCAGGTGGATGAAAAAATTGGGCTTGTAACCGGATGAAAAAATTCTGGGGTCGGCTATTGGATGAAGGATCGGGGGCTACAATTGGACAAAAGTTTTGGGCAAAATGGATGAAAGATTCAGGATGAAAGTTTCTGGGGAAAATGGATGAAGGGGTTCAGGGCAAAATGGATGAAAGTTTCTGGGGGAAATGGATGAAAGTTTTGGGAGCTTACAAATGGATGAAGCTTTTTTTCTTAGTATTACAATGGATGAAACTATTTCGGTGTTACAATGGGTGAAACCTGGGAATCATACAATTGGATGAAAAGTGCTTGCGCTAAACGAATAATATCTTTATAAATCAGGTAGCTCTTACGGGTGCAATTGAATAATAACTTAGTTCTCACTAAATCCACTGAAAAAGCGGCGGGCCACATGTTTAAATCTATCCACATCTTCTTCGCTTTCCAGTTCCATATCGAAATGAGTATTGGTCATATTATAGTATTGTAACGCTGCCGCTGCAATGTCGATATTACCATTGGCATCTGCAGTTGCTCTGATAAAGCGGCTATTTGAATTCAAATAGTGAAGCGCTTTAATGTCAAATTCGAAAGTGATGATACCGTTTGCCATGATAGTTTCATTTTAATAAAAACACTTATAAAAATTTCGTGCCAAACTTTTGTAACTTGTACGGATCATTTAAAATCTAAATCCATGCGATTATCCACGTTCCTCAGTACCATTGTGTTATCGTTATTTGTTTCTTTTTGTTATGCTGATATTAAATTACCCGCTTTGGTGGGAAGCAATATGGTTTTGCAGCGTAATAAACCATTACATATTTGGGGATGGGCCGATAAAGGCGAGACTGTAGCGGTAACTTTTAGGGGAAAAACAATTAAAACTGTTGCAACAGAAAAAGGGAAATGGCAGCTTACATTTCCTGCAATGCCCGCTGGTGGCCCATATGAAATGTCGTTAAAAGGAAAGAACGCCATACACCTCGATAATATACTAATAGGCGAAGTATGGCTGGCTTCCGGCCAGTCCAATATGGAGATGCCGCTACAGGGCTGGGGCAAGATCCACAACTATGAACAGGAAGTTAAAGCCGCTAACTATCCCAATATCCGTTTGCTGATGATAAAACGTGCAACCAGCACCGTAGCGCTGGATACTGTCGCTGCATGGGAGGGCGGATGGCAGGCCTGTACGCCCCGGAGTATCCCGGAATTTTCTGCCGTAGCGTATTTTTTTGCCCGTGAAATCAATGGTTATGAACAGGTACCGGTGGGAATCATCCTCACTTCGTGGGGAGGTACTGTAGCAGAAGCGTGGACGAGTGGGGAATCATTGAAGAAAATGCCTGCCTTTGCTGACTCTGTGAAGAAGTTTGAACAACTACCCGCACCGGAATCGCCATCTAATCCTAATAAAGTCACGCTCTTATATAATGCAATGATTCATCCGGTAATTCCTTATACAATTCGTGGAGCCATCTGGTACCAGGGAGAGAGCAATGCGGGGAGAGCCTATCAATACAGGGAATTATTTCCACTCATGATAAAAGACTGGCGCAAACAGTGGAAGCAGGGGGATTTCCCTTTCTATTTTGTACAGCTGGCGAACTTCAAAGATGTGGATGCACAACCTGTGGAGTCTGATTGGGCGGAGCTGCGTGAAGCGCAATCAAAGACATTATCACTGCCAGCTACAGGCATGGCTTCAGCAATTGATATAGGAGACGCGAAAGATATACATCCTAAAAACAAACAGGAAGTAGGGCATAGGCTTGCGCTCATTGCAAGGGCACAGGTGTATGGGGAAAAGATTGCTTATTCCGGCCCGGTATATGTGTCTAAACAGGTGGCCGGGAATAAGGTTACCCTGAACTTTAAGAATACAGATGAAGGCTTGCAGGCAAAGCAGGGAAGTACCTTAAAAGGGTTCGCGATTGCTGGTGAGGATAAACAATTCCATTGGGCACAGGCGACGATTAAGGGGAACCAGGTGCTGGTGTGGAGTGAAGAAGTGCCACATCCTGTGGCAGTGAGGTATGACTGGGCTAATAATCCACAGGGGAATTTATATAATGGTGCAGGTTTGCCTGCCAGTCCGTTTAGAACGGATGACTGGCAGGGAGTGACCTTTGGCAAGAATTAATCCTGTTGATCTACATAATTTAAAGCCGGCTGCAGGCCATTCCCTTTCACAACCAGCTACTGATGCTGCAGGCATCGGTAGCTGGTTTGTCATTTCATATGCAGGGAAAGATATTACCTTTGGCTCGTAACCAGGGTGTATCAAATGCGTCAAGTTGTATTCGGAGTATTATTCGCCATGCTATGGGCCTCGGCCAGCGTGGCTACCAAGATTGGTATCAGGTCCGCAGAGCCATTAATATTAGCCAATTTCCGTTTTTTCCTTGCAGGAGGCGGTATGCTGTTGTTCGCCTATCTCATTCAGAGAGGCAGGCATAGAATGCCCAGGGGGGATGAATGGAAGCAGCTGCTCACATTTGGGTTCCTGAATACGACCTTATATCTCAGCTTCTATGTCATTGCCATGAAATCTGTATCTGCGGGTATCGGTACCCTGGCAACTGCTACGAACCCCTTATTTATCATGGCCATATCAGCAATTTGGCTCAAGCGGCCATTAAAATGGTATGAGGTCACGGGGATGTTCCTGGGCTTATCCGGCGTTGCAATAGCTACTTATCCTTCATTGGCCCAAAGTCATGGCTCATTAGCCGGGTTAATTATCCTTCTCACTGGCATGCTTTCCGTTTCTGCGGCCACCGTCTATTATTCCCGTGTAAAATGGGAATTATCAAATCTCGTCATCAATGGCTGGCAGGTGTTCCTGGGAGGTTTGATGTTATTGCCGTTTACCTGCTTTACTTCCGATTTTTCTGCTACAAAATATGACCTCAATTTCTGGGGCGGGCTTTTATGGCTGGTGTTGCCGGTGTCTGTGACTGCGCTGCAGCTTTTTTTCTACCTGGTAAAAAGGGATGCGGTAAGGGCATCGCTTTGGCTGTTTTTATGCCCGGTGTTTGGGTTTATATATGCGGCTATCTTGCTACATGAAGCGATTACCTGGTTTACCTGGGTGGGCACGGTGCTGGTGATTGGTGGATTGTATTTAGGTCAGCGCGAGAAGTTTGCAAAGAAAAACTGATTAAGCCTTAAATTTAATAATGCCGAATCTTTATATCATAGGAGGTTGCAATGGGGCGGGTAAGACGACGGTCAGTTATACTGTGCTGCCTGAAATCCTGGAGTGTAAAGAGTTTGTGAATGCGGATAGTATTGCAGCAGGTTTATCTCCTTTTAATCCGGAAAGTGTCGCGTTGGAAGCCGGGAGATTAATGCTGCAGCGAATAGAATTGTTGATGAGTGAAGGAGTGGATTTTGCACTTGAAACAACATTGTCCACAAAGAGTTATGTATCACTTGTGAAAAAGGCAGCAAATGCAAACTATAAAACAACTTTGCTTTATTTCTGGCTAAGTTCCCCAGAGTTTGCGATGCAGCGCGTGAAAGACAGGGTGACGAGGGGAGGGCATAACATTCCGCCGGATGTAATTGAGCGCTGGTATTATAGGGGGATATCCAATTTGATAAAACTATACATTCTCTTCTGGAAAGAATTCCTGTTCCTAACCGGCATAGCTTTCCTGCTGGCAGCACCAGCTGGCTGGTGGCTCATGAACAACTGGCTGCAACACTTCACCCTGCGTACGGAAGTGAATGCAACCGTCTTCCTGACCGCGATGGCAGCCTCGGTAGGCATAGCTTTGCTCACCGTAAGTCACAAAGCAATGACTGCCGCGCTGACCAATCCGGTCCAAAGTATTCAAACGGAATAGGCTACTCTTCAAATTCAATGGTTTTGATCTTGTTCGCAAGGTTGTCAATACTTTGCAGCTCGATCTCAATCATTTTCCTTTTCAATGCTGCTGCCTCTTCTGGCGATATAAGCCCATCACTTAACGCCGCTTCTATTTTCTTAAGTAGTAACTTTTTAAATTTCACTACCCGTTTCCGTTTGTAATACGCATTCTTCTCCCGTATAAGGAACTTCCAGATTAAAGAAAAGGCTATTGAAACACTGGGAGCAATAATAACAAGCCAGGACTTTAGTGGATATGTGTCAGGGAGATTGCTAGCTAGCAGTACGAGCAGGGTACCACTGCTTGCGCCAGCTATACTGGCAGATGTAGTGCTTGGTTGCTGGTTCTGGTTATTGAGAGCCTCTGTGGATGGGTTAGCAACCAATAAGTTTGCTTGATCCAAGGAATGAAAATGGTTTTATAGGATTGAATTGAATTTATGGTATTCGGGTCACTTACCTAGTAGTACATCCATCGTGCGAAGAATCTCTTGTGCATCATTCTGTTTTTTCAGTTCAAGTACTACTACCTTTCCTCTATTGTCCTCCAATACTAAAGCCTTCGGAGGATGTGTATTATATTTCTTCAGCCTGGCTGATTCCCTCCAGGCACTGATGATTGGTAATGCTAAGGTAGACAGCAAGCTGAAAACAGCTATAATCACTAATATGGTATTAAATATCGCCGACATTAATTATTTGAAGTTTAATAATCTTGGGTAACAATACTAAGTTAAGCTTTTTCCCCCGATTTCACACATAAAATTCTTACTATATTAACATTTCAATTAATGACTGATATTCCTATCGCAGTGCAGTCTGGGAGGGCGTTTGGGGTTTATTCATTGCGCACCAAAATACTCACTTTGGCACTGAGTATAACCTGGCTTCTACTTGAAGCAACTCCCCCCTCAAAAAATATTTTCCTTCCCTGTAAGTATTTTGTCTAATTTATCTGTCCTATATAAAATGGCCTAACTCGTCATTTTCCACATTATGAAAGGGGCAAAAATCATCTACGGTTCTGTCAGCAGGGTATGAGTAACAATGAAAACATCCGTTTATGGCAACAGCAAATAGCTGAAGAGGGCGATGAAAAAGCTTTCGCCGCGCTATTCCGTCACTATTACGAACGTCTGCTGCACTTTTGCATGCAATATGTATCTACGCGCGAAGCCGCCGAAGAAATCGTCTCCGACGTGTTCGTGAAGATCTGGAACCGCCGTGCCGAACTGGGCGATATTTCCAACCTGGAAGTATACCTGTTCGTTGCCGTCAAAAATCACTCACTTAATTATCTCGAACAATATTCCAATCTCCGGATCACACCCTTAAATGATGATTCGGGATTAGCCGGTCTGACCACCACAGATCCGGCTAAAAATATGGAGTGGAAAGAGATCCTTTTCAAAATGGATCAGGAAGTAAACCGACTCCCGGATCAATGCCGGCGCGTGTTTAAACTGATAAAAGAAGAAGGGTTTAAATATAAAGATGTAGCAGAGATCTTAAATATCTCACCCCGTACAGTAGAAACACAGCTATTCAGAGCGATGAAAAGATTGAATGAAGTGATCGGTCCATTCGTATCATTGAAAGTGAAGAAAAAGTAAGCCATTCGGCTTGCTGAAAAGAAAAAATAACTCCTTCGAACTGCCAAAAAGAACGAAGTATTCAAATAGCTGAAAGCATTTCAAAAAAAGTTTCACTGTGCTGTAAGTAGTTTTTAAAATATCACTGTCCTTCTCATACAACGGCTTCTCAATTTATGATCAACGAAGAACAATTTAATACACTAGCCGCCAGGAAACTGGCTGGAGAAGCTACCGCCGAAGAGCTGCAGGAGTTGGATGTGCTATTGCAAGAAAACGATTATCTACAGGAACAATTCAACCTGTTACAATCTTATTTCACTGTAGCACCTTACCATGCTGCTGCAGATACCGAACTGGCCCTTCAAAAAACCATGGCACGTATACATGCCATACCCACACTGCAATCAAAAAGAACCGTGTGGAAATGGCTCAGCGCTGCCGCTGCTATGTTAATACTCGGTGCAGGATTGTTGTATGTAGACAAAGCTCATACACCCGTTTCTCACTTTGTAGTCAACGATACCATGCAATGGCTGCATCGCCAGAATGGCAAAGCGACCCGTGCTTCTATCGAACTCGCTGATGGCAGTAAGATCTGGCTCAATGTAGACAGTAAACTAACTTACCCTGAAGTGTTCAACAGCAATTCAAGGGAAGTATACCTTACCGGCGAAGCATTCTTTGACATCGCTCCCAATCCGGGCCGGCCTTTCATCATCCACCTCGCTAATGGAAGTGTACATGTATTAGGTACCTCTTTTAACATCCGTGCCTATGAAAATGAAGCCGTGCAAACATCCGTACAAACAGGTAAAGTAGCCTTTATACCAGCTGATAATAAGGATACCGTCTTCATCACACCAGATGAAAAAGTAATCTATCAGCCTACCGCAGCAAACACTATAATTAAAGAACCAACAGCTGCTGAAGACGATAAAGCCTGGACAGAAGGCCGCCTCGTATTCAGAGATAAAACATTGGAAGAAATAGGCATTGAACTGGAAAGAACTTTTGGTAAAAAGATCTCCTTTATCGATGATGCACCACGCCATTACAGGCTCACAGGCTCATTCCAGAACAACAACCTGCAGGATATCATGTATTACCTCGCAAGGTCAATATCATTCCACTATAATATAACTGATAGCACACTGCTGATAAGTGAATAGCAAATGCAATCACTCATTGTTCAATAAAATAAACATTACCACGCAGCAAAAAAGAAATTCATAATTCACGTTAAGGTACAGGCATTGCTGGAAAGGGCTCCCACGTCAGCCCTTTTTAGCCGCCGTCGCAGTCTATAAATTTTCTGCGACCTACAATCTGCAAATATTACTGATACACACATAAACCAAAATAGCGTTATGAAAGAAAGACCGCTACGATTCACTATTCCGGCTACTTTCCGCTCCCTTTTCCTGCCTATGTTCGTCTGTATGATCGCTATGAACATACTCGATCTGCGTGCCCAGATGGCTTTCGCCTCTAATACTGGCCGCTATTCAGGCGCACAGCAGGTCAATGCAGCCGAAAAGCCAGCAGACAACCGCATCTCCCTCCAGGTAAATGATGAAGGATTGGGACAGGTGCTGGAAAAAATTGAAGCACAAATTCCCTTTGTCTTCGTCTATTCTAATGATGAAGTCAGAGCAGGCCAAAGAGTCACCCTTACCGTCAAAGATCAGCAGCTCGACGATGTGCTTAAGCTCATCCTCTCCCCGCTGGACATCCGCTTCGAAAAGATCAATAACAAGATCATTCTCCGGCAGGGCCGCCAGGCCGCCACGACCATTCAGGCCAATGACATCTCCGTCGGCGGTAAAGTTGTAGACGCAAAAGGGGTAGGTATTCCTAACGTCAACGTACGTCTGCAAGGTACCAGCCTCGGCACCACTACAAATGATAATGGTTTTTTTACGCTAAAGATCCCAGCTGGGCAAGCCAATGGTACCTTAGTTTGCTCTTCCGTTGGCTACATCCCATCGGAGGTGGGTATCAATGGCAGAACTAATATTACCGTAATGCTCACCGCCGATTCCAAGGACCTGGGAGAGATAGTGATCACAGCTTACGGTTCACAAAAGAAAACCCAGGTAACTGCGGCAATCAATACCATTTCGACCAAGGATCTTGAAGGCCGCCCTGTAACAAACATGTTCCAGGCCCTCCAGGGTACAGCCCCCAACCTCATCCTGCAACAACAAAATGCAGAACCAGGTGCTAAACTAACACTCAACATCCGTGGTGTAGGTAGCCTCACCGGCAACTCCCCGCTCATCATTATCGATGGTGTGCAGACCGGCGGCGATGGCCTCCAGAACCTGAACCCTTATGATGTGGAAAGCATCTCCGTATTGAAAGATGCTGCTTCTTCCGCTATCTACGGTTCCCAGGCTGCAAACGGTGTTATATATATTACTACCAAAAGAGGTGCTAAAGACGATAAACCATCCGTTACCTACAACGGTATGTATGGCTGGCAAACACCTACCACGCTGCCACGCAACGTAGAGGCATGGCAGTATATGGCCCTGAAAGATGAAGCACTGGTAAACTCCGGTAAAACACCGCAGTATACACCAGATGAAATTGCTTACTGGAAACGTAAAGGCTCATATCCTTCCTACATGGATGAAATGGTCCGGAACTACACTCCACAGCAAAACCACAGCTTAAGCCTGACAGGTGGCGGTAAAAGCAGCAACTACCTCATTTCCCTCGGTTATGTAAACCAGGGCAATATGCTGCAAAACAAATACGTGAACCAGGACTTCTATTATAAACGCTACAACGCAAGAGCAAACCTCGGCGTAGACGTAAGCAAATACGTAAAAGTGAATGCAAACATCGCCTACACGAAATCCTTCTTCCGCCGTCAGTCCGCAGACATGGGTATCCTCATGCGCGATGCAATGCGTACACCACGGATCTATCCTGTAAAGGATTCCCTGGGTAACTACGTTGTACCTGCACTGAACAGTAATAACGTATTTGCACAGCTGGATCAGCAGGGATTTGACCTGGTAGAGAAAGATAACCTGCTTGGTGGGCTGGATGTAACCATCACACCGGTGAAACACCTGAAGCTGAACTTCAACGCTTCCGGCAACTACACCATCACCAACGATGTCAACAGGGTGAATAAATATAGCTATGCTCCCTATTACACCACTGCCAATCCACCTACTTACAACCAGTATTCCGAATCAGAATACAAGGATAATAATACCAACGTATACGCAACTGCTGAATATGAAAACACTTTCGGCAAGCATTACATAAAGGCACAGGCAGGTGCACGTAGCGATGCTGTGAATGAATTCTACGGTATTAAAGCCAGCCGTTATGGAACTACTAACCTCGATAACCAGTGGGCTATCGGTGGTGGCTATATTCCAAAACCTGATGGCAGCTACGACTATTCTACTATCGGTACTTACAACGATATCAGCAATCCGAATCTCTATGCACTGAACTCCCTCTTTGGCAGAGTCAACTATGTATTTGACGATAAGTATCTCGCTGAATTTACCTGGCGCTATGATGGTTCATCCAAACTGGCTCCCGGTCACCGCTGGCAGTTCTTCCCTGCATTCTCCCTGGGTTGGAGAGTGACAGATGAAAAACTCTTCCAGGACTTTAAAGACAAATATGGTAACATCAAGCTGCGCTACTCATGGGGACAAGTGGGTAACTCCAACATCGGAGGTTTCAACTACCTGGCCCGTGTAACACTCAACTCCGGCAAGTATGCGTTCAACAACGCACCTGCTCCCGGTGCCGATTTCTCCGCTTACAACGAAATCCTGCAATGGGAAATCTCTACGATGAGTAACTACGGTGTGGATATGGACCTCTTCAATAACAAGATCTCCGCCAGCTTCGATTACTTCAACAAAACCACTAATGGTATCTATCTCTTCCAGGTAGTACCCGGTACTGCCGGTATCGGTTCTTCCCTGCAGAACGTAGGTAAAGTGCAGAACAAAGGATGGGAGATCTCCGTGAACTACCACCTGAAAACAGGCGCAGTAAAACATACCTTCGGTGCAAACCTGTCTGATAACCTGAATAAGGTGATCAAATATGGTGAACAAAATATCCAGGGTTCTGACTTCACCTATATTATCAAAGAAGGATTCCCGATCGCGTCTTACTACGGTTACAAATCCAATGGCCTTTACCAGAACCTGGACGATATCAAGAATGCACCAAAAGTGCCATTCGCCTACAATCAGCAGGTAATGCCGGGTGATGTTAAATATATAGACCGCAATGGCGATGGTGTGATCGATGCAAACGACCGTTATGTATTCGGTAACCCATTCCCACGCTATACATTCGGATTTAACTACAGTGCCAGCTGGCGCAATTTCGACTTCTCCATGTTCTGGCAGGGAGTTGGCAAGCGTACACAGTTCCTGCGTGGTGATATCGTAGAGGCATTCCACAATAATGAGGACCATGCCTTTATGCAGCACCTGGATCGCTGGACACCGACTAATCCTGATGCAAGCTATCCACGTCTTACAATTGGTGCAGCTGATGCGAACAACTTCGCTTATTCAGACTACTGGTTGTTCGATACCCGCTACCTGCGTCTGAAGAACCTGCAATTCGGCTACAACCTGCCTAAGCGCTTTACCGATCGCATTAAGGTACAGGGTGCAAGAATCTACTTCACCAGTCAGAACCTGATCACATTTACACCACGTCGCTTCCACGATCTGGGTGTAGATCCTGAATTCACACAGTTCGACGACAAGCTGTCTTTTTCCAATTACAATGCTATTGCAGGACGTAGCTATCCGAATGCAGCTACCTTCTCTTTCGGTATAGACCTGAAATTTTAAACGTATGAAGAGACTACTGATAATACTCATAAGTGCGACTACGCTGTATTCCTGCCGTAAGCTGGATCAGCCTATCACACGCGAATTTACTGAGGAGGCCTACTGGCGGGATGCAAATGATGCCCTCGCAGCAGTGAATAGCTGTTACGAAAACATGTCGAACGATGGCTACTTCTTCGGTAACGAAGCCCTGAGCGATAACGCTTATGTAAACGGAATCGGCTTTGACAACGTTACCGCTATTGCAGATGGGGCTTACGATCCATCCAATGCAAGAGTTACAAACGAATGGTCTTACCGCTACACCTGTATCCGCAAGTGTAACATCGTGACCACGAATATTGACAAGGTGCCAAACATGGATTCTACACTGAAGAGAAGAATCCTGGCAGAAGCCCGTTTTATTCGTGCTTACGCTTACTTTCAGCTGGCAGACTGGTATGGCGATGTTCCATTCTATACCAACCTGATCACCATCAGCGATGCAAAGACCATCACCCGTACACCAAAGGCAGATATCCTCAACTTTGTACAATCAGAACTGGCTGCAATTCGTGCAGACCTGCCCGTGAACACTGCTTACGGCAGCCAGGACAGAGGCCGCATTACCCGCGGTGCTGCCATCGCTTTCAGCGCACGGGTACATTTATATAAAGGAGAATGGCAAGCCGTAGTAGATGATTGTGAACAACTCATTGGTAAAAATGATAATGGTACTTATAGCCTGCAATCCAGCTATAAGAACATCTTTAACATCAACAATGAATATAACAGTGAGGTGATCCTCGACCTGCAATATGGTGGTGGCCGTACCTACGCTACACAACGTAGCTTCCTGCCACAGACCGTTGCCTTGCTCAGAAGCACACTGGTGCCTACACAGGACCTGGTGGATGATTACGTCATGCTGAATGGTAAAGGAATTGCTGAATCAGGTTCCGGCTACAGCGAGAGCAATCCTTACAATAACAGGGATCCCCGTTTTAATGCAACCATCCTGCACGATGGTTCTACTATCACGGACTTTAACGGTACTGTACAAACGATCCTCACACAGCCAGGTTCCAATCCTGCTACCAATAGTGTAGACGATCAGGGTGCATCTCCTACCGGTTATTATTTCTACAAATACTACGATCCTACAGCCAGCAATTACAACTCTAGCCTGAATCTGATCATGATTCGCTATGCAGAAGTATTACTGATGTATGCAGAAGCCAAGAATGAACTGGGCCAACTGGATGCGAATGTATGGAACAGTACCGTGCGTGCACTGCGTGTACGCGCCGGGTTTACTGATGCAGGAGCGACCGAATACCCTTCCGCTACCAGCGATCAGCTCAGAACCATCATACGCCGTGAAAGACGTGCAGAACTGGCTTGCGAAGGTATCCGTCCATTCGATATCCGCCGCTGGAAAATTGCTGACCAGGTGCTGGCAAAACCAGTGAGAGGTATCAAAGTGAGCGGTGGTGCTTTCAATAAAGATGCAAACGGATATATCATCGTTGAAAACAGGGTTTTCAATAATCCGAAACATTATCTCTGGCCGGTGCCTACATTCGAACGCGACCAAAACAGTAACCTCGGTCAAAACCAGGGTTGGTAGAATTTCCACTTATTTTAAAAATGCTGCAAAACATGAAAACATACTTTCTGCATATATTAGCCATCATGTCACTGCTGACTGTAAGCTGTAAAAAGGACGACTATAAACTCAACACGAACATGAAGCCGGTACCTGCACTGAGTGCACCGGTAAATGATAAGTATATCAAACTGCAACCTGCTACCAGTGCCTCCGTTTCCTTTGAATGGGAACAGGCACGTGCCGAAGACGGTTCACTGGTATTGTACGAAGTAGTGTTCGACAAGGAAAACGGCGACTTCTCCACACCACTGGCTACCGTTGCTTCTGATGGGGGTGGGGTAAATAACAAACTGACCCTGTCTCACAAAGACCTGAACACAATCGCTGCAAAAGCAGGTATCGAATCTCTTGCTACCGGTAAACTGAAATGGACCGTGAATTCTTCAAAAGGGTTCAACATCCTGAAGGCTGCTGAATCCCGGACCATCGAAGTAGAAAGACCAAATGGCTTTGCAGAAATTCCTGTAGATGTATACCTGACTGGTACTGCTACAGAGGCTGGTGATAACCTGGCAGCTGCAATGAAACTGAAATCTACCTCAGCCGGTGTATTTGAAATCTATACTTCCCTGAAGAATGGTACCTACCATTTTACAGACAGAAATACCGGTGCACCTACTACTTTCTACATTGATGGTGGTGCTGTAAAACAAAATGGTGAAGGCACACAAAGCACTGGTACAAAGGTTTACCGCCTGCGTCTGGACTTTAACAATGCTGCAGCTACTGTAACCGAAATCACCGGTATGGGCCTGTGGTTCGCTCCGGAAAATAAGATCATGTATCCACTGGATTACGTGAGCAATGGTGTATGGTCATTCAAAAATCAACTGATCAACTTCCACCAGGAATCATGGGGTCGTGATGAACGTTATAAATTCCGCCTGAGTGTAACGGCTGCTGATGGTACTGCTGGTTACGAATGGTGGGGTTCTTCCAACGCTGATAATAACCGCCCTACTTCCGCAACACCGCTGTCTTTCTGGGAACTGCACCTGATTACAAACAGTGATCAGTATAACTACTGTTTCAAATTTAACAGTGGAGTAGACACTAAAAACTGTGATGTGAATGTATACTTCTCACCAGACAAGACGTATACCCACGAAGTGATCATTAAATAAATTATTGAATTATGCGCAAATTAATAATTGTTGGCACCTTACTCATCACAGGATTTACCTCCTGCCTGAAAGAGCCTGTGGACGATGGTCCCGGCCCTGGCGCAGGCGCGGTGAGTTATGTATATAACTGGCCTGCTATCGCTGATTCTACTGAAAAATCATTGATCAGTGGCTGGTACAACCAGAGTGGTAATTACTTTAACAAGAACAATAGCAGTGATCAGACTTTCAACTACTGGCCCAATGCGCATGCACTGGATCTGTTGGTAGATGCGTACCTGCGTACAGGTGATGCTACTATCAAAGCCCGTATGGATAAGCTGCTGGATGGTGCCCAGGTAAAGAATGGTAATACCATCATCAATCACTTCTATGATGACATGGAATGGATGACCCTGGCCTGTCTGCGTGCATACGAAGCAACCAGTGACGCCAGGTACAAAACTGCTGCTACCACCCTGTGGAATGATATAAAAGGTGGATGGGATGATACATTTGGAGGTGGTATCTACTGGAACAAGGACCGTCAAAACAAGAATACGCCCGCCAATGCGCCCGCCAGCATCATCGCCTCCCGCTTTTACCAGCTGGACCATAAAGGCGATGACCTGGACTGGGCCAGGAAAATCTATCAGTGGCAAAAGGATAACCTGGTAGACCCTACGACGGGTTTGGTATGGGATGGCCTGGATGCCAGTGGTACAAACAAGGCCTGGAAGTTTACCTATAACCAGGGCGTGTTTATTGGTGCCGCAGTAGAGTTGTACAAGCTCACAGGGGATGCTACTTACCTGGCCGATGCCCTGAGAACTGCTAATAATTCCCTGGGCAGTGATTTCACCAGCAATAACATCTTCAAGGATGAGGGTGGGGGAGATGGTGGTCTCTTCAAAGGGATCCTGGTACGCTACCTGATGCTCCTCATTACAGATGGTAGTATTTCCAGCACCGACCAGGCAAAATTTGCCAATTCTCTCCTGTTGAATGCACAAACTTTGTGGTTAAAGGGAACTACCCGTCCACAGGTTATATTTAATACCAACTGGACAACAGTGGCGACTACTACAGATCTGACTACCCAGCTTAGCGGATCAATGTTGATAGAAGCAGTTGCCAGGTTAAAAGAACTGGGGCTGATTGATTAAAAGAACTCGAATTGATTGATTAATTTTAGATCTCCGGCTTCGGCCGGAGATTTTAAAATCCACAAGCATGTTTAAATACTCAGGTCTCATGATGCTGCTATGCCTACATAGCGGCCTTTTCGTTTCTGCACAGTCATCTGCCAACAAAACCCATGCAGATACCCTATGGTCAGCAGTTGTTAAAAACCTGTATGACGCTCAGAACAAACTTTACTACGAAACCACCAACAAAGAGAAGAATGAAAATCCTCATTCCTTCCTCTGGCCATTGTGTGGCTTAATCCAGGCGGCCAATGAAATGGAAGCCATCCACCCGGGCAAAAACTACATGCCTACCGTTGTCACTGCCATCAATGCCTATTACGACAAGAAAGCACCGGCTCCCGGCTACGACTCTTATGTTGTAAAAGAAAAGGGCGGCGACCGGTTCTATGACGACAATCAGTGGATCGCCATTGCCTACCTGGATGCGTATAAGCGCACAAAGAAAAAATGGTACCTTGAAAAAGCCACGGAAATCTATAAATTTATGATGACGGGTTTTGATACCATATCCGGCGGTGGTTTATACTGGAAAGAAGGAGATAAGGGTGGCAAAAACACCTGCTCCAATGGCCCGGGCGTATTGGTAGCCCTACAGTTGTACGATGCTACCCATCAGAAAAGCTATCTCGACACAGCTTTGCTGTTGTACAACTGGGTTAACAAATACCTGCAGGCACCTGAAGGCTATTATTATGATATGATCCATGTGCCATCGCTGAAAATAGACTCCGCTGCTTATACCTATAATGCGGGTACGATGCTGGAATCTAACGTCAAACTGTATCACATTACAAAAGATAAGCATTACCTGGAAGCTGCGCAGCATATAGCAGCCGGCAGTTATGCTCATTTCTTCCGTCAGGGCAGGTTTCCATATTCATATTGGTTCAACGCTGTGCTGCTCAGAGGATACGAAGCATTGTATGCTGTGGATGGTAACCGACAGTATATCAATGCAATGCAGGAAGATGCCGACAAAGTATGGGCTACCGAATGCGATCAACGCGGACTGGTAGGCCGTCGTACGGACAAAGATTTATTAGGTCAGACTGGTATGATGGAAATTTATGCCCGCCTTGCCCGGATAAAATAAGTATCTTTGTTGCACTATGAAATACAGGAATACAAAAGGTTACCTCCAAAACAGGGTAACCTTTTGTGTTTCATGGCATAACCATTAATATGTACACCGTTTATATCCTTTTTTCCCGTAGGTACCAGAAGATCTATACCGGACACACGACTGATCTTATTAAAAGATTTCACTTTCACAATGTGCATGGGCGCCAGAAAGGCACCCTGCAGTATAGACCATGGGAGGTCATTTACCTGCAGAACTTCGATGATAAGATTTCTGCTATGAAGCATGAATGGCTGCTCAAATCAGGCAAGGGCCGCGCATGGATCTGGTCTCGCATTAAGGAGGAGTTTTATGCCAATGGGTATATCAACGGGCCGGTTGTTTCTGCAGAAGCTGCTGGTCGTACGCTGATAGCCGAGGAGGTTGGTGGAGGGCACATGAGCTCCTGATAGTGCGTTCGCTGCTGCCATCGGGGTTTGGGGTGTTATCCCTGCTGAATTTCCTATCAGTAGTTCCCTTACTTCGTTCCAGTGCACGCCTGGGGTTTATCCTCTGCCAGGGGCCTTATCAGCGATTCTCTATTTCCGGCCGCGTGAAACCAGGAATATGATCAGGAACACCACAACAGCAACAGCAATAATTCCTGTCCATACGCCGGCTTTAAAAATACCGCCTACTACTTCACAGCTGCTTAACAGCATGATGGCAAAACCCAGTAATGCAAGTTGTAAGTTTTTCATAATCTTCGCTTTAACAACTGGTATATCATACAGTGTGCCAGATGTAATCATGCATTGACCCTTACTATGGTAAAGGTCCAGGGGGAGTGAGTTCATATCAACAGATAGGTGATCCGGGCGTTTGATAATAATATGGCTACCCATGAATACGTTTAGCTTTACGCTATGAGGGGGATTTTCCTGCGCTGGCGTGGCAGGTTTTCCACTCTTAGTGTATCATTGTTGAAGTAGCTGCTGTCAAAAGGATAAGAGGCCCTTTGAAAACGCAAGCACGGGGCGTTTTACGGTGCCGATGGATTTATGGGCGGGCCTGGTGGATGTTGCTGCTGCCAAAACATCGGGTCCATATTAATCTGCACCTGCTGCGGCGTGGGATGCGCTATCGTAATCCCTGCCTCCTGCAGCGAAGCATAAATCGACGTCAGCACTGCACTCTTCATACTCCCCGCCTGCCCCAGGTCATTAATCCAAAAGAAAGCCTGAAAATCCATTGCCCCATCCCTGAAATTACTCAGCAACACCGTGGGCTCCGGAGCTCCCATCACACCCTCATGCTGCTGCAAACACTGCTTCATCACCTGTATCACCTTATTAATATCTGCACCATACGTCACGCCTACACTAATATCTACCCTCCTCGACCTGCTACTCAATGTCCAGTTCACCAACTGCTGCGCTATCAGCTCCCCATTCGGCACTATCACCTCCGATCCATCTCCCGCCGAAATCCTGCTGGACCTGATACCAATCTCCTTCACTACACCCGTACGTGTTCCCAACTCAATCGTATCACCCACCTCTATCGGCTTCTCAAAAGCCAGTATGATCCCTGATACCAGGTTATTCACAATATTCTGCAAGCCAAACCCGATACCTACACCCAGGGCTCCCACTACAATGGCCAGTTTGTCCAGCGGTATACCCGATGCCGCAAAGGCTAATAACACACCTGCCCCCAATATCGCCAATCTTAATAACAACATATATGATCCCCATCCTTTCCGGGTCGGCACATTATTCCCTGTATAGCCCAGCAGGAATGTTAATAACTGGCTCAGCACCGAGGAGATCCAGATAATCAACAGGAACACAATCACCCCACCAAAGGTAAACGCAAAACTGCCGATCTTTCTTTCGGCCACCAGCATATCCGCCACCATTTCATACAGCGTATCATACACATACAGGTTCCTCGCTACCAGCATCAGGTACCCCACCGTGGCTATCACATACAGGATCGATTTTAACCGTGCCTTGATATGCTGGTAATCCAGGAAAGACACAAACGTACTCGAATGCTTATTCGCCTCCACATGCAGGTAAATGGCTTCCATCAATATTTCTACACTCAGCACAATTGCCAGCGACATCGTAATACTCACTACCCCCGCTGCTCCAAATATTTTAGCTGCCGTCACTCTTGCCATGATCACCAGCAACAGCGACAAGGCGCTCATTATAATCAGGATCCACACGGCATGTTTAGCATATTTGGGCAATGGCAATTTCGTTTGCGCTATGCTATGCAACAGGTAATAGCCCAATATCACCCCCAGTATCGCCCCCGTAAAAATGCCCCACTGCTCCGTGAACGTTACCTGGATCAACAGGTTATTCACACAGTAAAGGGCTAAGAGCAACACCAGCAGAAACCACCTTCTGAACAAATGCCCGGGCAGGTATTTCTTTACAATAACAGACACGCAGATCACCGCTATGCCCCAGGTAATTTCTATAAATAATATCGGGTACTGAATATTTAGTAAGGCAGACAAAGTGGACACCAATAGCAAAGTACCCGCTACCGGATGTACAATTACATACCTGGTTTGTTGCAATATCGTTTCTGCTTCCGACCCCACATGATCTCTCCTGATCCTCCTGATATTCGACATCACCCACCATGCAAACCCGATGGCCGCCAGCAACCAGAATGCAATCATCGGCCGCCGGATCATAAAAAAGATCTGCAGCACATGTATGTTTTTCGCCACTGAGCGCTTAAGCACATATAGAAATTTCGGGCCCTTCTTGCCCGGTAAGGGTGGCTCCCAGAGATAACTAAAGTCTTTATTGAACATCCGTGTACTGTATCCCGACAACTGGAAGTCCATATCCTCCAGTAAATTGGTCGATTCTAAATACCGCTTTGCTACTTTATTCTGTAATAAGCCTAAGAATAACAGGTTCCGTTTATTCGCACTATCTACTTGTCTCCACTTGGTGATCAGCGTGGCCATCTGCCCCACATAGATATCCCGCAACTCGTCCTCTGCCGGTATATCCCGCATGGTGGTATCTCTTCGCAACTGTTGTAGGGTATCGGTGATGTTCACCAGCTTATCATAGAATCTGAATAACTGGTTTTGCCAGTTATTCAGTCGCCATTCCAGTTGTACGAGAAGCACCCTGTTGGTATACAGGTCCATTACATTCGGGGTACTACCTAATGCGGTAATATCCCGCTTCACTACATTGAGCGAAGAATCGATGAGTGGCAGGCGTTCACTTATTTCAGTGGTATCGAGGCCCCGTTTGAGGATACTCATGACCTCATTGAGCATGAGGGTATAGTTTTCCAGGCGTGTAATCAACACCGCCACCGAGGTATCAGAAAGGTGGAGCCTGGATTTGCCTGAGGAACTGTCTTTCACCTGTTGTGAAATGATCTTGCTCAGGGTAGCGCTGTCCAGGGGTTTAGTAGCATTGTAGGGGCGCCGGGTAGCGGGGCTTTGTGCGTGCAGCAAAGCCACATGACACAAGAATAGCAGGAGTAAGGTTAATCTGACCTTCATGTATTAGCCGGTTAAAAAGAATATGGCTTTGAGTGAGTTGTGATCACCCAAAGCCACATCAATAAGAGTACCGGATTTCTTTCTGCCGGGATTAATCAGGGCTGGTTACTGGCCAAACCTGCCATAGTACCGTAGCAGAAAATTATTTTTCCCACTTCACTTTTTCAGACAAGGGTTTCAGGCGTCTGCCTTCAGGTATGGGTTCATCAGTATAACCCAGGTAAAAAATCCCCAGCACCTTATCATCCTCACCCAGAGAAAGATAATCTTTCATGGCAGGAGAGTAGGTCATACCACCGGAACCCCAGTAGCCAGCCAGGCCCAGGGCGGTAGCACCTAACCACAGGTTCTGTACTGCACAGGCTACTGCAGCAATTTCTTCAATTTCAGGAATACCCGGTTTGTTACTTCTCTTCATACAAAGTACGATCGCATGAGAGGCCAGGTCGCCCTGCGTTTTCAGTTTCTCATAATTGCCCAAAATGAATTTTTCAGGGGCAGTATTTGCTTTGTACATTTCAGCGTGAGCTGCACAAAACGTTTTAACGGCGTCGCCGCCAAACACCGGGAAGTACCATGGTTCGGTATAACCATGGGTAGGGGCCCAGTCAGCCAGTTCAAGGAGAGCCTGAATTTGCCCGTCCGGAATGCGCTTGCCATTCATTGCAAACGGTTTAATATTCCGGCGATTGGTGATAATGCTCTTCAATTGCTCAAAGTCCATGCGCGATATTTATTTAACAGGTGAAAGAGCTTGTTTCCACTCTTCGGGCAGGCGGGCTACTTTTCTCGTTTGGTAATCAAAATAAATCATACCGGATTTTGCCGCTGCGATCGGGATTGTTTTTTCCCCGCGGATGGTCGTGATACTGTAATAGAGATCGAATCCAAATGGGGTGAAATCGGCGGCTCCTACGGCGATGTCAAAGATATCGCCATGAAAGCCTTCCCCTTTGTATACGAGGGCGGCATCGGCCATGATAAGGCCTGCCTGACCATCTTTATCCAGTTCGCCAAACCCGAAGTTGGCCAGGAAGCGAAGGCGTGCTTCGTGAATAATAGAGAGAATGGCATCGTTTCCTACGTGACCGCCATAGTTGATATCCCCAATCCTTACAGGAACTTGGGTGTGAAAATCCAGTTGTTCAGGAAGCTCAATTTTTACTCTAGCCATTGGTTTATATTATCAGTGAGCCTTCAGGAAGGCAATCAGTTTCTGGAATGCTTTGGCCCTGTGGCTGAATACATTTTTGCCGGCCATGTCCATTTCAGCAAAGCTGAGAGTTGCACCATCGGGTACGAAGATGGGATCATAACCAAAACCTTTGCCTCCCCTGCGTGCAGTAAGCAGGGTGCCGGGGCAGGTGCCTTCGAACTGGTATTCTTTATGATCGAGGATCAGGGAGATAACGGTTCTGAATTGTGCCCGGCGATCGGTTTTGCCTTCCATTTCGGAAAGGGCTTTATCGATATTGTCTTCAGAAGATTTCTGTTCACCTGCATAGCGGGCGGATAAAACACCGGGAGCGCCGTTCAGGGCGTGTATTTCTAACCCGGAGTCTTCAGAGAAGCAGTTTTGCTGTGTCATATTATGAATGGTCACAGATTTTTCCCGGGCATTTTCTTCGAGGGTAGGGTGTGGTTCCGGGATGTCGATGTCGATGCCGGCTTCGCGGAGGGTGATGATTTCGAACTCGTCGCCCAGCATAGAGCGGATTTCCTTTATCTTATTTTCGTTGTTGGTAGCGAATACTAGCTTCATGAATGCAAGTTAGATTTAAATCCCCAGCAATTGTTTCAGGCCCTGCCACAGCCTGCCCTTCATCATTTTATCCTGGGAAATAGGGTAGAGGTCGTCAGAGTTGAGTAGCTGGCAGCCCTTGGCAGAAATGACCTGGTAGAGGGGAAAATCTTCCAGGCCCATGGTAGCAGGAGAGATGCCAAAAAGCACCGCCTGCTTCATTTTTATGGCAGACTGCCAGGATGTAAAGGACATGGCAGGATAATGCGCTACATTTATCAGGGCTATATCCTGCATACCCAGTTTACAGGCATTTAAGATATTCGTGAGGAGGTTAAATAATTCTTCATTTAAATACGCTTCTCCTTCATTTTGTATGAACAGCGCGATGTTTTTTTGATTTTCACCTAAAAATTTCACGTCCGGAACGACAGCAGGAGTTGTGGCAACAGGTGCTTTTTTCCCCGGTATGATAGGCTGGGTGTAGATCCTGGCCAGAAAGTACGGGTCCAGCTGTACTTGATCAAAAGACATGCATATATAGTTTAAATTGAATGTAATGGCCCCCTTTGGGGAAAAATTTGCTTTATTTGCATCTGACGACGTGAGCAAATTTAAGTGTATTCATTTTTAGATGAGCGATTTCCGACTTTAGATTTCGCCAACATATCATACATCCAAAACAAATTAACAGCACTTTTTTATGATGGGAGTAGATAAACAAATGGTAAACAAGGTAGGGGAAGAAGCCTTAAAAAAAATTAAGGTGACCCGAACAAAGAATTCAAGGATTGGGGAAATAGACTTCAATAACCTTATCTTCGGGAAGCAATATGCCGACCATATGTTGGTGGCAGATTTTGACGGTAAAGAGTGGAAGAATGCAGAGATCCTGCCTTTCGGCCACCTGTCTGTGAGTCCGTCGAACGCCGCCTGGCATTATGGGCAGGCTATTTTTGAGGGTATCAAAGCCTACAAAGACCAGGAGGGAATGCCGATGATTTTCCGTCCATACGATAATTATGCGCGTTTTAACAATTCTGCGGAGCGTATGGGGATGCCAGAGGTGCCGGAATGGCTTTTTATAGGCGGGATGGAGCTTTTGATCGATCTGGACAGGGATTGGGTACCTACCAATGATGGTTGTTCCCTTTATTTGCGTCCTTTTATGATTGCCGCTGATGAATTTATTGGTGTAAGGCCTTCAGATACGTATAAATTTGTTATTATTAACTCGCCATCCGGTCCGTATTTTAATAAACCTATTAAATTACTGGTGCAGGATAAATATATTCGTGCTTTCCCTGGTGGGGTGGGTGCTGCAAAAGCAGCGGGTAACTATGGCGGGGTTATGTACCCTACTATGCAGGCCCGCAAGCAGGGATACGATCAGATTTTGTGGGTAGATGGATTGGAATTCAAATACTTACAGGAATGCGGTACGATGAACGTGTTTGCTATAATTGGTAACACTGCCATAACGCCGGATTTGAATCAGGGCACGATTCTGGCTGGGGTTACACGTGCTGCTGTGATGTCTGTATTGGAAGATATGGGGTTGAAAGTAGAGGAGAGGCCGGTGAGCATTGAGGAGCTGGTAGAAGCGTATCAGGCGGGTACCCTCCGCGAGGTATTTGGTACCGGTACAGCTGCCAGCGTGGCATATGTGCAGGAACTGGATTACAAAGAGCACCGGATCCGGCTGGATCCTACCAAATATGAGGTAGGGAACGAGTTGCTGGAAAGACTGGATGCGATCCGTACTGGTAAGGCGGAAGACACCCATCACTGGAATTACAAAGTAGGAACTTACTCAAAATAGTCTTAGTTGTGTTGAATTGGAAGGCCATCTGCGAGAGTAGATGGTCTTTCTCTTTTATGTAACAGGAGCAAAAAGCCCTCATTATTGTAATGAGGGCTTTTTTTGTACGCTTTAAAAAGGGAGATAACCCGCAGATAACCCGCAGATATCCCGCCTATAAGCCGCCTATAAGCCGCATCTTTAAAGAGGCGGGATATCTGCGGTTTATGCCCGGGAAATTAGCCGGTTATTCACCTGATGGACTGGTAGCTGAGCTGCATTTCAATTTTCTATTCCTCAAAACCACCCAAATCACGCTGTAATTTTGTACCTTCGCCGCCTATGACCATGGCAACTTTCATCGCGTCGCTGGATCAGGCCGCCCCTCCTGAGGGGATTTCTCCTTATTTGAAGGCTTTGTGGTGGGATGGAAAAGGTGACTGGCAAATGGCACATGATATCATCGAACATCTGGGAGATGATACTGCTGCCTGGGTTCATGCCTACCTCCACAGGAAAGAAGGTGACCGGGGAAACGCCCGGTATTGGTACAGCAGAGCGGGCCGAAATACGCCAGAATCTACAACGGACATGGAATGGAGCGAAATAGTCAGGGAACTTCATGGGAGCTGACGAGGATTTCCTTCAAAAAAATGTTCAAAACATTTTGTTATTAACAAGGAGCGTGTTACCTTTGCCCTCCCAAATTCCCATTCTGGGCGATTTGGATGTCATTGTAAACCGACAAGAAAAAAAATCTAGGTAGAATGCCTACTATACAACAATTAGTAAGAAAAGGAAGAGAAATTATCCGGGCTAAGTCCAAGTCCAGGGCTTTAGATAGCTGTCCTCAGCGTCGCGGTGTTTGTACACGTGTGTACACAACCACTCCTAAGAAGCCAAACTCTGCACTGCGCAAGGTTGCAAAGGTGCGTTTGACCAATAAAGTAGAGGTGATCGCTTATATCCCTGGTGAAGGACACAACCTGCAGGAACACTCTATCGTACTGATCCGTGGTGGTAGGGTAAAAGATTTACCGGGTGTACGTTACCACATCGTTCGTGGTAGCCTCGATACTGCTGGTGTGAAAGACAGAAAGCAGAGCCGTTCCAAGTATGGTACCAAAAAGGAAAAGGCTAAGAAATAATTTATAATAACTACTTGAAATTTTCCAAATAAATGAGAAAGCAAGCTGCGAAAAAGATGCCTTTGGCTCCAGATCCTCGCTTCAATGACAAACAGGTTACCCGGTTTGTTAATAACGTGATGGAGCAGGGCAAAAAGAGCATTGCCTTTAGAATATTTTACGATGCAATCGACAAAGTGAGCACTATTACCAATGATAATGGTTATGAAGT
Organism: Chitinophaga sancti; assembly: GCF_034424315.1. GTDB lineage: Bacteria > Bacteroidota > Bacteroidia > Chitinophagales > Chitinophagaceae > Chitinophaga > Chitinophaga sancti. The sequence goes on from NZ_CP139972.1 coordinate 6,523,116, forward strand.
GTGGAAGAAAGCGATTACAAACGTAACTCCTGCTGTAGAGGTTAGAAGCCGTCGTATTGGTGGTGCTACATTCCAGATCCCTTCTGAGGTTCGTCCTGACAGAAAGATCTCCCTGTCAATGAAATGGTTGATCCGTTATGCAGGTGAAAGGAATGGTAAGAGCATGGCTGAGAAGCTGGCTGCTGAAATCGTAGCTGCTGCTAAAGGTGAAGGTGCTGCTTTCAAGAAGAAAGAAGATACTCACCGTATGGCTGAAGCTAACAAGGCATTCTCCCACTTCAGGATCTAAATCTACTGCCGTTTTACGGTAGATGGTTTATAAAGATATAAGGGAAACATCCTCTGGGCTATACTAGGGGATGTTTTTCCTTTTCTCATATATGCCCTTTTCGCCAGTGTTGAACTTGCATGCATTCCCGGGATCAGTAGCGCCGTCACCGGTAGGTCTTTAAGCATTACTTACGGACCCTGTTATGCCGGAATTATTCAAACCACCGCACCGGCTTAATTTTTAAACCTTGTAACCAAAGGGTCAAAAAAAAGTATTCTGCTGCTGAAATAACAATTTGGCAAAGTTGCTTGTTTTATTTATTAGCAAAAATGAATTACCTTTGCCCCCCAAATTGCATTATTATACAGTCATTTTAATATTATGGCAGACTTAAGATTTCAGAGAAACTTTGGTATTGCGGCGCACATCGATGCGGGTAAAACCACTACCACAGAGCGTATCCTGTACTACACAGGTAAATCCCATAAGATTGGGGAAGTGCACGAAGGTGCAGCCACCATGGACTGGATGGCGCAGGAGCAGGAAAGAGGTATTACCATCACATCTGCTGCTACCACCTGTTTCTGGAAATTCCCAACTACTCAGGGAAAGCTCCAGCCAGATACAAAAGAATATAAATTTAACATCATCGATACTCCAGGTCACGTGGACTTCACTGTTGAGGTTGAGCGTTCCCTGCGTGTACTGGATGGTCTGGTAGCTCTGTTCTGCGCTGTATCCGGCGTTGAACCACAGTCTGAAACCGTTTGGCGCCAGGCTAACCGTTACCGTGTACCACGTGTAGGTTTCGTAAACAAAATGGACCGTGCTGGTGCTGACTTCCTGAACGTGGTAAAACAGGTGAAGGAAATGCTCGGTGCTAACCCAGTTCCTTTGATGCTGCCTATCGGTGCTGAAGATACTTTCAAAGGTGTGGTTGACCTGATCACCATGAAAGGTATCATCTGGGACGAAGAAGGTAAGGGTGCTACTTACCAGGAAATCGAAATCCCTGCTGATATGAAGGATGAGGCAGAAGAATGGAGAGCTAAACTCGTAGAAGCTGTTGCTGAATACGATGACAAGCTGATGGAGAAATTCTTTGAAGATCCTAACACTATCTCTGAAGATGAAATTCACGAAGCAATCCGTAAAGCAACGATCGATATCGCTATCATCCCAATGCTTTGTGGTTCTTCCTTCAAAAATAAAGGTGTACAGAAAATGCTGGATGCCGTATGTCGTTACCTGCCTTCACCAGTAGATATCGAAGCGGTTAAAGGTACTGACCCTGACAATGGTAAAGAGATCGAACGTAAACCAGATGCAAAAGAACCATTCTCTGCACTGGCATTCAAGATCATGACCGATCCATTCGTAGGTCGTCTGGCATTCTTCCGGGCTTATTCCGGTCACCTGGATGCAGGTTCTTATGTACTGAACACCCGTACAGGTAAGAACGAGCGTATCAGCCGTATCATGCAGATGCACGCCAACAAGCAGAACCCAATCGACTTCATCGAAGCTGGTGATATCGGAGCTGCTGTAGGTTTTAAAGATATTAAAACAGGTGATACCCTGTGCGATGAGAAAAATCCTATCGTACTGGAATCTATGACCTTCCCTGAACCAGTTATCCACATCGCTATCGAGCCTAAAACTCAGGCGGATATGGACAAAATGGGTCTGGCTATCTCTAAACTGGTAGAAGAAGATCCTACCCTGAAAGCTAAAACTGACGAAGAAACCGGCCAGACCGTATTGAGCGGTATGGGTGAACTTCACCTGGAAATCATCGTAGACCGTATGCGTCGCGAGTTCAAGGTAGAAGTTAACCAGGGTGCACCTCAGGTTGCTTTCAAGGAAGCATTCACACTGAAGGTTGAACACCGTGAGGTTTATAAGAAACAAACAGGTGGTCGCGGTAAATTCGCTGACATCCAGATCGAAATCGGCCCTGCTGATCCAGAATGGCTGAAAGAGAACGACGGAAAACAATTCCAGTTCATCAACGATATCTTCGGTGGTTCCATCCCTAAAGAATTCGTTCCTCCGGTACAGAAAGGCTTCGAGTCTGCTATGCGCCAGGGTGTACTGGCAGGCTACCCGCTGGATAACCTGAGAGTTCGTCTGTTCGATGGTTCATACCACGACGTTGACTCCGATGCAGTATCCTTCGAACTGGCTGCAAGATCAGCTTTCCGTGAAGCAGGTCGTAAAGCAAAACCAGTACTGCTGGAACCAATCATGAAAGTAGAAGTTCAGACCCCAGACCAATACATGGGTGACGTAACAGGTGACCTGAACCGTCGTCGTGGTATGCTGGAAGGTATGGAAATGAGAAACGGTGTACAGGTAATTAAAGCGAAAGTTCCTCTGAAAGAAATGTTCGGATACGTAACTCAGCTGCGCTCCCTGTCTTCCGGTCGTGCTACTTCCATCATGGAGTTCTCTCACTATTCACCTGCTCCAAACGCTGTTGCTGAAGAAGAAATGGCAAAGGCAAAAGGTAAAGTGAATGCATAATCAGCATGATTAGAATCTGATTGAAATATGGTCCCGTTCCGGTCTTCCCGGAACGGGACTTTTGTTTGTAGCCAATTGTAACAAGTCTACCTCCTCTCAACGTTTTATGCACATCCTGCCCTTGCAGGAGATGCTGTTATCAATTGCATTTTACTCCTGGTAAAGAGAAAGGACCTTTGGCGAAGGGCCTGCATTCAATAACGCATCCATTGATATAGCGTAGCATATATCCAACATTATCTCTGTACTAAAGCTGATTTTTAAACCGGATGAATAAGGCCCGTATATTGATCGGTATCGATCTGGAAGAACTGAGTTTGCAGGCAGGAAAAGGTCAGGAACCTGGCCGGGAAGAAAGGCTGCAGGTCTCCCGGGAAGGATTGGACAAAGCATTAACTATCCTGGACAGGTACCAGCTAAGGGGCACATTTTTTATTACGGCGGCCTGGGCACAGGCTTATCCCGAAATGGTTCGTCAGTTGGCGCGCAGGCATGAAATAGCTGCCTTTGGTAACATTGAAAGAAATACGCTGGAGCAGGTAATTGCTAAGCGTATATACGGTTGCCGGATGCCGGTCGGCACAAAGCCCGATTATAGCGCGCTGAAGGCGGCGGGGTATCTTTATCACTCGGGTGGTCAACAGGTGAAGCCAATGACCATAGAGGGCGGTATCTATGAAATTTATGCAGGTTCTGTACGTCCGTTGTGGGTGACGAAGTTCTTTTTAGGCAGGGCGCCTGTGATTTCCCTGCACTTTTCCAGCCGGGAACTGGGTACACAGTCCATTTCGCGTGCGGGAAATCCCGGATTGGCGGCAAGACTGGACAGCGTGTTATCATATTTGAGCCGCAAGGGTCAGTTTATGCCTCATATTGAATGGCTGCAGGAGCAACTTAGTGATGACTGAGGGGGGGAGATTGTAGTTAGGGGGGCCTGATGTTATTATCCTGCTGATAAGCATGTGCAGAAGCTGGAATATTCTAAGCGAGCGAGGTGCCTGGTGGAGGCGAATGCAGGTTTTTGGGGAAGGAATCATGGGAGTGGGGCATTTACGAATGGGGGTAGAGCTGGTATTTTATTTTGAACGTTTTGAATGAACTGGTTGATAATGAATAGAATGAACGGAGGGAATAAGCAGGGTGACGATTATCTTTATATAAGAAGATGCCGCCACGGGCGTTTGCTGGGATTGCCGAAAACCAGTTTTAAAATAGAGTAGGCGTTTACCCTCTGAAAATTAAGATTATGACCGCAACTATTCTCGCAGCGCTGACTAAGTTCTTGTATACGCTGTTCGGTAGCCTGTAATTTCCCGAAGCAATTTTAAAAGCTTGAAGGTCCTGGTGCTTGCCAGGGCCTTTTTATTTGATAATGGATTTCATTCCTGGTGGAGAGTGGTGTTTTTGTGCATGTTTTTATTTGAAAATGGATTTCATTCTTGGTGGGGAGTGGTGTTTTTCGTGCATGGTTTTATTTGAAAATGGATTTCATTCCTGGCGGGGAGTGCTGTTTTCAGTGCATGTTGTTATTTGAAAATGGATTTCATTCTTGGCGGGGAGTGCTGTTTTTCGTGCATGTTTTTATTTGAAAAAGGATTTCATTCCTGTTGGGGAGTGCTGTTTTTCCTGCATGGTTTTATTTGATAATGGATTTTATTCCTGGTGGGGAGTGGTGTTTTTCGTGCATGGTTTTATTTGTGGGTGGATTTGGACAGCTCATCTGTTCATAGGGTGTTCAGTTTTAGTTGCAATGTAGTGGCAGGCCATTGTTCCGGCCCCTGGCGGCTGGTGCCTGGGGGAAGGTGCTATTGTAGGCAAATGGCATGCGGTAGGGGGCTAGATGTTCGTAAATGGTTTATGTGGGGAAAAATGTGGGGATGAATACTGAAAAAAGGATGGTTGAACGGAGTATTCAGAACTAATTGAAAATGAATGAAATGAACGGATGTAGTTTTATTTCTACTCATTAATTTTAGGGAATGGGATTGCCGAAAACCATAGATAGAGTAGGTGTAACCAGTGAAATACCATAACGATGGATCTGCTGAACCAATTACTGGCAACAATCGTAGCATTGTTGAATTCTCTGCTGGGTGGTCTGTAATTTATTACGCCACTGATTCCACGGAAAATGTACAACGCAACAAAAGGCATTTTCCAACTTATTGCCTTCCTGGTGAGAACCGGGGAGGCTTTTTTTTATAATGAACGGCTGGGTTAAGGGCTGGTGAGTGCGTGTGGGTGGGGGATTGGGGGCTGTGTTTGCGTATGGATTTACAAAAAATGAACGGTCCATTTTGGGTCACTGAATGAAATGAACAAGCGCCTTAAAATGAATGAAATGAACCATTACAAATTGATCCCCTGCGTCTAATTTTAACCCAATGTTCCTTGTGTTAGGGGCATTTGGGATTGCCGAAAACCAAGTAACAGAGTAGGCATAACCTCATGAAAAGCCTTCAAGAACATCTATGGATTTATTGAACCAGGTATTGGCTTTAGTTCTTGGTCTGATTCAGCGTTTGTTGGGTAAGTTACCTCTCTGAAGCTGACAGGTTAAGAAATATTGCTTATTGCATTCCCAGACAGGACTTGCTGCCGGTTTCCCGGCGGCTTGTTTTTTTTAAAGGGGTGTTAGAAATTTATTTTTCAGGCGGGCCGAAGGCGGCTGTGTGCCAAAAATTATTTAATTAACTATATTACAGTCTGTTACCCACCTTTATTGTACTTTTACACAAATTAACATTTGCCTCAAACCCGCCCTCATTCTACATTTCGATAAAATTTCCCATTATTTTTCCCCGATTTTGTTGGGGAATCCAAAAATACTGATTACCTTTGCCCTCCCAAATTGTAAGGGTAAAAAGTAGAAGTTCATTGCATATGTCTCAGAGAATTAGAATCAAGCTGAAGTCCTACGATCATAATCTGGTAGATAAGTCTGCTGAGAAGATCGTTAAAACAGTGCGTAACACTGGTGCCGTGGTAACAGGTCCAATTCCTTTACCAACTGAAAAGAAAATTTTTACGGTGCTGCGTTCACCACACGTTAACAAGAAAGCTCGTGAGCAGTTCCAGTTGTGCACACACAAGCGCTTACTGGACATCTACACTAGTTCTTCCAGGACTGTAGACGCGCTGAGTAAGTTAGATCTGCCTTCCGGTGTGGAAGTAGAAATCAAAGCGTAGGACGTCAGCAGGCGGGCAAAAGGCCTTCCTGTTTTGATTTAATCTTATGACTGCTGTTTTGCTGGCAGTGAGGTTTATTTATAAATCTCACAGGGGAAAGTGCTCCCCGTTTGCCAGAATGTAAACGCTATAACATAACATATAGGTCACGCCTTCTGGGTGGCCGCCCAATAAAGCATTTAAACCGCCTATCCTGGGGATAGCTAGATCCACCCCCAGGCGCTGGGTATAATATATAATAACATGAAAGGTATTATTGGCAAAAAGATCGGCATGACCAGCATCTTCGAACCGAATGGTAAGCAGACAGCTGTGACCATTATCGAAGCCGGTCCATGCGTAGTAACACAGGTTAAGTCTCAGGAAACCGATGGTTACAACGCTATTCAGGTAGCATTTGGTGAGAAAAAAGAAAAGAATACTACCAAAGCAGAAATCAATCACTTCGCGAAAGCAAGCACCTCCCCCAAACGTATCGTAAAAGAGTTCCGCAACCCGGATGTACAGAAAGCTCTTGGTGAAACCATTACCACAGAAATATTTGCAGAAGGAGAAATAATTGACGTAGTCGGCACCTCCAAAGGTAAAGGCTTCCAGGGTGTTGTTAAACGCCATGGATTCAGCGGTGTGGGTGAAGCTACACACGGTCAGCACGACAGAAGCAGAGCGCCAGGTTCCGTGGGTGGATCATCTTATCCTTCCCGCGTGTTCAAGGGTATGCGTATGGCTGGTCAGACCGGTAATGAGCAGGTGAAAGTTAAAGGTCTGAAGATCGTTAAAATTTTCGCTGAGAAAAATTATATCCTGGTAAGTGGATCCGTTCCCGGCCACATTGGTTCAATCGTTTTAATCCAGAAGTAATATGCAACTTGATATTTTAAATATAGAAGGTAAGAAAACCGGAAGAACTATCGATCTGCCGGAAGAAATTTTCGGAGTGGAGCCTAACAACCACGTGATCTACCTGGCTGTTAAACAATACCTCGCTGCTCAGCGTCAGGGTACCCACAAGGTAAAGACCCGTGCTGAAGTGAAAGGTGCTTCCCGTAAACTGCACAAACAAAAAGGTACTGGTGGTTCCCGTAAAGGTAACATCCGTAACCCGCTGTATAAAGGTGGTGGTACCATCTTTGGTCCAAAACCACACAAATATGACATTAAGCTGAACAGAAAAGTAAAAGATCTCGCTAAGATTTCTGCACTGTCTGTAAAAGCTAAAGAAAACAGTATCATCGTTCTGGAAGATCTGAACCTGGCTACCCCTAAAACTTCACAGTTTGCAGGTATCCTGTCTAAGCTGAACCTGAATGTAAATGGCCGTAAGACTTTGGTTGTACTGCCGGAATACAATGATAATGTATACCTGTCTCTGCGTAACATTCCTACAGTAGATAGCGTAATGCTGAGCGATATCAATACATATGATATCATGAACAGCAATACCCTGATCATTACTGAGAGTGCTGCTAAAATCTTCACTGAAGAGCCGGTAGAAGCTTAATTGTCAAATTTAAATCACACAGCTGGCAGGTAAGCCTGCCACTCAAAGCGATAAAAGATGAAACTTTCAGACGTTTTAATCAGACCGGTAGTAAGTGAAAAAGTGAACAAAGCCACTGATAAATTCAACCGTTACTACTTCATCGTAGACAAGAAATCCAATAAACTGGAAATCAAGAAAGCAGTTGAAGAGTTCTATGGCGTTGCAGTAGCAGAAGTGAACACTGCCGTTATGCCTGGTAAAGCTAAACAGCGTTTTACCAAAGCTGGTTTCATTGCTGGTAAGAAACCTTCTTACAAGAAAGCAATTGTAACCCTGGCTTCAGGAGAATCTATAGATCTGTATGCTAACATATAGTGCTCATAGCTGCGGCAACGCGGCATGATGGATGTATATGCAGATCACATTTATATAATAAAGCAACTAGTTAAACAATTACTAGATCATGGCACTGAAGAAATTTAAACCGATGACAGCCGGTACCCGTTGGAAAATTGGCAACGCGTTCGCTGAGCTGACCACGGATACTCCTGAAAAAAGCCTGCTGGAGGCTAAGTCCAAAACCGGCGGTAGAAACGTACAGGGTAGAAGATCTATGCGCTACATCGGTGGTGGACACAAGCAACATTACCGTATCATAGACTTCAAACGTGACAAACATAGTATTCCTGCTACTGTAAAGAGCATTGAGTATGATCCAAACCGTAGCGCATTCATCGCACTGCTGAGCTATGCAGATGGTGAAAAACGTTACATCCTGGCTCCTCAGGGTTTACAGGTTGGTGCTACAGTAGTGAGCGGTCCTGATGCTGCTCCTGAAGTAGGTAACTCCCTGCCGCTGAAGAATATGCCACTGGGTACTGTTGTACACAATATTGAATTGCAGCCTGGTAGAGGTGGTGCAATCGCAAGAAGTGCCGGTACTTATGCACAGCTGAGCAACAAGGAAGAAAAATATGCCGTAATGAAAATGCCTTCCGGTGAGCTGCGTAAAGTGTTGATCACTTGTGCTGCAACTGTAGGTACAGTTTCTAACTCTGACCACGCACTGCAATCAATTGGTAAAGCAGGTGCTAACCGTTGGAGAGGTATTAAACCACGTAACCGTGGTGTAGCCATGAACCCTGTAGATCACCCGATGGGTGGTGGTGAAGGTAGATCTTCCGGAGGTCACCCAAGATCCAGAACAGGTAAATATGCGAAAGGTCTGAAGACTCGTAAGCTGAAGAGCTCCGATAAACTGATCATCAGCAGGAAAAACGGCAAAAAATTATAATTCATAAAGCTTGAACCAGTTCCGCTTCAGGCGGATAGCCCGGAGCGGAACGGTTAAAGTAGAATAAAAATAAACAGACATGGGTCGTTCCATTAGAAAAGGTCCTTACGTTGACCAGAAATTAGGAAAGAAAGTAGATAAAATGAATGAAGGCACCAAGCGTACAGTAATCAAGACCTGGAGCCGTCGTTCTACCATCACACCTGATTTTGTGGGCCATACATTTGCGGTACACAATGGTAACAAGTTCATCCCGGTATACGTTACCGAGTTTATGGTAGGTCATAAACTGGGCGAATTTGCACCAACCCGCAACTTTAAAGGACACGCTAACAAGAAAATGTAGTCATTCGTTTGAAGTTTTAAGCTCGAGGTTTGCTGCGTGAAACACCTCGAACCCCGGACTTCGGACCTCAAACACTCAAATTTATAATAACAATGGAAGCAGTAGCTAAGCTTAATAATAATCCAACATCTACCCGCAAAATGCGTCTGCTTGCAGACCTGATCCGTGGTATGGAAGTTGAGAAAGCGCTGAATGTTTTAAAGTTCCATCCTAAGCACCCTAGTGTACCTCTGGAAAAACTGCTGTTATCAGCTGTTGCTAACTGGAAAGTGAAGAATGAAGGTGTACGCGTTGAAGATGCGAATCTGATCGTTAAAACCGTCTTCGTTGATGGTGGTCGTATCCTGAAAAGAATGCGTCCAGCTCCGCAGGGTAGAGGTTACCGTGTTCGCAAAAGAAGCAACCACGTAACCATTGCAGTAGACAGCAAAGTAGCGGAAGCGAAATAATTGAAACTTTAACTATTTATCTAATAGACAAATAAACCAGAACATGGGTCAGAAAACAAATCCTATTGGTAACAGGTTAGGTATCATCAGAGGTTGGGACTCTAATTGGTATGGCGGCAAGAAAGATTTTGCTACCAAACTGATCGAAGATAACAAGATCAGAACTTACCTGAATGCCCGTATCAATAAAGGCGGCATTTCCAGGGTAGTGATCGAGAGAACTTTAGGTAAACTGATCATCACCATCCATACATCTAAACCTGGTATCATCATAGGTAAAGGTGGTGGAGAGGTAGACCGCATCAAAGAAGAAATTAAGAAACTGACTTCTAAAGAAGACGTACAGATCAACATCCTGGAGATCCGTCGTCCTGAAATAGATGCCAATATCGTAGCTGAAACTATCGCTAAACAGATTGAAAGCCGTATCAACTACAAACGTGCTATCAAGATGGCGATTGCTACTGCAATGAGAATGGGTGCTGAAGGTATCAAGGTTAAGGTAGGTGGTCGTCTGGGTGGTGCTGAAATCGCACGTTCAGAAGAGATGAAGCAGGGTCGTGTACCTTTGCACACTTTCCGTATGGATATCGACTATTCTTCTCTGTTCGCACAGACAGTATATGGTAAGATCGGTATTAAAGTATGGATCTGTAAAGGTGAAGTACTGGGCGAACGCGATCTGAATCCAAATGCTATTTCCGGTAAAGATGGTGAAGGCCGCACAGGTGGTGAAGGTCATGGTCATCGCGGTGGTGGTGACAGAAGAGGTGGCGACAGAAGAGGTGGCGATAACCGCGGCGGCGACAGAAGAGGTGGTGATAACCGTGGAGGTGGCCGTAGATAATCTTATTAACAATTAACATTAACATTTAACATATACTAAGATGTTACAGCCCAAGAGAACGAAACACAGGAAGATGCATAAAGGCCGCATCAAGGGTAACGCAAAACGTGGTGCGGATATCTCCTTTGGTAGTTTCGGCTTGAAAGCATTAGAACCTAAGTGGATCACAGACAGGCAGATCGAAGCTGCCCGTGTGGCTCTGACAAGAGCAATGAAACGTGAGGGTAACGTGTGGATCCGTATATTCCCAGACAAATCCATTACTGCCAAGCCTTTGGAAGTCAGAATGGGTAAAGGTAAAGGTGCTCCTGACCATTGGGCTGCTGTAGTTAAGCCAGGTCGTATGCTGTTCGAAGCGGACGGTGTACCTCTGGAAGTAGCTAAAGCTGCAATGGAGCTGGCTGCACAGAAACTGCCTATTAAAGTGAAATTTGTAGTACGTCGCGATTTCGCTGAAGCTCAATAGCCAAAGCAAACGGGATAAACTATAAACGATAAACCAGAAATAATAAATACAATGGCAAACGAAAAGCTGGATCTGAAAGGTTTAAGCGAACAAGAGCTGAAAGAGAAAATTTCCGAAGAGCAATTACGCCTGAAGAAAATTACATTCAGTCACGCAATTACGCCAATTGAGAATCCAATGAGCATCCGCTCTCTCAGGCGTCAGATCGCACAGCTGAAAACTGAGCTGCGCAAAAGAGAACTGGGCTTCTAAGCCTTAAAAATAAATTCATTCATCGGTCCGAAAGGAACGGTCTGGATAATAAATACTTTCAACAATGAGCGAAAGAAAATTAAGAAAAACCAGAATTGGTGTTGTTTCCAGCAACAAGATGGAAAAAACAATCAGCGTTAGCGTTGAGCGTAAAGTAAAGCACCCAATCTATGGTAAATTCGTAAAAAAGACCACCAAGTTCATGGCTCATGATGAGCAGAACCAGTGCAGCATCGGCGATACCGTTAGAATAATGGAAACTCGTCCGCTGAGCAAGAATAAGTGCTGGAGATTGGTAGAGGTGATCGAAAAGGTAAAATAATCTATTATTGTTTCAAGCTGCATGCAGCGTTCCTGGATGCAGCCGCTGACTAAACAAATACAAATCTTATAAAAAGATGATACAACAAGAATCAAGGCTGAATGTAGCTGATAACAGTGGTGCCAAAGAAGTACTGTGTATTAGAGTGTTAGGCAACTCCGGCCAGGACTACGCAAAAGTAGGCGATAAGATCGTCGTAACTGTAAAAGACGCGATCGCAGGCGGTGGTGTGAAAAAAGGTACTGTGCACAAAGCTGTTATCGTAAGAACTAAAAACAAGCTGCGCCGTAAAGACGGATCTTATATCCGTTTCGACGATAATGCCGTTGTATTACTGAACAACTCTGACGAGCCACGCGGTACCCGTATCTTCGGACCAGTTGCCCGTGAGCTGCGCGATAAGGGATACATGAAGATTATCTCTCTGGCTCCCGAAGTATTGTAAAGATATTGATGCGTACGCTGAAAGCATGAAGCAAAAAGTAAAAAAACCTTATTGCTTTGTGCTTTCAACTTATATACATATCTTTGCAGCCCGTTTCTAAAACGAATATTAATCAAGCGAAACCCATGTTGCGCTTGGCGTTTATAAATAAACAAATAATGAAAACGAGATTCAAGCCTAAGTTCAACATTAAGAAAGGCGACACCGTAGTAGTGATTGCCGGCGATGATAAGGACAGGACCAAGCCCCGCAAGGTGCTGGAAGTGATCCCTGACAAGGCGCGCGTACTGGTAGAAGGTGTGAACATTATCACCAAGCATACCAAACCAACTGCTCAGAATACCAAAGGTGGTATCGTTAAGCAGGAAGCTCCTATCGCCATTTCTAACGTAATGTTGTGGGATGCTAAGGCTGGTAAACCTACCAAGGTTAACAGGCAGCGTGAAAACGGTAAATTAGTTCGTATCGCTAAAAAATCAGGGGAGGCAATTAAATAATGGCAAACACTACATATACACCCAGACTGCAGACTAAATATCGCACTGAAGTTATTGGTGCGCTGCGAAAGAAATTCAACTACAAAAGCGTAATGCAGGTACCTCGCCTGGTTAAGATCTGTCTGAACCAGGGTATCAACGGCGCTGTAGGTGATAAGAAACTGGTAGATATTGCTGTAGATGAGATGACCCGCATCTCCGGTCAGAAAGCGATCGCTACTTTATCTAAAAAGGATATTTCCAACTTCAAACTCAGAAAGAATATGCCAATCGGTGCCCGTGTGACACTGCGTGGTTATAACATGTATGAGTTCCTGGATCGCCTGATCGCAGTATCACTGCCTCGTGTACGTGACTTCAAGGGTATCAATGAAAAAGCTTTCGATGGCCGTGGTAACTATACCCTGGGTATCAACGAGCAGATCATCTTCCCTGAGATCGACATCGATAAAGTAACAAAGATCTCCGGTATGGATATCACCTTCGTTACTACAGCTACCACCAACGAAGAAGCTTACGAGCTGCTGAGAGAACTGGGTATGCCGTTCAAAAACATCAGAAAAGATCAACAATAATATTTGATCTCAAATTCCAAATCCCTCCGGGTTTTGGAATTTGACATTTACAAAATTTTATCACAAACCTTAACTATGGCAAGAGAATCCATTAAGGCTAGACAAAGGAAAAGAGAAGCCCTGGTTGCAAAGTTCGCTGAAAAACGTGCTGCCCTCAAAGCTGAAGGCAATTACGAAGCACTGGACCAGCTGCCAAGAAACGCTTCCCCTGTTCGTCTGCACAACAGATGTCAGCTGTCTGGTCGTCCAAAAGGTTACATGCGTCATTTCGGCCTTTGCCGTAACATGTTCCGTGACCTGGCACTGGCTGGTAAAATCCCTGGCGTAAGAAAAGCTAGCTGGTAATTACCACACACGGGACCGGACAATTATTCCCGACGAATAGTAATTGTCCTTTTTTCCCTTTTTCATATTCGTTAAAGATCTTGATTTTCCTATCTATTACTGATTGGATATCGCATTGTAAAAGTTGTTAAATTATTAAGAACAATGGTTACTGATCCAATAGCAGACTTCCTGACCAGAATCCGGAATGCTCAAATGGCCAACCACAGGATTGTGGAAATTCCTGCCTCCAAGCTGAAGAAACGTATCACTGAGATACTGTACGACAAAGGTTATATCCTGAAGTACAAATTTGAAGAAGACAACAAACAGGGTGTAATTAAAATCGCTCTGAAGTATGATCCTCAGACTAAAGTACCTGCAATCACTGATCTGCAGCGTATTAGCCGTCCAGGTCTTCGTCAATATTCCAAACCTGCTGACTTCAAACGTATCAAGAATGGTCTGGGTGTCGCTATCGTGTCTACATCTAAAGGTGTTATGACCGATAAAGAAGCGAAAACACAGAACGTGGGTGGCGAAGTTGTTTGCTACGTTTACTAATATATTAAGGTCCGCACAGGACCTTCTGGTGTTTGCCAGTGGCTTGTGCAGATCTCACCAATAAATGATCCGGTTCAGAATTAAGCCTTTCTATACGGTGGCTGAACACTGGCGGATCGAAAACACATAACAGTAAAAAACTGCAATTATGTCTCGTATAGGTAAAGCTCCTATCAAATTAGCAGCAGGTGTTACAGCAACTGTATCCGCTACTAATGAACTGACAGTAAAAGGCCCTAAAGGTGAACTGAAAAAGAACATCGACAGGGATATCAAAATAGAAGTAGTTGATGGTGTTTTGACAGTGGTTCGTCCTACTGAACAGATCCGTCACCGCGCCCTGCACGGTCTGTACCGTGCACTGATCAACAATATGGTGATCGGTGTAACTGCAGGTTTCACCAAACAGCTGGAGCTGGTGGGTGTGGGTTACAAGGCTGCCAACGCTGGTCAGCTGCTGGACCTGTCTCTGGGTTACTCTCACAACATCGTGATTGAGATCCCTAAAGAACTGAAAGTAACTACCCTGACTGAAAAAGGTGCGAACCCAAAGATCACACTGGAAGGTATCGACAACCAACTGTTAGGCCAGGTAGCTGCTAAGATTCGTAGCCTGCGTAAACCAGAGCCTTACAAAGGTAAAGGTGTTCGCTACAGCGATGAAGTGGTTCGTAAGAAAGCAGGTAAATCTGCAGGTAAATAATTTTAATTGGCTAACCGGTATTCTTTACTGGTTAGCTAATTCAACAATATTCCGGCAGCATCGGAATATATAAATTAAACATAGAAATGAGCACAAAAGCAGTTAATAGCAGACAAAAGATCCGTTACCGCATTCGTAAAAAAATCGCAGGTAGCGCTCAGAGACCAAGACTGTCTGTATTCCGCAGTAATAGCGACATTTACGTGCAATTGATCGATGATGCAACTGGTACTACACTGGCATCTGCATCTTCCCGCGATAAGGATATCAAAGCACAGAAAGGTACCAAATCCGAGAAATCTAAATTGGTAGGCGCTGCGCTGGCTACAAAAGCAACCTCACTGGGTATTACAGCTGTAGTATTCGATCGTGGTGGTTATTTGTACCACGGTCGTGTGAAGAATGTAGCTGACGGTGCAAGAGAAGCAGGTCTCCAATTCTAATAATCGAAATTGATTAAATCGTAATTCGCAAATAATAAAATGGCAAAGAATACATTTAATAAAGTTAAGGCTGGTGACCTGGAGCTGAAAGAAAAAGTGGTAGCGATCAACCGTGTTACCAAAACCACCAAAGGCGGTCGTACTTTCAGTTTTTCTGCCCTGGTAGTTGTAGGTAACGAACACGGTGTAGTAGGTCACGGTCTGGGTAAAGCCAAAGAAGTACAGGAAGCAATCACAAAAGGTATCGATGATGCCAAGAAGAACCTGATCAAGGTTCCTGTGATGCACGGTACTATTCCTCACGATCAGCTGGCGAAAGAAGGTGCTGCTAAAGTACTGATCAAACCTGCTGCTCATGGTACTGGTGTGATCGCTGGTGGTTCTATGCGTGCCGTTCTGGAAAGCGCAGGTATCACTGACGTACTGGCTAAATCTCTGGGTTCTGCAAATCCTCACAACGTGGTAAAAGCTACATTCAAAGCTTTAGGCCTGCTGCGTGAGCCGATCCAGATCGCAAAAACCAGAAGCGTATCTCTGAAGAAAGTATTTAATGGATAATATCACCCCGAGGTGAATGGACTGCTGCATCGTAGCAGCTCCTGAAATTGTAAGGTGCTAATTCAAAATAATAATGGCAAAGATTAAAGTCACTCAGGTAAAAAGTGGTATAGACCGTCCGGAACGTCAGAAACTGACGCTGAAGGCCCTGGGTCTGAACAAAATGCACAACACCGTTGAGGTGGAAGCCACTCCCCAGATCCTTGGGATGGTGCGTAAAGTAAATCATCTGGTAAAAGTAGAACAAGTACAGGGTTAAGGCTTTGCCGTTCCTCTGGAAAAAAATCCTACATTTATAGTGGATTATTTGCGAATAACATTATACATTTAATGCGAGCGGTTAATTTCCGCGTAAGTAAAAAAAATTAACTCAATGAATCTGCACACGTTACAACCTGCACAAGGTTCCGTACATAAAGAAAAACGCCTCGGTCGTGGTGAAGCATCCGGTAAAGGTGGAACAGCTACAAAAGGTAACAAAGGTGCCCAGTCAAACACTGGTTACGCTAGCAAAAGAGGTCACGAAGGTGGTCAGATGCCAATTCAGCGTCGTATGCCAAAACGTGGTTTCAAGAGCCTGGATCCTACTAATTATGTAGTGTTCAACATCGGTCAGCTTGACACCCTGGTGGAAAAATATGGTCTGCAGGACTTCTCTCTGGAAAACCTGTACATGAACGGTCTGATCAGCCGCACTGCAAAAGTAAAAGTACTGGGTCAGGGCGAACTGAAGGCTAAAGTTACTGTAAGAGTGAACGCCATCAGTGAAAAAGCCAAGCAGCTGATTGAAGCAGCTGGTGGTTCAATTGAACTGGTGTAAGTTACACGATCGGAGAGACGCCTACGGAGTAGTGCGTCTTTTCATCTTTTTATTCAGCCAGCGAAATACATCACAAATCCCGGCCAGAGTTACTGAAGAGCAGCTAATTGCAGGTTTGGAATTTGGTCCCGTCACAACCGGGATGAAATTTTGAATATTAAACATTCATCTTCCTGTGAAGAAATTTATCGAAACGATTAAGAATATCTGGAGCATTGAGGATCTGCGTAGCAGAATCCTGACAACCCTGCTTCTTGTCCTCATTTATCGTGTAGGATCCTATATCGTGTTACCCGGTATCGATGCCAACCTGTTGAAGCAGTTCTCAGAGAAATCCAATCAGGGTATTCTGGGCCTGTTTAATATGTTTGCCGGAGGTTCTTTCTCTAGAGCTTCCATCTTTGCGCTGGGGATCATGCCGTTTATCTCTGCCTCTATCGCCATACAACTGTTGACCATAGCTGTACCTTATTTCCAGAAACTCCAGAAAGAAGGAGAGAGTGGCAGAAAGAAAATCAACCAGTTCACCCGTATCCTTACTGTGGTGGTGACCGGTTTTCAGGCGAGTGCGTATGTTGCCTTCCTGAGAGGCCAATCCAGCGGAGCTATTATCCCTGAATATGGTACTTTCTTCTTCTGGCTGACTACCACTATCGTACTGACTGCAGGTACCCTCTTCGTAATGTGGCTGGGCGAAAAAATCACTGATAAAGGTATCGGTAACGGTACATCCATCATCATCATGGTGGGTATCCTTGCCCGCCTTCCTCAGGCGCTGATTCAGGAATTTACCTCCAGAACTGCGGAAGCCGGCGGTGGACTGCTGGTGTTCCTGATAGAACTGGCAGTATTTATATTCATTACGATCGGTCTGATCCTGCTGGTACAAGGTACCCGCAAGGTACCGGTGAACTATGCTAAACGTATAGTGGGCAACAAACAATATGGTGGTGTACGCCAGTTCATTCCTCTGAAAGTGAATGCTGCGGGTGTAATGCCAATCATCTTTGCCCAGGCTATCATGTTTATCCCGGCTACTGCTATCGGTTTTGCTACTGACAGCGCTTCCGGATTCATCCGTATCTTCAGTGACCATACCAATGGTTGGTATAATGTGATCTATGCAGTATTGGTAGTTGTATTCACTTACTTCTACACTGCGTTGATCTTTAACCCAACCCAGATGGCCGAGGAAATGAAACGTAACAATGGTTTCATCCCAGGTGTTAAACCTGGTACTGCGACTGCAGATTATATTGGTGCAGTTATGGACCGCATCACCCTGCCCGGCGCATTTTTCCTGGCATTGGTCGGTATCCTGCCCGGTGTAGCTGCTGCCGTGCACATCAATAGTAACTTTGCATCCTTCTTCGGTGGTACTTCACTGCTGATCATGGTGGGTGTAATACTGGATACGCTGCAGCAGATAGAAAGCCAGCTCCTGATGCGCCATTACGATGGCCTGATGAGTACTGGCCGTATCAAAGGCAGAACTGCTCCGGCTAATGTTTAATTCTCGTTAAACAGCCGGGTTGTAAGCAGCCACAGAAGCATAAAGCAGACAGCTGGGAATACCGCTGCATGCTTTATGCTTGGTGGCTTCACTGTTTAAAAGACACAAGTCCAACCCGTTTTTACTATGGTGCATTATAAGACTAAAGAAGAAATAGAATTGATGCGCAAAAGCGCATTACTGGTGAGCGCAACATTGGAAGAGGTGGCTAAAAAGCTGAAACCGGGTATGACTACTGATGATATCGACAAGATCGTTGAAGACTTCATCGTAGCCAACGGCGCTGTACCGTCATTCAAGAACTATAAAGGCTTCCCTAAAAGCTGCTGTATCTCTGTAAATGCAGAAGTGGTACACGGTATTCCTAATTCATACGTTGTTCAGGATGGCGACATCGTGAGTGTGGATGTAGGAGTATTGCTGAATGGCTTCCATGGAGACAGCGCCTACACATTTGCGGTAGGTAATGTTAAGCCGGAGGTATTGCAGTTAATGAAGGCAACCAAAACCGCTTTATATAAGGGTATTGAGAAAGCAGTGGCAGGCAACCGCATTGGTGACATTGCCCATGCAATCCAGGAATATACCGAAAAAGAGAGGGGTTATGGCGTGGTACGTGAGCTGGTAGGTCATGGTCTGGGTCGTCACCTGCACGAAGATCCGCAGGTGCCTAATTATGGCAAAAGAGGGAGCGGTCCTATCATGAAAGAAGGATTGGTGATTGCGATCGAACCAATGATCAACCTGGGCACAAAGGACGTGGAGTATATGGAAGATGGGTGGACAGTGATCACCCGCGACGAGAAACCTTCCGTTCACTTTGAGCACAATGTAGCTGTTATGAAGGGGAAGGCCGACCTTTTATCTTCATTTGCCGGCATTGAAAAGGCTGAAGCTGAAAATCCTGCTCTAAGTGCAAACTATTGATAACTAAGGGATAAGGAGGATTAAAATCGTTTTTTCCTGATAATTATTTAGGTTTATTTTTAGAATTTTATTTTTTACCAAGATTTCGCTATCTTTGCAGTCCTAAAAATTTTTATGGCAAAACAGGCACTCATTAAACAGGATGGAATAATACTAGAAGCCTTATCTAACGCTATGTTCCGGGTGAAATTGGAAAATGGGCATGAGATTTTGGCCACCATTTCTGGCAAAATGAGAATGCACTATATCCGCATCCTTCCTGGAGACAAGGTCGGGGTAGAGATGAGCCCATATGATTTGAGCAGAGGAAGGATTATATTCAGATATAAATAAACACATAGACTTATAACTCATAACTTATGAAGGTAAGAGCTTCCATAAAAAAAAGAAGTGCAGATTGTAAGATCGTGCGCAGGAAGGGTAAATTGTTGGTAATCAACAAGAAAAATCCTCGTTTTAAACAACGTCAGGGTTAATCATATTAAGTAAACTAGAAAATTTAATTCAAATATGGCACGTATAGCCGGTATCGATCTACCTAAGAATAAAAGAGGAGAAATTGGTCTGACCTATATCTATGGTATTGGCCGTTCTACCGCTCAGTACATTCTGGAAAAGTCAGGAATTGATTTTAACAAGAAAGTAAAAGATTGGAACGATGATGAGCAGACAACTATCCGTAACATCATCAATGGTGAGTTCAAGGTAGAAGGTCAGCTCCGTTCTGAAGTACAAATGAATATCAAGCGTTTGCTGGATATCGCTTGCTACCGTGGTCTTCGCCACAGAAAGGGCTTACCGCTCAGAGGCCAGCGTACTCGTACTAACAGCCGTACCCGTAAAGGTAAACGTAAAACGGTTGCTGGTAAGAAAAAAGCGCCTAAGAAATAATCTTGATAATACAAATAACAAGTTCCAGTTTCCAATAATCGTAAAGATGAGGTGGCGTTTCTGGAACCTGGAACCTGGAATTTTATATAATTATGGCAAAAGCACAAAATACAAAAGCTGCAGCTAGTAAGAAAAGGGTAGTTAAAGTAGATAACTACGGTGATGTTCACATTTCTGCTAGTTTCAACAACATTATCATCAGCATTACCAACAAACAGGGACAGGTAATTTCCTGGTCTACTGCTGGTAAGATGGGCTTCAAAGGTTCTAAAAAGAACACTCCATATGCTGCCCAGCTGGCTGCTTCCGATGCTGCTAAAGTAGCACTGGATGCTGGTCTGAAAAGAGCAGATGTTTTTGTAAAAGGTCCTGGAGCCGGACGTGAGAGCGCTATCCGTGCGATCGCAAACTCCGGTATCGAAGTGACTATGATCAAGGATGTGACTCCGCTGCCACACAATGGTTGCCGTCCTCCTAAGAAGAGAAGAGTATAGTATCTATATATACTGAAGATTTTCGAAAGTGGATAGATGGGGGGCGACTCTCACTGGCTGCTTTCGATTTTCTACATTAAGTAAATTAAACAAACAAGTGGGTATATGATCGTGTTTAAGATTTTTTAAGGATCATATATCGTAACTAAAAAATCTAGTAACAAAATGGCAAGGTACACAGGACCAAAGACCAAGATCTCCAGAATTTTCGGAGAACCGATTTTAGGTAACGGTAAGTATTTAGGAAAGAACAGCAACCCTCCGGGTCAGCATGGTGCAACCCGTAAGCGTAAACAGCTGGGTGAATACGCACTGCAGCTGCGTGAAAAACAGAAAGCTAAATACACTTATGGTGTATTAGAGCGTCAGTTCGCAAACCTGTTCGTAGAGGCAAACCGTCGTAAAGGCGTTACCGGTGAAGTATTGATCAAATTACTGGAAGCTCGTCTGGATAACACAGTATTCCGTATGGGTATTGCTGCAAGCCGTCCTGCTGCACGTCAGCTGGTGTCTCACAAGCACATCACTGTAAACGGCCAGGTAATGAACATCCCTTCTTATCAGCTGCAACCAGGTGATATCATCGGACTGAAAGAATCTGCTGCATCTAATACTGCAATCACCAGCAATATTCGTGGTAAAAACCCTAAGTTTAGCTGGTTAGATTGGAACGAGAAAGAACTGAAAGGTACTTTTATTGCATACCCTGAAAGGGAAGCAGTTCCTGAAAATATCAAGGAACAGCTGATCGTAGAATTGTACTCTAAATAATAATAATACTTTAGCCGTTAGCGAAGCATCATCGGTTACCAATGTAAGTTTCTTATGTTGGTACCTAGTGATTGCCTGCTGACGGCTATTGGCAGTTTTACATAAACATTTAAACTTAACATATCAATGGCAATTCTGAATTTCCAAAAGCCTGATAAGATCGTTTTGCAAAAGTCAACTGACTTTGAAGCTCAATTCGAATTCCGGCCGTTAGAACCGGGTTATGGGGTGACTGTAGGTAACGCGCTTCGTCGTGTACTTTTGTCATCACTTGAGGGTTATGCCATTGTGGGAATAAAGATAGAAGGAGCAGACCACGAGTTTGCAACTTTAAAAGGAATTACCGAAGACGTTACTGAGATCATCCTGAACCTGAAACAGGTTCGTTTCAAAAGGATCGTGGAGAATGAAGTGAGCAACGAGAAGATCCAGATCTCTATCAAAGGTAAGACCGAGTTCCGTGCTGATATGATCGAAAAAGCTACCAGTGCTTTCCAGATCATGAATCCTGAGTTACTCATCTGCACACTCGATCCATCTGCAAAGCTGGATATCGAACTGACTATCGGTAAAGGCCGTGGTTATGTACCTGCTGATGAAAACAAACCAAAGGATGCAGTATTCGGCTACATCGCAATTGACTCTATCTTTACACCAATCAAAAATGTAAAGTATAGCATTGAAAATACCCGTGTGGAGCAGAAGACCGACTATGAGAAACTGATCATGGAAGTGGTTACCGATGGTACCATCCACCCGGAAGAAGCCGTTAAGCAAGCTTCACGCATCCTGATTCAGCACCTGATGATCATCACTGACGAAAATATCAGCTTTGATACAAAGGATACTGAAAAAGAAGATGTGGTTGACGAACAGACACTGCAACTGCGTAAGATCCTGAAGACTCCACTGGAAGATCTGGATCTGAGCGTACGTGCTTTCAACTGTCTGAAAGCTGCTAAAATCAACTCCCTGAGCGAACTGGTACAGTACGAACAGGAAGAACTGATGAAGTTCAGAAACTTCGGTCAGAAATCCCTGAGCGAAATCGAGCAGGTACTGAACGAAAGAGGTCTGCATTTCGGTATGGATCTTTCCAAACTGAAACTGGACGAAGAATAGTCTTTAACTACTTTATAACATAAGTACTCTGTAATTCCTGACACGGTACAGGGGAAACCAAAAATCACAATGTCATGCGTCACGGTAATAAAGTGAACCACCTCAGCAGAACAGCTGCACACCGCTCAGCCCTGTTATCTAACCTGGCTATCGAACTGATCGCTCACAAACGTATCACCACCACCCTGGCTAAAGCTAAGGCGCTGCGTGTTTATGTTGAGCCTATTCTGACCAGAGCTAAGGCTGATTCTACTCACAATCGTAGAATTGTGTTCAGCTACCTGCAGAACAAGGAAGCGATCAAGGAATTGTTCGGTGTTGTAAGTGAGAAGATAGCTAACCGTCCAGGTGGTTATACTCGTATCATCAAGCTTGGCAAACGTATGGGTGATAATGCTGAAACTGCACTGATCGAACTGGTTGATTTCAACGAAATCTACGGTGGTAAAGTGGAAGAACAAGCAGCTCCTGCGAAGAAAACCCGTCGTGCCGGCGGTGCCAAAAAGAAAGCTGATGAAGCTGCGGCAAACGAAACTGAAGAGAAAGCTGCTGAGTAATCAGAAGACAGTATCTGAAGATAATAAAAGAGTCCCGGGAGCAATCCCGGGATTTTTTTATTTAGGAACGAATCAATTGCAATTCTTATTGGAGAGGCCCGTCAGTCGTATTATTCAATTAATTAATTAAATTATTTTGTAATATTGCTAACAGGACAACTAACCATAATCTCTAAGACCTATGATTTATTTAAAGTGCAACTCCTGTGCTCACCACAACCCGTCACGCTCTGAGTTCCTGACATTTTGTGAAAAATGTGGTAAGAAGATAGAGAGCTGTTTCTCGAACTGGAAACAAAAGCGTCCGGATGGGAATTTTGAAGAATTCCAGCAGGAAGTAGGCATCTATGTAAAGGAAGAAGAACCAAGAGAAAGTTTCAAAGAAAGATACATCAAGTATGTGGGCAGGAGGGGAGCACTGGTATCCCTGATACTCGTGATTGGTCTTGCGGCTGTAGCCGGGGGCTATTTTGGCAAGCGGATGGTCGTCAGCATCATCTATCCTAAAATCAATAAATCCTGGCTCTATTCGGCCTGGGAAACGGTGGTTATTGGCCGCCAGGCAGTGGAGATCAGCACACCTATGCACCTGGGGGTAAATGACCAGCCGCTGGCGCCCGAACTGGCACCACTGGTAGAATATACCAAAAGCTATCGTAACCGGTCTGAAGAGGGGATGCAGGTAATGGTGAATATGTTCAGTTTCCGCAATAACATCTCCAACGATCTGGAGTTGGCAGCTACGACTGCTGCGAACGGAATGCAGAAAGAAGACGATGTTTCCGACCTGAAGTATACTACGAGCCATATTACCCAGAGTGGAATGGATGCACTGCTCTTGCAGGGTACCTTTAACTATAAAGGAGCGCTTCATCTTTCATTTTACGACCTGCTGGTGACCCGTGGTCAACATCGCTGGGAAGTAGCGGTCAGGTACCGTGAAGATGATAAGAACGCTTCTACGGCGGCTTTACGCATCATAAAATCGATACATATCAAGTAACAGTTGAGGTAGGTGAAGAATTAATCTGTGTTTTTATTAATTCTTAAGCTATTATTCAATAACTTTGCACGATTTTTCAAAAAAGAATAATAAGCATGCCTCAGACGAGATCAATCCAGCCTGCGATATTACTGTTAGAAGATGGAACAGTATTTCAGGGAAAAGCTTTTGGTAAAATAGGCACCGCTTCCGGTGAACTGTGTTTTAATACTGGTATGACAGGATACCAGGAAGTATTTACCGATCCTTCCTATAAAGGGCAGGTCCTGATCATGAATAATTGCTACATCGGCAATTATGGTGTGAAAAAGGATGACGTAGAGAGCGAAAGCGTGAAGATTAATGGATTGATAGCAAAGAACATTGCATACAACTATTCTCGTCCGATGGCGGATGGCTCCCTGGAGAAATTCCTGGATGAGAATAACCTGGTAACAATTTACGATGTAGATACCCGTGCGCTGGTATCCCACATCCGTAGCCAGGGTGCAATGAATTGTATCATTTCTTCTGAGATCCTTGACGTAGATCAGCTGAAAGCTAAATTGAAGGATGTACCTTCGATGGAAGGACAGGCACTCTGCAAGGAAGTGACGACTAAGGAACCTTACAATGTAGGCGATCCAAATGCCGGCATCCGCATCGCAGTTCTGGACAATGGTGTAAAGCGTAATATGCTGAAATGCCTGTCAGAAAAAGGTGCTTACCTGCAGGTATTCCCTACAGATACTCCTTTTGAAGAGTGCGAGAAATTTAAGCCGAATGCTTACTTCGTATCCAATGGTCCTGGTGACCCGGCTCCGTTGAAGTATGCTGTGGATACAGTGAAGAAGATCCTGGCGGCAGATAAGCCAATGTTTGGTATTTGTCTGGGACATCAGTTGCTGGCGCTGGCCAACGACATCCCTACTTATAAAATGCACCACGGTCACCGCGGTCTGAACCATCCGGTTAAGAACCTGGCCACCGGTCGTTGCGAGATCACTACCCAGAACCACGGTTTTGCAGTAGATCCGAAGGCAGTAGCAGCCAGTGAGTATGTAGAGGTGACACACGTAAACCTGAACGATCAGTCAATTGAAGGTATCAGGATTAAGAACAAACCTGCATTCTCAGTACAGTACCACCCGGAGTCAACTCCTGGTCCGTATGACAGCCGTTACCTGTTCGATGACTTCTTTACGATGATAAAGAAGCATATGTAAGATTAGTTTGTATGTAGAATATGACCAAAAGGCGGTCCGGCTATGTCCGGGCCGTTTCCATTTTACCAGGATCTGGTTACATTTTAATGCTAAAATACTGCTTGTATAAAAAGAGGCTTTTGCTACATGCAAAAGCCTCTTTCCTATAAGTTAGGTTCTAAATATATTGATTATCAATTACTTTGTTCAGTATAGGGCAAAAAAATACGGCTCCGTGATCGGAGCCGTTTGCCTTTATAAATTCCACGTTATGAAAAACTGATACAAAAATACGGTATTTTGCTAAAACGTTTTAGTTTTCTTCAAACTTTTTTACAGAAATCTGAAAATTTCTTTTTTCTGTAGTCGCAACACCTTTGTGTTGACGGAGTAAAGTTCGGTTGATAAAAACGTTTGGAAAAATTTCTAAGGTTAAATTTATGCTAAACTACGAAACTCACTGATCTCTGTCATCTTTTACTATTTCGTCGTTCACAATTCAAATATACGAACAAGATTTAAAATTCCAATACTTTTCTTAAAAAAATTGCATATTCTGTTTGAAAAAGTATACATATAATTTTTACTAATGTAAAAAAAGGGCCTTTTTGGCCCTTTTTTATATCCCGGAGGAAAATAACTATTATATAGAATTTAATGTAATGTATTTGCTACCTGGAGGCAATCATCGCTTCCATGGCTACTTCTGTGCGATCGGGGTATATTTCCAGGGCTTTTTCCAAACAGATCATTGCCTGACGGATATCATCTGTGTTGATGACATACGCAAGTCTTACCTCGTTCAGACCTAAGCCCGGGCTTGCATAGAAACCGGTAGCGGGTGCCAGCATGAGTGTTTTGCCTTCGTATTCGAAGCTTTCCAGCAACCACTGGCAGAATTTATCGCTATTATCGATCGGCAGGCGGGCGATGGCGTAGAAGGCGCCTCCAGGATTTGGGCAGAATACGCCTGGGATCTTATTGAGCATATTGACCAGCAGGTCTCTGCGATTCAGGTATTCGGCTTTGATTTCCCAGAAATAATTGAGCGGCAGGTCTACGGCAGCTTCACCGGCAATCTGGGCAAAGGAGGGAGGGCTCAGTCTTGCCTGTGCAAATTTCATAATGGCATCCAGCACCTCCTGGTTTTTCGTCACCAGGGCACCTATACGGCCTCCGCAGGCGCTATAGCGCTTGGAGATGGTGTCCATCAGGATAACGTGTTGTTCCAGGCCTACCAGGTTCATTGCAGAGAAGTGGTCGCCTATGTAACAGAACTCTCTATAAGCCTCATCGGAGAAGAGGTAGAGGTTGTACTTGAGACAGAGTTCTTTCAGTACTTCCAGTTCTTCGCGGCTATAGAGATAGCCGGTAGGATTGTTGGGATTACAGATCATCAGCGCTTTGGTGCGTGGCGTGATGGCTTTTTCAAATTCTTCCATGGCCGGCAGCGCGAAACCGGTTTCGATAGAAGAGGTGATAGTGGTCACGGTTACGCCTGCTTCTGCAGCAAACCCATTATAGTTTGCATAGAAAGGCTCAGGAACCAGAACTTCATCACCGGCGTCCAGGCAGGCCATAAATGCGAACATGATGGCTTCGGATCC
The DNA here is from genome assembly GCF_034424315.1 of Chitinophaga sancti. Taxonomy (GTDB): domain Bacteria; phylum Bacteroidota; class Bacteroidia; order Chitinophagales; family Chitinophagaceae; genus Chitinophaga; species Chitinophaga sancti. The sequence goes on from NZ_CP139972.1 coordinate 6,549,559, forward strand.
GCCTGTGGTGATAATAATCTGCTCATGGTTCAGTTCAATACCAAATCGTTCGTAATAAGTCACGAGTTTGCGGCGGTAGCTTTCGTTTCCGGCGGAGTGACTGTATTCAAGGATTTTGAAGTCTGAATGGCGTACCGCATCCAGAACCTGTTTTGGTGTTTCAATATCGGGTTGGCCGATATTCAGGTGGAATACTTTAGTTCCTTTTTTCTTAGCAGCTTCGGCATAAGGAACAAGTTTTCGGATGGGAGAAGCGGGCATTTGCTCACCTCTCTTACTAATGGTAGGCATATATTGTGTTTGATTTGCGATACAAATGTAGTTGATTATGGTTGGCTAAAAATATGGAGAGTTTGGTTGGGGCAGGTCGAAATAAAAAAAAGCCTTACAATTATAAAACTGTAAGGCTTAATAAGTTTGTACAACGGGGGCCGTTGCAATGGCAGTACAAATTAGTTTTCAACCTGACCTGTAAGGTGCAGTTCTTTATCCTGATCTACGCCTTTAACTTTCACCCAAATAGTTTTGTTTTGTGTTCCTACACTATTTGCGCTGTAACCTGCAGTGATCTTACCTTTTTTACCAGGCAGGATTGGTTCTTTGGTCCAGGTAGGAGTAGTACAACCACAACTAGCGCGTGCTGTTTCGATGATTACTGGTTCCTTGCTAACGTTGGTGAATTCGAAATCAACAGAAACTGGTTTATTGAACTTAGTTTTACCGAAGTCGATAGTTTCTTTTGCGAATTTCACTTTACCATCAACAGGGTTTGCTTGTGTGGTAGTTTGAGACTGTGCCCAAAGAGCAGTAGTTAACAACATGCTCGCAAATAGGGATAAGATAAACTTTTTCATTTTATTATCTGGTTTTGACGATTGGTTAAAAATATGATCACCGTTTCGTTAGTAACAAATTTACAGCCAAAATTAACGCATCAATTGAGAATTTATTAAAATCTTATTAAAAAAATTCTAATTATTTTACCTGATACATTTACAATCATTTCTCACTTGTATTTTATACCTTACTTTTGTAGCATATACAACGAGGCATGATAGAAAACAATGAACTAACTATGAATACGGAAAGCCGGCTATCATTCGAGGAATTTCGGAAAGAAGTACTTGAGGATTATCGCCTGGCCTGCGAAAGCAGGGAAGTTAGTCTGCTGGCCCGTAAGGAAGTCCTTACCGGGAAGGCCAAGTTCGGTATATTCGGGGATGGAAAGGAAGTGGCTCAGGTAGCCATGGCTAAGTATTTCCAGCCAGGAGATTTCCGCTCCGGGTACTACCGTGATCAGACGTTTGCTTTCGCCAGTGGTATCGCCACCCCTGAGCAGTTTTTCTCGCAGATGTATGCAGATCCGGACCTTGCTAATGAGCCATTTTCCGGTGGCCGACAGATGAACTCACATTTTTCCACGCCTAACCTTGGTAAGGATGGCAACTGGTTGAATCTGACGGAATCGAAGAACACAGCGACAGACATGTCGCCTACTGCAGCCCAGATGCCACGTGCTCTTGGTTTGGCATTTGCCTCTAAATTATTCAGGGATGTAGAAAGCCTGAAGGATATGGAAGGCCTGTCGAAGAATGGTAACGAAGTATGTTTTGCTACGATTGGTGATGCATCGACTTCTGAAGGCCACTTCTGGGAGACCATGAATGCGGCTGGAGTATTGCAGGTACCGTTAGCGGTATTTGTATGGGATGACGGGTATGGCATTTCCGTACAGCGTAAGTACCAGACAACAAAAGATTCCATCAGCGTCGCGCTGGAAGGATTCCGTAAAACGGAAGATTCCAACGGCTTTGATATATATAATGTAAAGGGCTGGGATTATGCCGGCATGTGTGAGGTGTTTGAAGCGGGGATCCGTAAAATTAGAGAAACACATATTCCTGCCCTATTCCATGTGGAAGAGCTGACGCAGCCCCAGGGCCACTCTACCAGTGGTTCTCACGAGCGTTATAAGAGCAAGGAGCGCCTGAACTGGGAAAAAGAATTTGATTGTAATCACCAGATGCGCCAGTGGATACTGGAAAACGCACTCTCTGACGAAGCGACCCTGGCAGAGATTGAGGCGAAAGCTAAATCTTATGCACAGGAATCACGTAAGAGTGCCTGGGAAAAGTACATCGCGCCTATCCGCAAAGAGGTACAGACCATGCTGGGATTTGGCCAGGCGGTAGCCGCACTGCCACAGGCAGATACTGCACAGGTAAATAACCTGCTGCAGGAATTGCAGAACAACAGGGAGCCCTGGAGAAAGGACATCCTGAAAACTGCTGCCAGCATCCTGTTCCGTCATAGAAACATCCAGGCGCCAGCCGTTGCTGCCCTGAAAGCGTACTATGAGGACCTGCTGGCCCGCGAAAAAGATAATTACAACTCCTTCCTGCATGCTACCGGCGTAAACTCAGCATTGAATGTACCGGTGGTACCGGCTGCATACGAAGCAGATGCTGTGAGCATTAACGGATACGAGATCCTGAACAGATATTTCGATCAGCTGATCGGTAATAATCCTAAAGTTTTCGCCTTTGGTGAAGACGTAGGTAAAATAGGTGACGTGAATCAGGCTTTTGCCGGTTTACAGGCAAAGCATGGCAGTCAGCGCATATTCGATACCGGTATCCGTGAATTAACCATCATGGGGCAGGGTATAGGGATGGCATTGCGTGGTTTAAGGCCTATTGCTGAGATTCAGTACCTGGATTACCTGATCTATGGCATGCAGCCATTGAGTGATGATGTAGCCAGTCTGCAATACCGTACCAAGGGTATTCAGGCATGCCCGATCATCGTTCGTACCCGTGGCCACAGGCTGGAAGGCATCTGGCATTCCGGTTCCCCGATGAGTATGATTATGGGTGCGCTGAGAGGTATGTATATGTGCGTGCCGCGCAACATGGTGCAGGCAGCTGGTTTGTACAATACCCTGCTGCAGGCAAATGAGCCGGCCCTGATGATTGAGTCACTGAACGGCTACCGCCTGAAGGAAAAACTGCCTAATAACCTGGGTGAGTTTACAGTACCATTAGGCGTACCTGAAGTGATTAAGGAAGGTACTGATATCACGATCGTTTCTTACGGTTCTACCCTTCGTATAGTCGAAGAAGCGGCACAGTCACTGGAACAGCTGGATGTATCCGTTGAAGTGATGGATGTACAGACATTGCTGCCTTTTGATATCAATCATAAGATATTGGAATCACTGAAGAAGACTAACAAGATCCTGTTTGTGGATGAGGATGTACCAGGTGGTGGTACAGCCTACATGTTCCAGCAGGTGGTCGAAGGGCAGGGTGCTTACCGTTGGCTGGATGTGGCACCGCGTACATTGAGTGCTCAGGCGCATCGTCCTGCGTATGGTTCTGACGGGGATTATTTCTCCAAACCAAATGTGGAAGATGTGATCAGGGTAGTACTGGAAATGGTAGCGGAATAATAATTTAGAAGGGTAAAATCAGCTTAAAAAATAGGAACGCAAGGCTTTTAAAGGCCTTGCGTTTTTTGTTTTGTATAGTTGTAGGTTTAAGAAATGACAAGTAGTACAGGTACAAATATGATAAATAGTTTTTTAATATTTTATATTCCCTGAAAAGAAATTCTCTTTTTGAGTGGATATAGGCAATGAAGTTAGGATTACTAATATTTAAACAATTTTTTCTTAAAGTATGTTATAATTCTGGAGTGAGTGATACTTAGTATATTAGACATTCATTTTTTCTTAGTCATCAGGAATGAATAAAATGAATGTTTGAAAATTAAATCGCAGGATATAAATTGTATTATAGTTTCTTAGAGGGAGAATTGAACAAGCACCACGTTACGATAGGTTAATAGTAATTAAATTATTTAATTATCAACCCAAATCCATTTATGAAAGCAGGAGTACTGTTAGTTGAAGACGATTTGTTTTTTGCCAAGGTGGTAAAAAGCCATTTAGAAAAGGCCGGGTACGATGTGACACATTGTGCTAACGGTGAAGAGGGCTGGGCAACTTTTCAGGAAAGGCCCTTCGACATTTGTCTGTTGGATGTGATTATGCCTGGTATGGATGGGTTTACCCTGTGCCGGGAGATTCGCGACAAGGATGAAAATGTACCTATCATCTTTGCATCTTCCCGTTATATGGAGCAGGATAAGTTGAATGGCTTTGAAGCTGGCGGTGATGACTATCTCGTAAAGCCTTTCAATATGGAAGAGTTACTCTGCCGCATGGAAGTGTTTATGAAGCGGAGCCGTTTGTTACAGAATGACAAGCAGGTAGTTTTCTCCCTGGGCACACTTGTATTTAACTACAGCGAATTCAAAATATATCATCAACCAACCAATACTAATATCAATTTGCCGCCTAAGGAGGCTGAGTTGCTCAAGTATCTCTGTGAGAATGCGAATAAGAAGCTGAAGAGGGAGGGCATACTACTGAGTGTGTGGGGGAATGACGATTTCTTCACCGGCAGAAGTATGGATGTGTACCTGACGCGTATCAGGAAGCATTTCAGGCTGGATGGTACCATTAAGTTGGAAACCATTCATGGCAAGGGCTTACGCCTGCTTACAGAGCCGGAGAAGGTAGCGGAAAAATTATAAAAGCATAAAGAAAGGGTCTGCGATTGCAGACCCTTTCTTTATGCTTTTTCTTCTTAGTAAGAGAATTCCCTTTCAGGAATGTAATGCGATTATACCAGTGTGTGGAATACCTGTTGTACGTCATCATCCTGCTCCAATCTGTCAATCAGTTCCAGTACTTCTTTCGCCTGCTCTTCGTTCAGTTCGGTCGTAGTAGTAGGAATACGCTTTAATTCAGCGCCGATCACCTGGATATTTCTGTCTTCCAGTGCTTTGGACATATTACCAAACTCAGTAAAAGGTGTACGGATAATAATATTGCCTTCGCTATCTTCTCCAATCTCTTCCAGGCCGGCATCAATCAGTTCCAGTTCCAGGTCTTCCAGGTTCTGACCTTCGTTTTTAACCTTAAATTCACCCACGCGGTTGAAGAGGAAACCAACCGAACCACTGTTGCCAAGGCTACCACCTGTTTTGTTAAAGTGCATACGTACGTTAGCAACGGTACGGGTAGGGTTGTCAGTAGCAGTTTCTACCATTACAGCCACGCCATGCGGTGCATATCCTTCGTATACAACTTCTTCGTAGTCAGTTTTATCTTTTCCCATCGCCCGCTTGATCGCAGCTTCTACGCGGTCTTTGGGCATGTTCACACCCTTCGCATTCAATACGCATCTGCGGAGGGCAGGATTATTATCAGGATCAGGACCTGCCGCTTTAACAGCTATCGCGATTTCCTTGCCTATCCTGGTAAACTGCTTTGCCATCCTGTCCCAGCGGGCAAACATGGTGTGTTTTCTTACTTCAAATATCCTTCCCATAGTGGGTAATGTGATTAGTTATTAAGAATAGAGGTGCAAATTTATGGAAAAGGGCCGGAAAAACTGAATTTCCCGGCCCTTTCCTGTTTTATACTGGATTATTTTTATTTACCCATCTTTCTGATTTTACTGTGTTTTACGCTATAACCGAAGTAAATAACGAAACCTATCAGCAACCATACGATCAGTCTTGACCAGTTTTCCCAACCGAGGCTGAAAATCATGGTTACACAGAACACAGTACCCAGGAGCGGTACAAACGGCACCCATGGAGTTTTGAATTCGCGTGGCTGATCAGGATCTGTTTTACGCATCACGATCACGCCTAAACATACCAGTACGAAGGCGAACAGGGTACCTATACTGGTCATATCACCTACTACGCTATCCGGAACGAATGCTGCGAACAGGGAAACGAACACAAAGAACATAGCCTGTGATCTGTAAGGAGTACGGAATTTAGGATGCAGTTCAGCAAATACTTTTGGTACCAGACCATCGTTGGCCATGGAGTAGAATACGCGGGTCTGACCTAGCAGCATCACAAGGATCACTGAAGAGAAACCAGCCAGGATAGCGACTGTTACGAATGTAGACAGCCAGCCATAGCCTACCATGTACTTGTCAATTACGAATGCTACGGAAGCTTCACCACCTTCTTTCAGGAAGTCCTGGTAAGGAGCAATACCTGTCAGTACGTAGGAGAAGAGGATATATAAAGCTGTACATACGAACAGGGAAACCAGGATCCCTATTGGCATATTGCGCTTAGGGTTTACAGTTTCCTGGGCAGCTGTAGATACCGCATCAAAACCAATGAAAGCAAAGAATACGACACCAGCGCCCCGCAAGACCCCTGATATTCCATGGAATCCGAAGGCAGAATAATCGACGACCGTGCCATTGTGCATGGTTACGGTACCTGCATTTTCAGGGATCATGAAAGGCGTGTGGTTCAGTGGATTGATGAACTGCCAGCCAAGGATGATAATGAGGATTACGATAGCAACTTTCGCGATTACGATGATGTTATTCACCATTGCAGAACCTTCGATACCGCGAATGAGTAATAAGCTTAGGAGCAGCAGAATGAATATCGCAGGGATGTTCATGATACCGTGTACTCCAGCGTCGGAAATTTCGAATGGGCTGTGACACCATTGGTAAGGAACGGTCCACCCGACTGTTTTTTCCAATAATTTATTCAGGTACTGTGCCCATCCTATAGCCACTGTAGCAGCACCCAGTGCATATTCCAGCACAAGATCCCAACCAATAATCCAGGCGATAAATTCACCCATAGTGGCGTAAGAGTAAGTATAAGCACTACCTGCGATAGGGATCATAGAGGCAAATTCTGCATAGCATAAACCTGCTAATGCACAACCTGCAGCTGCAATGATAAATGAGAAGACAACTGCGGGTCCGGCATGTTGTCCGGCGGCAGCTGCTGTTCTTACGAAAAGGCCTGCACCAATGATGGCACCAATGCCCAATGCAATCAGGGAACCTGCACCCAGTGTGCGTTTAAGTCCTTTGTCCGATTCAGATGCTTCTGATAATAAAAGGGAGAGAGGCTTTTTTACAAAAAGTTTGCCCATACTGTATGTCTATTGTGGTTGACGTTTGAATGGTTTAGTAATTTGTTGTTTCAATTCATTACAGATCGCCAAATATAGGCATCAATTTTATAAAATGACACACAACTTTAGCTCAACAGCATTATTTTTGGGGGATTTTAGTCAGTTTATACAATTCATTAATATAAAAAGCACCGCTGCATGAAGAAAACCAACCGCCTTACCGTGTTTATATTTTTAGCAATGGTATTGGGGATATTGACAGGTTATTTGGTGAATATTGCTTATTCCGGTAAAGATGGTGGGCAAATTACTATTGGGAAGTTCGTGGAAAATATATCGATATTGACCACCATTTTCCTGCGTCTTGTTAAAATGATTATTGCTCCGCTGGTGTTTACCACGTTGGTAGTGGGAATCGCCAAGCTGGGTGATATCAAGGCTGTAGGCCGTATTGGGGGTAAAACCATGTTATGGTTTATTTCGGCTACTTTCGTTTCCCTGGTGTTAGGATTGATCCTGGTCAACATATTGAAGCCTGGTGCTGACATGCACCTGGTAGATAAGCATGCGGAATCCGGTATCAAGGCTGCAGATCTGACCCTGAGAGGCTTCTTTGAGCACGTATTTCCGGATAGCGTGGTGAATGCAATGGCACATAATGAGATCCTGCAGATTGTAATATTTGCCCTGTTCTTTGGGGTGGCTACTGCGGCAGTGGGAGAGATGGGCCAGATTGTAATCAAGTTCCTGGATAGCGTAGCGCATATCATGCTCAAGGTTACCGGCTATGTGATGAACTTTGCGCCTTTTGCAGTATTTGGTGCAATGGCAGCAACGATTGCAGAGAAGGGGGCTGGTATATTGACCACCTATGGTATATTTATCGGCGAGTTTTATATAGGCCTTGCCGGCTTATGGCTGGTATTGGCAGGGGTAGGTTGCCTGATCCTGGGTAAACGGGGTGTCGATTTGCTGAAGAGAATTAAAGATCCTGTGCTACTGGCATTCAGCACTGCGAGTAGTGAGGCAGCTTATCCGAAAGTAATGGGCGAGCTGGAAGGATTTGGTGCTGATAATCGTATTGTGAGCTTTGTATTGCCGTTGGGTTATTCGTTCAACCTGGACGGCTCTATGATGTATATGACATTTGCGAGTCTCTTTATAGCCCAGGCCTATGATATGCACCTGGGCCTTGAACAGCAGTTTTCCATGTTGCTGGTACTGATGATCACCAGTAAGGGGATTGCCGGCGTACCAAGGGCATCGCTGGTAGTGATTGCAGGTACCCTGTCTATGTTTAGAATTCCGGACGAGGGCTTGTTGCTGTTACTGGGTGTAGACCACCTGCTGGATATGGGCCGTTCTGCTACCAATGTAATCGGAAATGCAATGGCTACCGGCGTAGTTTCTAAATGGGAAGGTGCATTGGCTGAGCCACGAACTAATCCAGAACTATAACATTGATATAACGTTTAAATCCTTATTTTGCTTCCGCGGCGATTCCGCAGGGCAAGACCTTAAATTAGTGGAGATTATACAAAAAATATGGACCAGTTTATAGAACTATTTAAGCACCTTATTAACCCGGAATGGATTATTAACCATGGGGGATTGTATTTGTTATTGATTATAATTTTCGCGGAAACAGGTTTATTTGTAGGCTTCTTCCTGCCGGGTGATTCCCTGTTATTCGTAGCAGGTATTTATGGTGGTTTGTTGAGTAATGCTTTTTACGATGTTCCATTCTTTTTAATAATGTTTATGATTGCCGTTGCCGGGGTGCTGGGCAATTTTGTAGGTTTTTGGTTCGGACGTAAGTCAGGACCTTTATTATTTAGCAGAAAAGACACTTTGCTTTTTAAGAAAAAACACCTGTACCAGGCAAAGGAATTTTATGACAAACATGGTGGTGGTGCCATTTTCCTGGCCAGGTTCCTGCCTATCATCCGCACATTTGCCCCTATCGTGGCAGGTATTGTAGGAATGGACAAGAAGAAATTTATGTTTTTCAACATTATCAGTTCCTTTACATGGGTATTTTCAATGATGCTGGCCGGCCATTATCTTGACAAGGCTTTCCCTTCACTGAAAGAACACCTGGAACTGATTGTGATTATATTGATCCTTATTACGACCTTACCAGTGATCATCAAACTGTTTTTTAGTAAACCAAAGCATGCTTCGCCGCCGCATGTTGACTAACATGTGAATGCACAATAGACCTTTTAAATCCTCATGAAACCAGACTCGAAAAGTTCCACAATTTTCAATGTTGCCGTATTGGTGGCATCATTGGGTTATTTCGTAGATATCTACGACTTATTACTATTTACCATAGTACGGGTGCCCAGCCTGAAATCTCTGGGTATATCACAGGACGAGATAGACAAGGGGATCGGTGTCTGGCTGATGAATATCCAGATGATAGGACTGCTCCTGGGCGGGATCATGTGGGGAATTCTTGCTGATAAGAAAGGACGACTCCGGGTATTGTTCGGTTCCATTCTTTTGTATTCTGTGGCTAACATTGCCAATGGTTTTGTGCAGACGACTGCCGCTTATTCCTTCTGGCGTTTTATAGCCGGTGTAGGTTTGGCTGGAGAACTGGGAGCTGGTATTACCCTGGTGGCGGAAATTCTGCCAAAAGAAAAGAGAGGATATGGAACCATGATCGTGGCAACAGTAGGGGTATCCGGCGCCATTGCGGCGAACCTGATTGCGAAGCTGGTACCTGACTGGCGTTATTGTTATTTCATTGGTGGAGGATTGGGTTTGGTATTGCTATTACTGAGGATCAGTGTGATGGAATCCGGTATGTTTCATGCTGTCGCTACAGACAATGCGGTAAAAAGGGGCAACATTATTGCACTACTCAATAACCGGGAACGGTTTATTAAATACCTGAAATGTATTATGCTCGGTACACCTACCTGGTTTGTGGTGGGGATACTGGTGGCATTTTCAAATAAGTTTGCCATAGAAATGGGGGTAAAAGACCCGATAGCTCCTGGTGATGCGATTGCTTTTTGCTATGCAGGGCTGGTATTGGGTGACTTTGTCACAGGCTGGATAAGCCAATTGTGGAAAAGCCGGCGAAAGGTGATGATCTTATTCCTCTTGCTCACGACCACCTGTACGGCAGTATACCTGCATCAATCGGGCACCGATAAGGTCTTTTTCTTCACGGTATGCTTCCTTTTAGGCTTCAGTGTTGGGTTCTGGGCGATATTTGTAACGATTGCAGCGGAGAGTTTTGGCACAAATCTGCGGGCTACGGTTGCGATAACGGTACCTAATTTTGCGAGAGGTATGCTGGTCTTGATCACGATGTTATTTGGCTGGTTGCAGCATTCATTCAGTTATCTGACCAGTGCGGGTATAGTAGGAGTGGTGACGATTGGGGTAGGTTTACTGGCATCTTACCTGGTGCCGGAGACTTTTGGGAAGGATCTGAATTATATGGAGACGATTTAGCACTGGAATAAGTTATAAAAAAAAGTCCGGATGTACTGAGTACCAATACTCACTCATCCGGGCTTTTTTTGTGGATTAATACCTCATCAGGATCTTATCCAACAGTGCGTTCAGTTGTTTCGCTTCATCTTCGGTGAGCGACAGGTTTAGAGAATCTTCCAGTGCGGGAAGGTCGGCATCGACTTCTTCTAGGAGAGCGAGGCCTTTGGGTGTGATCATGACATCTACTGCACGACGGTCAATTTCACTGGCTTTTCTTTCTACCATACCAGCTTTTCTGAGGCGTTCCACGAGGCGGGAAACATCGCTCATTTTGTCTAGCATCCTTTCTTTCAAAGTGTTGATATTAGCTGCTTTAGGATGTTGTCCCCGCAGGATGCGAAGGATATTATACTGCTGCATAGTGATGTCAAACTTTTTAAAGAAATGCTGGTGACGGGAAACCAGCCAGTTTCCTACGAAAATGAGACCTATTAACCCTTTGTTATACTCGCTGGTCCAACTTTTTTGCGAGATCAGTTTTTCTATATTTGACATAAGTGCGCGTATATCGACTTAAAAATACGATAATTCAATTATGTATAGGGAATGGAAAATAAACATAGGCCCTTAATTGAGTAGTAAATAAAAAAATCGCTTTTGTTTGGAACAGAAGCGATTTTTTAAAGAGTGTGTCTGGCGGAAGGCCAATTTAAAATTAAAGATGTTATGTAAGTGGAATCAGGCTACAACTTTCATATTGTCAAGTACGTCCATTACTTCTTTTACGTGTTCGGCGGAAGAATTGAGCAGTTCAGTTTCGTTTTGGTTTAAGTGTAGCTCTATGATTTTTTCGATACCATTTTTACCCAGTATCACGGGTACACCGAGGTAGATGTCTTTTAGGCCATATTGTCCGGAGAGCCATGCGCAGCAGGGGTAGATGCGTTTTTCATCTTTAAGGACAGCTTCTACCATCTGGGCGGCAGCGGCGCCGGGTGCGTACCATGCGGAGGTGCCCAGGAGGTTTACGATTTCGCCGCCACCTACTTTGGTGCGCTGGATGATGGCTTCGAGTTTTTCGGGGGCTACGAGTTCAGTGACAGGAATACCTGATACAGTAGTGTACCTGGGCAGGGGAACCATGGTATCGCCATGTCCGCCCATGAGGATGGCCTGGATGTCTTTGGGAGAGCAGCCAATTTCTTCGGCAAGGAAGGCGCGGTAGCGGGCTGTATCGAGGATACCGGCCATACCGAATACTTTGCTGCTATCTTTACCAGCAGTGAGGTAAGCGCAATACGTCATTACATCGAGTGGATTGCTGACTACGATGATGATTGCATCAGGGGAATATTGGGAGATATTCTCTGTTACAGACTTTACGATATTGGCATTGGTGTTGATCAGGTCGTCGCGGCTCATACCAGGTTTTCGGGGGAGTCCCGACGTAATCACCACTACATCACTGCCAGCTGTCTTCTCATAGTCATTCGTCACCCCTGTTACTCTGGTGCTGTAATAGTCGATAGGCGCCTGTTGCCATGAATCGAGCGCTTTCCCTTCAGCCGTTCCCTCCTTAATGTCTAATAACACGACTTCCTGTAAAAAATCTCTGTGGGCCAGCACATTAGCGCAGGTTGCGCCTACATTGCCAGCTCCTACAACAGTAACTTTCATCGTATGTTTTTTATTTAAAGGTGAAGAATATGAGGATGGAACAAATGTATCACCGTGTGCTGAAGCAGTTTCGCATTACTTCAGGAGCTCAACCAGATCTTCAATCTTCGCTGTACCTTCAAAACCTTTCACGAACTGACCTTTTTTGTCGTAGATAAAGAGGCCGGGGAAATAGTGGAGGTTATAGAAATACATGATCTGGCGGCTAGGCTCACTGCCCATGGTGATGTTCGGGTAGTTCTTAATATTATAATGGTCATAATATTCTTTCATCAGTTCCCGTTTGAACGGGGTTACCATTAGGATCTGCGCTTTTTTGAATTTATTGATGTTCTTAAGCATTTCTTCTGTCAGGTGCTTACAATGGTCACAATCTACACTGAAAACAAAGATCAGGGTTTTGACGTTCTTTTTCAGGTCCTTCTTAGTAATTTCTTTTCCGTCGGGGAGGGTATACTTAAAGGCCGGAGGTGTGGGAAACTGCAGGTAAGGAGGTTGATCCCTGGTGGCAGCGGGGGCCGGGTTACTTGTTTTGGTGGATTGTGCATTCATCCAGGCTGGCAGACATAACAATAGTACAATCAGATAGTGCTTCATATAACTCTTTGATTTGAAAATAATATTATCGCTAAAGGTATAGAATTTAAGCATACAGAAAAGGGCCATTTACGGGACCGGAAAAACCGGCCTCATACATTAAAATTGATGTTTTTCTGGCATTAAAAAGCCTTAAAATGGTCTCAAAACACTTACTTTTCCACTTTTTTATAAAAAAATTACTAGATTACCTTCCCTTACACTATGTTTGCATTCCTAAAAAAAATAATAGGTAACGTTAGGTCTCTAAATGCACTAAAACAAATTAGGAAGCGACGGGTTTTGGGTTTTACCAGAATGATTACTTTTGCAATCCTTAACGTAAATTTTTAACTTTAAATTAAGTATCCTTTTTATGGCTACCACTGCAGATATCAGAACAGGATTGATTATAAAGCTGGATAACAGCCTTTATTCTGTTGTAGAGTTTGGTCAGAACAAAACAGCCCGTGCCGCTGCTAAAGTATGGGCAAAGCTGAAGGGTGTTGATAATAGCCGTTCCATTGAAGTAACATGGAACTCCGGCGAAACCATCTTCCCTGTGCGTGTTGAGAAGAAAGCATTCCAATACTTATATCAGGATGATAGTGGTTACAACTTCATGGACAATGAGACATTTGAGCAGATCGCTTTACCAGAGACGCTGATCGATGCACCTCAGTTCCTGAAAGAAGGCCAGGAAGTACAAGTAAGCATTAATACGGAAACCGAGCTGCCAATGAGCGTGGAATTACCGGATAAGATCGTGATGAAAGTAACGTATTCTGAACCAGGTTTGAAGGGTGATACCGCTACACGTACGCTGAAACCTGCTACTGTAGAAGGTGGTGCAACCGTGAATGTTCCGCTGTTCGTAAATGAAGGAGAGCTGATCCGGGTAAACACCAAAACTGGTGAGTACATTGAGCGCGTAAAAGAATAGTTTTAGTCCATCCAATTATATAATCTACTTCAAGCATTTCTAAACCAAAAACTGTCTACATGGATTTTAAACAGATTCAGGAGCTGGTCAAGATGGTCAACAAATCTAACATCAGCGAACTGAGCATTGAGCAGGACAAGTTTAAGATTACAATAAAGCAAAAGGATAACGAAACTCAGCAGGTAATTGCAGTTCCTACTATGGCTGCGCCTGTACAGGCGGTTCCTCAGGCAGTTGCTGCCGTTCAGGCTCCTGTATCAGCTCCGGCTGCTGAAGCACCAAAACCAGCTGCTGATGTAAAAGCAGACAACCTGGTAACCATCAAATCTCCTATGATCGGTACTTTCTACCGCAGCCCTGGTCCTGACAAACCTTCTTTTGTGAATGTAGGTGATGAGGTATCTGCTGGTAAAGTGGTATGTATCATTGAGGCGATGAAACTTTTCAACGAGATTGAAAGTGAGGTAAGTGGTAAGATCGTGAAAATACTGGTAGATGATGCATCTCCTGTAGAATATGATCAGCCGCTGTACCTGGTAGAACCATAAAATTGTTTAGTTAAAAGGTTGGAATATTATGAGATACTGTAGGGATTTCCCTGCTTCATAATGTTCCAACCTTTTAGGCTTATTAACTTTTTTCTTTAACCTATCGAAAAAACATGTTTAAGAAAATATTGATTGCCAACCGTGGAGAGATTGCCCTGCGTATTATACGTACATGTAAGGAAATGGGCATCAAAACGGTGGCTGTTTATTCTACTGCTGACAAGGACAGCCTTCATGTGAAGTTCGCTGATGAGGCGGTATGTATAGGCAAGCCGCAGAGCAGTGAATCATATCTGAATATTCCTCACCTAATGGCGGCAGCTGAGATCACGAATGCGGATGCGATCCATCCGGGTTATGGATTTTTGGCTGAAAACGCGCGTTTTGCGGAAATCTGTGGAGAACACGGCATTAAATTTATCGGTCCAACTCCGGAGATGATCCGTAAGATGGGGGATAAGATGACAGCTAAAGAAACGATGATTGCAGCAGGGGTTCCTGTTATTCCGGGTTCAGGTGGTTTATTACAAAGCCTGGAAGAAGCAAGAATACTCGCTAAGGAGATGGGCCTGCCTATCATCCTGAAAGCAACTGCTGGTGGTGGTGGTAAAGGTATGCGTGTGGTTTGGAAAGACGATGAGCTGGAGAATGCCTACAACATGGCAAAAAATGAGGCCCGTGCGGCATTCAATAATGATGGGATCTACATGGAGAAATTCGTGGAAGAGCCAAGGCATATTGAGATCCAGGTAGCTGGTGACCAGTATGGTAAAGTATGTCACCTGAGTGAACGTGACTGTTCTATCCAGCGTCGTCACCAGAAGCTGGTAGAAGAGTCTCCTTCTCCGTTCATGACGCCTGAACTGCGTGAGAAGATGGGTGAAGCAGCGATTAAAGCGGCATCAGCTATTAATTATGAGAGCGTGGGTACAATCGAATTCCTGGTGGATAAGCACAGGAATTTCTACTTCATGGAGATGAATACACGTATCCAGGTGGAGCATGGTGTGACAGAAGAGGTAATCAATTTCGACCTTATTAAGGAGCAGATCAAGATTGCAGCTGGTATTCCTATTTCAGGAAAGAACTATATGCCTGAAATGCATGTAATAGAGTGTCGTATCAATGCGGAAGATCCGCATAATGATTTCCGTCCTTCTCCGGGTAAGATCACGACATTACATATTCCGGGTGGTCATGGTGTGAGAGTAGATTCTCATATTTATGCAGGATATGTGATTCCTCCTTATTACGATTCTATGGTGGCTAAGCTGATTACTATTGCGCAGACGAGAGAAGAGGCGATTAACACCATGGAGAGGGCGCTGAGCGAGTTTGTGATTGAAGGGGTGAAGACGACGATTCCGTTCCATCAGCAGTTGATGAGGAATGAGGATTTCAGGAAAGGTAATTTTACGACTAAGTTTACGGAAACGTTTAAACTGGTGTAGGAGAATAGATTTAGATTTTGAAACCCGGTGACCGAGCAGGCCACCGGGTTTCTTCTTTTGTGCTATACCTGCCATCCCTGCCGGGCGGGTATAGCCTAAAAACACAAAGCCCCGGGTAAATACCCGGGGCTAATCATACACCAAAACAATCTTACGGTTTTATCGCAAGAAAAGCAGCTCTCTGTACTTAGGCAGTGCCCATTGTTTGTCATCTACCAGGAACTCCAGTTTATCGGAGTGGTATCTGATCACATCAAAGTACGGCTTAATTTTTTCACAGTAATCTATAGCTTTCTGGCGGCTGTCAGCAACTTTGTTAGCTACTTTGCGCGCTTCAATCATAGCCTGTACATTCTCACTGATGACGTTAACATGTTCAGCTATTTTGTTAGCAATCTGGGTTTGCGCTTTAACAGCTGCATCGCCTAAACCTATTTCTTTCAGACCACGAATGTTCGTGATCAGGCTATTCATATAGGTGATTGCTGAAGGCAGAATCGTGTTAGTAGCCAGGTCGCCTATCACGCGGGCTTCGATCTGTACCTTCTTCACGTAGTCTTCGAGGAGGATTTCATGACGTGCATGCAGTTCCTTCTCTGTGTAGATACCTACTTCTGTGAACAGTTTAGTAGATTTCTCAGTTACGAAAGCATCCAGTGCCTGAGGAGTAGTCTTAACATTTGCAAGACCTCTTCTTTCAGCTTCTCTCTCCCACTCTTCGCTATAACCGTCGCCTTCGAATAAAACTTTCTCCGAATCTACAATATATTTTCTAAGAGTTTGCATAATCGCAATCTCTTTTTTCTCACCTTTCTCCATCAGACTATCAACTTCAACTTTGAAGCCAGCCAGCGTCTTAGCCACGATTGTGTTCAGTACAGTCATCGCAGAAGCACAGTTAGCAGAAGAACCTACTGCACGGAATTCGAACTTGTTACCAGTGAAGGCAAACGGAGAAGTACGGTTACGGTCAGTATTGTCCAGCATCAGCTCTGGAATGTGACGGTGCAGGTCGAGTTTCAGGATAGCTTCATCCTGCTCATCGAACTTGTTGCTTACGCGGGTTTTAACTTCCTGCAGTACATCGTACAGGTATTTACCTGAGAATACGGAGATGATAGCAGGAGGTGCTTCATTTGCGCCCAGACGGAAGTCATTGCTTGGAGAAGCAATAGAAGCTCTCATCAGGTCAGCATAGTCATGTACCGCTTTGATCGTGTTAACGAAGAAAGTCAGGAACATCAGGTTAGTCTTAGGAGTCTTACCAGGAGCCAGCAGGTTAACGCCGGTATCGGTAGCCATAGACCAGTTATTGTGTTTACCTGAACCGTTGATACCAGCGAATGGTTTCTCGTGCAGCAGGCATTTCAGTTTGTGACGTTTAGCAACTTTGTTCATGACATCCATGAGCAGGGAGTTGTGGTCAACTGCGATGTTAACTTCTTCAAAGATAGGAGCACACTCGAACTGAGAAGGAGCAACCTCGTTGTGACGGGTTCTCAGAGGAATACCCAGTTTGTATGATTCCAGTTCGAAATCACGCATGAAAGCGTAAGCACGCTCAGGGATAGAACCAAAATAATGGTCTTCCAGCTGCTGACCTTTGGAAGGTGCGTGACCAACTACGGTACGACCAGTCATGATCAGGTCAGGACGAGCGTTTGCCAGGTTTTCGTCAACCAGGAAGTATTCCTGTTCCCAACCCAGGGTAGGCGTTACTTTGGTAACGTTTTTATCGAAATAGTTACATACGTCTACAGCAGCTTTGTCGATAGCAGACAGTGCTTTCAGCAAAGGAGCTTTGTAGTCCAGTGATTCACCAGTGTATGAAACAAATATAGTAGGAATGCAGAGTGTCTTACCAAATCCCTGTTCCAGGATGAATGGAGGAGAGGAAGGATCCCATGCAGTATAACCACGAGCTTCGAAAGTAGCACGCAGACCACCATTCGGGAAGGAAGATGCATCAGGCTCCTGTTGTACCAGCGCGTCGCCGTCAAATGTTTCCAGCGGGGTACCATCACTCTTCAGGGTGAAGAAAGAGTCATGCTTTTCAGCAGTAGTACCAGTTAATGGTTGGAACCAGTGGGTGTAGTGGGTAACTCCTTTTTTCATTGCCCAGGCTTTCAGACCAGAAGCGATCTGCTCAGCCATTTTACGTTCGATTTTGGTGCCAGCCTTGATTGAGTTCATCAGGCTCTTGTAAGCCTCATCACTCAGGCTTTCCCTCATTGCTTTTCCTGCGAATACATTGCTGCCGAACACTTCGGTGATCTTGTTACCGGTGAGTGCTTCGGAAGTGATTTTTAGATCAACGCCAGAAAGGTTTTCCAGCGCGGTGAAGCGTAACGATTGCATGCTGTAAATAATTTTACACAAAAGAACGCAGTTGAGCTTACATAAGCAAGAATTAAATTGATTTTAACTAAAAAATTACATTTTTGTTTCATAAAGGTTAATTATTTTGATTTTTAGTCAAAAAAATAGGGGTGAGTAGGATTGAAACTGATATATTAAAAATAATATAATGTATTAAAAGGGCTTTTTTACTTCAGTAGTGAGCCAAAAATGGGCCTTTGGGGCGGAAATTACTTACGTAGTATCTTTGATGCAGGTCATAATTTCCAGTTAAATTGGTGGCTACCAACAGGTGAATTCCTTGTCAATTGATGGAAAACCTGTAGGTTTGCGTCTTCGTATAATTATCGTAACCATTACATCCAGTTACATGCAAACTTCCGTAGAAACTCCAGATAAATTTTCCCAGACAACTGTTGAAACAGCCGAACAGCTGGGGCTTACAGCAGACGAATTTGAGCGCATAAAAAACATCCTTGGCCGTACACCAAATTTCACCGAACTGAGTATGTATTCTGTAATGTGGAGCGAACATTGCAGTTATAAAAACTCTATTGTTTGGTTAAAAACCTTGCCCCGCGAAGGGGAACGCCTGCTGGTAAAAGCAGGTGAGGAAAATGCCGGCCTGGTGGATATTGGTGATGGTTATGCCTGTGTATTCAAAATTGAATCACATAACCACCCCTCCGCAATCGAACCATTCCAGGGTGCTGCTACCGGTGTAGGTGGTATTCACCGTGATATCTTCACCATGGGGGCCCGCCCAATTGCTGCTTTAAACTCCCTGCGTTTCGGCAACCTGAATGATAAGAAAACACAGCATCTGGTTAAAGGTATTGTGCATGGTATCGGTCATTATGGCAACTGCTTCGGTGTGCCTACAGTGGCAGGTGAGACTTACTTCGAAGATTGCTATGGTACTAATCCACTCGTAAATGCGATGAGTGTGGGTGTGGTGAAGGTAGGCCAGACAGTATCTGCCATTTCTTATGGTGCTGGTAATCCTGTATTCATCGTAGGTTCTGCCACGGGTAAGGATGGTATAGGTGGTGCATCTTTCGCAAGTGCAAATATCACTGAAGATAGCGTGGAAGATCTGCCCTCCGTACAGGTAGGGGATCCATTCCAGGAAAAGAAACTGCTGGAAGCATGCCTGGAGATCATCCCAACCGGTGCACTGGTAGGTATGCAGGATATGGGTGCAGCTGGTATCACCTGTTCTACCGCCGAAATGAGTGCAAAGGGAGAACATGGTATGATTATCCACCTGGATAAGGTGCCTACCCGGCAGCAGAACATGAAAGCATGGGAAATGCTGCTGAGCGAAAGCCAGGAAAGAATGCTGATCGTATTGCACAAAGGCCAGGAGGCCAAAGTGCTGGAGATATTTGAGAAATGGGACCTGCATTGCGTGCAGATTGGTGAAGTAACTACCGACAAGTCACTTAAGTTCTACATGAACGATGTACTGGAAGCAGATATCCCTGCTGAAAGCCTGGTGCTGGGTGGTGGTGCTCCTCAATATCACCGCGCTTATACAGAGCCTGTTTATTTCGAAAAAATCAAAGCTTTCAATATCCAGAACATTCCGGATACCCTACATGCACAGTTTGCAGCAGAAAGGTTGGTAAAGCTGCCTAACATTGCCAGCAAACGCTGGATTTATACCCAGTATGACAGCATGGTAGGTGCCGCTAATGCCAGCACCAATGCACCAGGTGATGCTGCTATCGTAACCGTAAAGGGAACGAAGAAAGTACTGGCCTTAACAACTGATTGTAACAGCCGTTTTGTGTATGCTGACCCTCATATCGGTGGTCAGATCGCTGTAGCCGAAGCTGCCCGCAACATCGTATGTAGCGGTGGTGAGCCTGTAGCTATCACAAACTGTCTGAACTTCGGTAACCCTTACGATCCAGAAGTATACTACCAGTTCGTACACGCTATTAAAGGAATGGGCGAAGCCTGCCGTAAATTCAATACCCCTGTTACAGGCGGTAATGTAAGCTTCTACAACCAGTCTCCAGATGGTGCTGTATACCCTACCCCTACCATTGGTATGCTGGGGATCCTGGATAGCATCGAAGACCGCATGACCCTCAACTTCAAAGAAGCTGGTCACCTGGTTTACCTGCTGGGCCGTAGCCGTAACGATATCAGCAGTTCCGAATACCTGCACAAGCTGATCGGCATCGAATTCAGCCCTGCACCTCACTTCAACCTGGAAGAAGAAGCACAGCTGCAAACAGCTATCTCCAAACTGAATAAAGCGGGGCTGATTCAGTCCGCACATGATGTGAGCGAAGGTGGCCTGTTCATTACCCTGCTGGAAAGCGCTATGAGCGGCGGATTAGGCTTTGATGTTCACACGAACGCTAACTTCCGTAAGGATGCCTTCCTCTTTGGCGAAAGCCAGAGCCGCGCAGTAGTATCCGTAAGACCTGAGGATAAAGAGAAATTCGAAGCATTGCTCCATGGATTGGTTGATGCAAGCGAATACTCAATCAGGTACGAAAAGATCGGTATCGTGAAAGGAGAACATATTGTTGTAGATGGTGATGACTGGGGTAAAGTGAGTCAGTGGAAACAACAGTATGACTCAGTTATCGAAAACCATTTAGCCTAAGTATTAAGCTTTTAAAACATATAAGGTGTAACATATATCCCACATGGGTGTTATGTTACACCTTTTCTCTTTTAAAGCTGTTCATCATACACTTACAAAAAGTAGTTGAATTACTAAATCCTTACTGGTAGCCTATTTGCCTTAAAAAGAGGTTTTATTGTACAATGCATTTACTTTAACAACTCATTAACAAAATAGCATCTTCGTGTGAATTTATATTACCATATGTGAACTATTTTTGATTCAGAGAGAATGCAAAATACAAGTCCGGTTGTCAGGGGCTTTTTAGTATAAAAATATCCAGGAGTCTTATTGATTCCCATTCTATGAAAACCAATTATTACTTACCATGTCCTAATGAAAGCTAAGTGATTTACACCTAGTGAGAAAGAAAGATTTGTAGAGGAGCCCTTCGTGTTACAACGAAGGGCTCCCTTGTTTTTGGGCAAACAAAAAGGCCGGCTCACATAATGAACCGGCCTTTTAATATTATCAGGTAACTTATATCATTGGTATTTCAGCTACATTATACACCTTCTTATCCAGCTTTTCTTTCGTTTCGCTGAACGCCTTCAGTGTCAGCTCGATATCTTCATCATTATGAGCTGCAGTAGGGATCAGGCGGTAGATGATCTGGCCTTTAGGAATTACAGGGTATACTACGATAGAGCAGAATACATTGTAGTTCTCACGCAGGTCCAGGCACATAGCAGTTGCTTCCGGAATATCACCCTGCAGGTAGATTGGCGTAACCGGTGAGTTCGTGCTACCGATGTTGAAGCCACGCTCTTTCAGGCCGGACTGTAATTTATTTACATTCGCCCACAGCTTAGCCTTCATTTCAGGATGCTCGCGCATCAGTTCTACGCGTTTCAGGTGACCGATCACCAGTGGTAATGGAACTGATTTAGCAAAGATCTGGGAGCGCATGTTGTAACGCAGGAAATTGATGATCTGCTTTTCGCCGCTGATGAAAGCACCGATAGAAGCACCGGATTTAGCGAAAGTATTGAACAGCAGGTCAATTTTGTCCTGAACACCCTGTTCTTCACCAGTACCGGCACCGGTTTTACCCATTGTACCGAAACCATGTGCATCATCTACCAAAAAGCGGAACTCATACTTGTCTTTCAGGGCAGCGATTTCCTTCAGTTTACCCTGGTCACCTGCCATACCGAATACACCTTCAGTGATCACGAGGATACCACCGGAGGTTCCTTTGATCAGGTCTTCAGCACGTTTCAGTTGTTTTTCCAGGTCTTCGATGTCATTGTGCTTGAACACATAACGGTGACCCTGGTGTAAACGCAGACCGTCGATGATACTGGCGTGGCACTCTGCATCATATACGATCACGTCACGACGACCGCATATAGCATCTATGGCACTCATGATACCCTGGTAACCATAGTTAAGGAGCGATGTGTCTTCCTTGCCCATGAAATCGGATAATTCTTTTTCCAGCTTCTCGTGGTAGTTGGTGTTACCACTCATCATACGGGCCCCCATTGGCATGGCAAGACCGAAATCCGCTGCTGCTTTGGCATCTGTAGCACGCACCTCAGGATGGTTTGCCAGACCGAGGTAGTTGTTGAGGCTCCAAACGATTTTCTCATTGCCCCGGAACTTCATACGGGGACCAATTTCGCCTTCCAGCTTAGGGAACGCGAAATAACCGTGGGCTCTGTCTGAGTGCTCCCCGATAGGGCCCATGTGTTTCAGCAGTTTCTCGAATATATCCATATGTTAAATAATGATTAATAGTGCTTGTTTTATTTTTGCCACAAAGGTATTAAAATATTAGTTTTTGTAAACTTGGGTTACATTTCAAAATGTTAAAAAATAATAATGTATAAAAGAATTCCTGGCCCGAAGATTTTAACGATAGCATTGGTTACGGTTAATAGTGTCTTTTTTAATCAGGTAAGTGGTCAAAAAGCCACTTCCCCTAAACCTGGCCAGACCACCATCTGGGATAAACCAGCCGCGCCGCTATCAGGCCGCCCCAAACTCGTGGTTGGCATTGTGGTAGACCAAATGCGCTGGGACTACCTGTATCGCTTTAACAACCGCTATAGTGATGGTGGCTTTAAACGGATGTTGCGGGAAGGATTCTCCTGCGAAAATACATTAATTAATTATACTCCAACAGTTACGGCCGCTGGTCATACCTGCGTTTATACCGGATCTGTACCCGCAGTGCATGGTATTGTGGGCAATGAATGGTTTAGCCCGACCCTGAACAGAGAAGTGTATTGCGCAGAAGATAGCACTGTGACAACAGTAGGCAGTACTTCCAACGCAGGAAAAATGAGCCCTGAAAATATGCAGGTAACGACGATCGGCGATGAATTGCGCCTGGCATCTAATTTCAAAAGTAAAGTGGTAGGGGTAGCGATTAAGGACAGGGGATCTATTCTGCCCGCAGGTCATAGCGCTACCGCCGCTTACTGGTATGACGGCAGTACTGGTAACTGGATCACCAGTTCTTATTACATGAACCGCCTGCCTGACTGGGTAGAAAACTATAACCGTGAGAAATGGCCGGCGCAATACCTGGCCCAGCCCTGGAATACCCTGTTCCCGATCGAAACCTATACACAGAGTGCTGCGGATAATAAAGCCTATGAAGGCGCAACACCAGTCTTCCCGCATGATTTGAGTGCAAATGCAAATAAAGGCATCTCCGGTACCCCCTATGGTAATACCATGACCCTGGCTTTTGCACAGAAAACAGTGAATGCTTACCGTTTAGGAAATAGTGGGGTAACGGATATGCTCACTGTGAGCCTTTCCTCTACTGACTATGTAGGGCATCAATTTGGGCCTAATTCCGTAGAAGCAGAAGATACTTACCTGCGACTGGACAAGGACCTTGCTGCCTTCTTTAAATTCCTGGATGCTACTGTTGGTAAAGGGCAGTATCTCGTATTCCTGACTGCCGACCATGGAGTAGCACATGTACCAGGATTTTCAAGAGAAAATAAATTACCGGGTGGTAGCTGGAGCGTAGACCCGGATATTAAGCAGATCAATGCTTTGGTGAAGGAACGTTTTGGTGTGGAAAAAGCCGTAATTGGTGCCAGCAATTACCAGCTTTACCTGGATCATGAGGGCATTGAAAAAGCAGGTAAATCTGTAAAGGAAATTGCGGAACTGGCAGCAAAGGAACTGTTGAAAGATACGGCATTGGCAAATGCATTCCCGCTGTCAGACCTGATGACGACTATATTACCTGCGGCACTGAGAAATATGCTGATCAACGGGTATAATGCAAAGAGAAGCGGGGATGTGCAGTACATTGTTCGTCCGGGTTATATCGAAGGTGGAAAAACAGGTACTACCCATGGTTTATGGTATCCTTATGATGCCCATATTCCTTTGGTATGGATGGGATGGGGAATTCATCCCGGCAAAAGCAATCAACTTACTGGTATGACGGATATTGCGCCCACCATTGCAGCTATGTTGAGGATACAGATGCCAAGTGGAAATGTGGGCCTGGCGATAGACGCGATCACGCATTAATGTTATCACGCAATTCAAAATGTTAAAACGCTTCAGGCTCCAAAACTGAAACGTTTTTCTTTTATATTTGAAACAGACACATACCAATTTTACTTATGAAGACGTTAATTGTTAACCTTATTCTATGCCTGTTAACCCAGGTTGGTTGCTCACAGGTAATTTTAAAAATCGATAATGGATTTAATACCCACAGCGTAAAAGGAGAAGCCATTCAATTATGGGAAGGGAAAGCCTATTCCTACAGCGGTTTACTGGGTGTTGAATACGGGCATCTTTGCCGGAACATTATTACTTTTTCCTCCCAGCTTGGTTATATCAGGGAAGGGGGAAAAGAATCATTTATCAGCCCGGAATCTGACAGGCATGTGGAAGACTGGAGTTATGTGCATTTGAATACGACTATACGGCTTCAATCCAGGGAGAAAACATCACTGTATATAGGTGTTGGGCCGTATGTAAATATCCGCGCTGGTGAAGAGACATTCAAGAGAGCGTATCTATACGAGGGATATGACGTGGATAAGGTAAACTATGGCGTAAAAACGGAAATCGGGTTTAACCATCCATTGGGGGAGCGCCTGCAGGTTGGATTGAACTGCACATTATTGCTGCCTGTTTCGCCCATGATTCATACAGATTATGTACACGATCATCTGCGTTCCACAGGCCTGTATACAAGCGTAGGTTATAGATTGAAGTAAATTTGAAGAAAGTAGTATATTCATTCAGCGAAACCAGCTTCGCAAATTACAGCGAAATGACTTACGAACATATCCTATATGATGTATCAGGTCGTGTGGCTACTCTCACACTCTACCGGCCGGAAAAGCGCAATGCGTTGAATGCGGCAATGGTAACAGAATTGCAGGCAGCATTGGATGTAGCAGCAAAAGAACCCGCTGTAAAAGTGATCGTATTAAAAGGGGCCGGAGAGGCGTTTTGCGCTGGTGCGGACCTGGAATCCCTGCAACAATTACAAAAAAATACTAGAGAAGAAAATCTTGCCGATTCCCGTGCATTAATGGCACTGATGAAGAAGATCTATTACCATGACAAGATCATCATTGCCCAGGTAGAAGGGCATGCAATAGCGGGTGGTTGTGGCCTGGTAACGCTTTGCGACCTGAGTTACGCCGTACCTGAAGCAAAACTGGGCTATACAGAAGTAAAGATCGGTTTTATCCCGGCTTTGGTATCAATATTCCTTGTCAGGAAAATAGGGGAGGGAAGGGCCCGGGAACTGCTTTTAACGGGCAGGTTGATTACCGCAACAGAGGCGGCTACCTATGGACTGATTAACCAGGTAGTGCCGGCCGGAGAGATAGGTGCTCATGTCAATAAAGTAGCAGCTGATCTATGTAACAATGCTTCCGGCAATTCGTTAAAAGTGACGAAGCGGTTAATAACCCGGGTGTACGACCTGCCACTTGATGAAGCCCTGGAACATGCTGCCGCAGAAAACGCTGTAACCCGCGAACATGCTGATTGTCAGCGGGGTATCCAGGCGTTCCTGGACAGGCAGAAATTGACATGGTAATCCGGTACGATTTTTTCAATATTACCTATGAAACCGAGCATGATAATGATCCCTATCCTAATAGGACAAATGCGTGCAGGCATCCGGTATTGAACCGAAACCACTTTTTATACGAAACACTTAACTGTCATGCAAAAAGCTCTTTTCACGTTTTTGTTATTCGTGGTGGTCACCACCAACCAGTCGTATGCTCAACGACTGGTGTCCGATGCAAAAATTGTTTACAACATGCAGTCAACCGGTCAGTCGGCCACAGACCCCGGTTTACCGGCAGGTACCCTCACCCAGTACATGAAAGGCCATCAGAGCCGTGTTGATATTGATTTCACAGAAGTACATATTTGCTACCTGGTAAATAGCAAGGAAGAAACCGTGGTTACCCTGATTAACAGTCATGGAGATAAATACCTGACCCGGGCGGGCAAAGAAGAATATGAGAAGGAATTGAAATTGTATTCCACTGCACAATTCAAGGACCTGGCTGAAACGAAGAAGATAGCCGGGTATAATTGCCAGAAAGCCACGGCAAAGTTGGCGGATGGTACTACTTTCGATGTGTATTATACGACAGAGCTGGTGCCGGAAAATAAGCAGTATAACAGGCGGTTTGTGAATCTGAAAGGGATACCATTGCAGTTTGAGATATTGAATAAGAATGGAGGGAAGATGACGATGGAAGCAGTGTCAGTAGATTTGAATGCGGTGCCGGGGTCTTATTTTGATGTGCCAAAGGTGGGGTATAAAGAAATTAGCAGGGAAGAACTGGCGAAGATGGGTAGTTAAAATATTGGGGGGCTGGCTAAAAAGGGTACCCCCCCGGGTGGGTGATGGAGACGAAATGGCTTTTACGCAATTCTCAGCGCCTTCATTTTACTTTTTAGTCAGGCTCTTTAATTAATAAGGAAGGGGATTCTGCAAAGGGTTGTAATGCAAATTATTAGCTGCCATAAACAAAAAAGCTCCGGTATTACCGGAGCTTTTTTATGCGCTATATGCAAGTGTGATCAGTTCTTTCGGAGCGGCAGAATAATCTGCAGATGATGGTAGCCCATGTTTGACGGCTGTTGTATCTGAGCAGCATAAGGCAGTACATATGTCACATTCCCCTGCTTGATAGTCATGGTAGATTTAAAGTTCCATGAGCTATTATCGTCAGAAAACCTAAAGCCGGCATTGATCGCATTGAAGCGATATCCCGCGTCAAGGCTAAGATTCGCCTTAGGCATAGCGCTAAGGGAAAGCTTTTCTTCAGCCTTTTTTCCTTTGTCTTTATTATTGTCGTTTGTAAGGTTATCACTGGCGTGCGCGCTTAAGGCTGCGAGAGCCATAACACCGGCCAACAAAAAAGACAATGAAAAGGTCTTAAATATGGTAGTTATCTGTTTCATTGTATCACAAATGTACAAACTTTTTTATATATTTTTATAACACTTCCTTAACGAAGTTAGGGAAAATTTCTTAAAGTTATGTTAAATTATGTTAAATATGCTGATAATCAGGTAAGACTTATCTTTATTCCAGTAGTTTGATCTACGGCAAGATTTTTGACCGTTTAAAGATAGGAATAGCTGACATCGGTAGGGATAGTTTTAACATTCTTTTGACTGTACAATTTGTTAAAAGATTAATGCTGACAAAGGAAAAAATTCAGGGATAGCGAATGCCTGGCAGGCGCAAACCTGAGGAATCAAAAAATACTTATATTTACATTAATGAATCAAGACTTCCCATTTTTAAACGATGATTTTGAGGAGATAAGAGACTTGTTACAGCAGTTTGAAAACCTGAAATCCGGACAGTCTCACAGTTTCCTTGATGAGGATTCCTTCGAACTGATCATAGATTACTATGATGAGCATGACGAACTCCCCAATGCAATGCAAGCGGCCGAAATCGCAATTGAACAGTTCCCCTACTCTTCTGTCTTATTACTCAAGAAAGCCAACCTACTCATAGAGTCCAAAAAATACCAGGATGCCATGGACTTGCTGGAAAAGGCAGCCATCCTCGACAGCACTGATATCAATCTTTACATCCTTCAAACCGACGTTTACCTGGCCATGAACCAGCACCAAAAGGCCGCTGCCCTGCTGGAAGAACAGATCAGCGTGTTTGACGGAGATGATAAAACGGAACTTTTACTGGAGTTGGCAGATGTATATGATGACTGTGAGGAGTTCGACAAAGTGTTCGAGTGCCTGAAAATGACGCTGGAGCATGCGCCTAATAACGAAGAAGCACTCCACAAGATCTGCTTCTGGACAGAGTTCACCGGTCGCAACGAAGAGAGTATCCGCCTCCATACCGGCATTATCAATGAGCATCCATACAACCAGCTGGCCTGGTTCAACCTGGGTACCGCTTTCCAGGGGCTCAAATTATACGAAAAGGCTATCGATGCTTACCAGTACGCGATCGTCATAGATGAGAAATTTGATTACGCTTACCGCAATATGGGCGATGCCTACATCCGCCTGCGCAAGTTTGCCGATGCCATCGATGTGCTGAAAAAGCACCTGGAAATCGCCAAGCCTGAAGACGTGATCTATGAAGCCATCGGGCACTGCTACGATCGCCAGAAGAAATATACACAGGCCAGGTACTATTACCGCAAGGCATCTCACCTGAGCCCGAACAACGATAAGCTGTATTATAAGATCGGAGCCGCTTATATGACGGAATATAACTGGGAAAACGCCATTAAATCCATCCTGAGCGCGATCAAGATCAATAAGAACAATGCCGAGTACCTGATGGCGCTGGGTAACTGCTACATGGAGCTGGACCGCAATAAAGAAGGCCTGATCCACCTGCTGGCAGCCGTACGCCTTCGTCCATCCAGTGTGAACACCTGGCTGGAATTCATAGGCGGCCTTTACCGTTCAGGTTTCTACGATGAGGCACTTTCCCAGCTGGAAGCCGCTACCCGCAAAATAGGGCAGAAACCGGTATTCTTATTTTGCAGGGCTGCGATCAGCATCGCTACCGGGCATTATAAAGAAGGACTGCTGCAATTGGAGAACGCCCTGCAGGACTCTCCCAAGCAACTGAAAAAAATGCTGGCGATCGATCCAACCCTACTCCATCATCCCGGGGTGCTGGAACTGGTGAACCAGTATAAACCAGTGAGAAAAAGAAATAAATAATTTACCGGAAATAGGACAAAAAGCGCTTATGCCCATGGGTATAAGCGCTTTTTTTACAAGTAAACAGTACTCATAATTAATAACTTAGCAGATAAAGACTTGCGTTTTTCAATAGAAATTACTTATTTGGGGCCTGTTTGCCGGGAATGTGTTAATTTCGCGCCGGTTTATATATAGCTATTATTTATCTTGGGTAAGTTACTATTCC
Organism: Chitinophaga sancti; assembly: GCF_034424315.1. GTDB lineage: Bacteria > Bacteroidota > Bacteroidia > Chitinophagales > Chitinophagaceae > Chitinophaga > Chitinophaga sancti. The sequence goes on from NZ_CP139972.1 coordinate 6,578,595, forward strand.
ATACCGCAACAAAAACTGACCAACGTGCGTTCCGGCTGTCGGCCAAGACTGTATGCTGGAGTGCCTACCAAGAAGACGATAAAAATGTTTCAAATGAATTTTAATCTGACACAAATTCCAGAGCGTACGACGAAACCGCGTAATTATGGCCTGACCATGGTAATGGACAAAGGCCTGAGCCTGCAGGAAGCAAAGAACTTCTTATCGATTGCTGCTCCGCACGTTGATATCTTAAAGCTGGGATTTGGTACATCATTCGTGACGCCGAACCTGCGCGAAAAGATTGAGGTGTATCAGGCGGCTAATATCCCTGTTTATTTCGGGGGCACTTTATTTGAAGCATTCCTTATCCGTAACCAGATTGACGACTTTATCAGCGTGATCAAGGATTATGGTATTAAGCATGTTGAGGTTTCCGACGGTTCTATCACGATTCCGCATGCTGAAAAGTGTGGGTATATCGAAAAGCTGGCCAAGATCTCAACAGTACTGAGCGAAGTTGGTTCCAAAGACGCTGAGCACATTATTCCTCCTTATAAATGGATCGAGCTTATGAACGCTGAGCTGAGCGCTGGTGCCAGCTACGTGATCGCTGAAGCAAGAGAAAGCGGCAACGTGGGCATCTACCGCGGATCCGGCGAAGTAAGAGAAGGCCTGGTACAGGAAATCCTGACCCAGGTACCCTCTGAAAAAATCATCTGGGAAGCTCCTCAGAAAGCACAACAGCTGTACTTCCTGGAACTGATTGGTTGCAATGTAAACCTCGGTAACCTGGCCCCATCCGAAGTGATCGCACTCGAAGCTATGAGAGTAGGTCTGAGAGGTGATACTTTCCACCTGTACTTAGATAAAGCATAAGTAGTGATGAAGGTGTATGGTCTGATAGGATACCCGCTAAGTCATTCTTTTTCCAAAGGTTTCTTTGCGGAAAAGTTTGCCAGGGAAGGTATTCAGGGATGTGTATATGACAGTTTTTCCCTGCCGGCTATTACAGCGTTAGCTGACCTGATAGCAAAGTATGGAACGGAACTGAATGGACTGAACGTAACCATTCCCTACAAGGAAGCAGTCATCCCTTACCTGGATGAACTAAGTCCTGCAGCAGCCAAAATGAAAGCGGTAAACTGTATCCGTTTCATCAATGGCCGCAAGATCGGACATAATACCGATGCCATTGGCTTCAGGCGTTCCCTGGAACCTTTGCTGCTACCTCATCATAACAAAGCACTGGTATTGGGAACCGGTGGCGCTGCCAAAGCGGTACAATATGTACTGGAAGCCCTGAACATCCCATACCAGCTGGTAAGCAGGCAGGCGGGTGCTCATAGTATTGCTTATGAGAACATCACTGCCGAAGTAATTGCAACACATACCCTGATCATCAATACAACGCCGCTGGGCATGTATCCTAATGTAGATGCAGCGCCGGCATTGCCTTATGACCTGATGAATGAAAAGCATTTATTGTACGATCTGGTTTATAACCCGGCTATCACCACCTTTTTACAGAAAGGTGCCGACGGGGGAGCAAGGATCAAGAATGGACATGAGATGCTGATTTTACAGGCAGAAGCAAGTTGGGAGATCTGGAATGAAACAGTATAAATTAAAGAGCGTATTCCTGAATTCAAGGAGAATGCCGGGTAAAAACGAGCAGCAAAACTCTTTTAAATAAAACATTCATGAAAGAGGTAATTCACCAACGGGCATGAAAACTATTTTTAGAAAAAAAAGCCGGCAATCGTCAGATTGCCGGCTTTTTTTATGCATGTAAATTACGCAACCTTAATGGTGTAGTATACGCAGGTCGTAAAGAAATTGCGCACAAAAGGCACTGCCGCCACAGGAGCAAACTGCTTTCTTGGCTTGAGCCCGAATTTATACTTGTAAATAGGATTGATCAGGTAAAACTGCTTTTTAGAGATCTGGTATCCCTGTTTCTTCACAATCTTCTCAAATCTTTCGATCGAGATCCCTGTATCCTTAATTTCCATCAGTTCATCAATGATACCCTGTGGTTCACCAAATGCACGCAGTAAGCCTTTGTACAGGAAGTTGGGCAACAGGTGAATATAAGGCATCATATTCAGCACCTTGTTCTGGCAGGTCTGCTGGTGCCCGCCATGTGGCATATACCAGGGAGGAAAGCCAAAGTATACCTGTCCCCTTGGGGTAAGCAGGTTTTTCAGGTAGCCAATGATCTTCGACTGATCTGGAATGTGCTCAATGGCATCTTTGAGGATGATGAGGTCGAAAGAATGTTTGAACTCTCCCAGAAAATCAACGTCATAAATATTCTTGTTGATTAGCTGCATTTGACCGGCATCTACATATTGCTTCAGGAATTCATGCCCCAGCGCAATTTTGTCGTCGGAGAGGTCTACACCCACACAATGACATCCTCTTTCCAGGAAAGGAATAAGTACGCCGCCTTCACCACAGCCGATTTCCATGATCCGGAGATCCGGGGTGACGGGCATCGCAGTCTCTATGAAAGGCAGGACGTAGTGTACGGAGTTATCAACTTGCTGCTGATACCTAACGTCTGCATTACCGTGTTGTATTAACGACATATGTTTTGAAAATTGTGTGAAAATAGTAAAATATCTTTGCGGCATGAACCAACAAGAAAAAAATAAATATGAAGAAGGACAGGTGATACTGATTAACAAGCCCCTGACCTGGACTTCTTTTGATGTGGTGCGTAAAATCAGGAATACTACAAAAGCTAAGACTGGCCATGCCGGCACGCTGGATCCGCTCGCTACCGGTCTGCTCATTTGCTGTACAGGTAAGATGACGAAAAAGATCAACGAAGTGCAGGCACAGGAAAAAGAATATACAGGTACATTTACCCTGGGAGCTGTGACACCTACTTACGACCTGGAATCGGAGCCGACAGATTTTAAACCACTGGATGCACTGACGCCGGAGAGCATTCATGCAGCGACCAGACAATTCATTGGTGAATTGCAGCAATTGCCACCCATACACTCAGCTATCAAGCAAAATGGGAAACCTATTTATGAGCTGGCTCGTAAAGGAGTGGAAGTGAAGGTGGAACCAAGGAAAATTTTCATCAAGACGTTTGAGATTACTTCGATAGCATTGCCGGTGGTGCATTTCAGGGTAGAGTGTAGTACGGGAACTTATATACGTTCACTGGCAAATGATTTTGGTGCAGCGCTGGGTGTAGGTGGCTATATGAGTAGCCTGTGCAGAACGAGGATAGGGGAGTTTAAGCTGGAGGATGCTTATACAATGGAGGATTTTATTGAGAAAGTGAAGAACGAGACACGCTAAAAATATTAACGGGTTTTTGCGGTAAGCAAAAACCCGTTAATATTTTAAAACGGATAACCAATCGCCACATTCCAGATAATATTTTTCCTTCTCCAGGCACCACTTCCCAGATCCCATTCACTCAAATACCAACCATCTTTATTCCCTGTAAAATAAGGCACCTTCACCGGCACACCCCAATCCACACGTATCAGGAAGAATGAGAAATCCAATCTCAAACCAGCACCCGTACCGATAGCCAGATCATGATACAGCTTATTCAGCCTGAACTCAGAACCCCCACGCAGCGTATCTTTCTTCATCATCCAGATATTACCCATATCCAGGAATGTAGCCCCCTTCAGGTTCACAGTTCCATTGAAAAGACGCAATAAATCAAACCGGTATTCAATATTTCCTTCCAGCTTCATATCACCCGTCTGATCCGGGAAAGTGCTGGCAGTTTCAGAACTGTCTTTAAATGTACCAGGACCCAGGGTACGCAGTCTCCATGCACGGATACTATTCGGACCACCTGCTGTAAACTGGCGGATATAAGGCATTACATCTGACTTACCATAAGGAATACCCACCCCGCCATAAATACGGGTTGCCAGTGTGGTATGCGGGGTCAGGTTCCAGTAATGACGATAATCTGCTTCCATTTTTATGAAGTTGGCAATCTCCATATTGGTGAGCGATTCCAGGTCATTGCTGGTACCAAATGCCGAATTCATGAGGCTATTGATCCCATTCAGCCATGCACCGGATTCTTCGATATTCGCCCTGAAAAAGGAATTGTGCAGTTTATGCAGCAGGTCATTATTGCTATAGGTGTACGTCACGTTTTCCCCACCGATGAAAGCCGGCTCAAAACTGCGTTTCAGGTAAGGATTTTTTTCAACCGTATTCTGCCTGAAGGTCTGGTTCAGGTTTACCCCTAGGTAGTTCAGCGCAATAGGATTTACTTTCCAGGTTTTGTATGCAGACTCCTTCCACTCATAGCCAAAGGAAGCATTGATGTTGGAGATATAAAACTTGTCAGTACGGGTCAGGTAGTCAATACCAGCGGTCAGGCGGGTTTTAACCCCTGTACGGTTAGACGCAATATGGAAAGGCGTGATGAATCGTGGGAAGATGAGGCTCACCTGGCCACCGATCTCCTGTGATTGCAGTGCCCAGCTTCCCAGGTTACGTATTAGTTCGATACCGCCGTTCAGGCTGATATTGAGCTGAGTGGCAGAACGGCCTACATTCAGGTGTTTATAGTTCAGGCTGATACCGCTACCCAGCAGGTAGTCAGATGAAGTACTCACCTCAATGTTGGCCCCCAGTTCCTGTTTACGCTTAGGCGCCAGGAAGAGGTAGGTCTCCAGTGTATTGGGTTTAATTTTGCTCTCCCTGAACTGCAGGGTCACGAACTGCCATGCACCCAGGTCGTAAAGGTGGCTGATGGCGTCGTTGGTTTTTTGCTGGGAATAGAGGTCACCATTGTGCAGGCTGATGGAGCGCTGGATCACACTGGGTTTGAACATATTCTGACGGTAGCGGATGATCAGGTCATTGCGTACCAGGCGTTTGAATAAAGTATCGTTCGTATTGCCGTAGCTGGGATAATCCGGGTATACGTACACACTATCCAGGTGATATTGCTGGTAGTGGGAGCTGGTATCGTCCGGGTTCCTGATTTTGACAGCGATATCCATTTTCGGGTTATCCTGTCCTTTCTTTTCGTTATATACGTTGATGATCCCTTCAAAAGGGTTCATGAGGTTGCGGAAGAGCGTTTTATGCAGGGTGTCTATCTCAAACTCGATCGCATCCCTGTCAAACTTGTAGTAGCCTGCATTGCGTACGATGCGCATCAGTCTTTCCCTTTCACTGCCCAGCAATTCCTGCTTGTAAGACATGCCGGTTTTGATGAGAGAAAGCTTCTCATTGTCCAGCACCAGTTTCAGGATGTTAGAATCGGGCACTTCGTAAGTAATGCGGTTGATCACGAAGTTCTTCCCGGTATTCACATTGTAGATAACGGAAGTTTTCTGGCGTTTGGTAGTTTCTTTATAATCCACAGTCGCGTAGAAGTAGCCCTGGTTATTCAGGTAGCTAAGCATCCTTTTTACAGATTCCTTTGTTTTGATGGAATCGTAAATAACAGGTTCTTCCAGGTTGCGCTTGGAAAGCATAAGGTTCCAGAACCAGTTGGATTTCTTCTCTTTATTCTTTTGATTGTAGAGCCATACTTTGAAGCGGATACCGAGAAAGGAGGTATTGGCCTGCTGCAGCATGAGCTGTTTGGAAGTAAGGGAAACATGGAGATCCTGCCTTTCGTTGGAGGTAGCGTCTCCTTTTACATTCACATTGTTCTGAATGTAGAGCTGCTGATTTTTTTGCAGGTATTTAGTATTGGAACAGGCGGCCAGCACCAGTATGGTTATAATTGAAACAAGAAAGTTCTGAATGGGAGGCCGCTGCATCAAGTCAATACAATGTTTATTGTTTATAGCAAGAATTCCATGACGTACATAGAACCTTCACCTCTGTGGCTTTGCCGATTAAAAGAATTCATGTAGGTTTGGCCCTATGTTGTCAAAGGCGCAAATTAAGTATATTCAATCATTACAGCATAAAAAATACCGTCAAAAATCTGGCCAGTTCATAGCAGAAGGTGATAAGATCGTTCCTGAACTGGTGTCCGGAGGGATGGTGGTGAGAGAAGTGTATGCTACAAAGGAGTGGATCAGCGGGCATGAACAGCTCCTGGAGGGCAAAGTACCTGTTATTGAAGTAGAAGCACATGTGCTGAAACAACTTTCTGCACTTACAACTCCCAATCAGGCCCTGGCCCTGGTGGATATTCCCCCGGCAGCGCCCCTGGTACTGAAAGGCCAGGTATCGCTCGCACTCGAAACTATTCAGGACCCCGGAAATATGGGTACCCTGATCCGTATAGCCGACTGGTTCGGCATTAAACAGCTGATCTGCACACCGGATTGTGTGGATGTGTATAACCCTAAAACCATACAGGCTACCATGGGTAGCATAGCCCGGGTCAATATCATTGAAACGGATCTCCTGTCATTATTACAAAAAGAAGAAGTGCCTTCTTATGCGGCAACCCTGCATGGTACAGATATTACTACTTTCTCCAAACTGGCAGAGGGGATGATCCTCATCGGTAATGAGTCGAAGGGCCTGAGTGATGCGGTGATTGCGGCTTGTACGCATAAACTGACCATTCCCCGGCTGGGTGGTGCTGAGTCTCTGAATGCCGGTGTGGCAGCGGGGATCATTTGTGGGAGGTTGCTTATTTAAATTGTAATGCCTTCAGCGGAAGAGCTTTGTATAACAGCTGTATAAATGACTTACTTAAATTGTAAAGCTTTCACAGGCGTGATTTTCCGTGTAACCATCGCCGGTATAGTCAGTATTAACAGGCACACCGCAAAAGTACCCATATTGATGAGCAGTACCTGGTACCAATGCAGATCGATAGCGGCAGCAGACATGTAATAACTTTCCTCATCCAGCTTTATAAACCCGGTCGTCTTTTGCAGGATGGCCAGACCTACCCCCAGTATATCCCCGATGATCAACCCCGCCAGCACAATATAGGCTGCCTGGTAAATAAAGATTTGCTGGATCCTGCTGTTGCGCATACCAAGGGCTTTCAGGATGCCCACCATATTAGTACGTTCGAGAATGAGGATCAGGATAGCGGTGATCATGTTGATAACTGCCACGATGGTCATGATGATGAGAATGATGGCTTCACTTTGATTTTGCAGTGCCAGCCAGTCAAATATATTTGGATAGATATCCCTTATCGTGCGGAGAAAGAGTTTGTCAGGAATGCCATTCAGAGAGGCTTCCGCAGTTTCATCCATCTTATGGTAATCGTCAATAAATACTTCATAGCCGCCTATACTGCCCGCCGGCCAGTTATTTAGTTTGCGGATCAGTTCCAGGTCACCAATCACGTAGGTCTTATCATATTCCTCCACTGCCGTTTTATAGATGCCTGTTACCCTGAGTTTTCTGGCTCTGGGCGGGAGGCCTGCACCCTGGATGAAATAGATGATCAGCGGATCGTTCACTTTCAGGCGCAATTCTTTGGCCATGGTAGTGGAAATAATGATTTCCGGGGCATAGCTGCTATCGTTGAAGTGAATGATATTGCCGGACTGCATAAACTGCTGGAGATGTGTCCAGTTATAATGACTGTCCACGCCCTTGAAAATCACGCCGGAGAGGTCTTTTTCTCCTTTGATGATGGCTGATTTGGTGGCATATGCATTGACGGTATTGATGCCACTTACATTTTTCAGGTATCTGACAATGCTGGTATCCGAATCGAAGGGGATCTGTTCCGTGAGAGGGCCGGCATTTGGCTGGTACTGGTTAATGTGCATATGCCCCCAGAAACTGAAGATCTTTTGCTGGATGGTAATTTGAAAACCGTTTACCAATGCGATGGCCAGGATCATTACAGCTACGCTGATAGCGGTGGCTATCACGGCAATGTTGATGATGAACCTGGAAAAAGAGCCGGAGCGGTTGAAAGCGATCCGTTTCGCAATGAATGATGATAAACGCATGAGACAAATGTATCAATTTTTTGCATGGCTAAAAGGAGAGAATCCGCCATTTTGAGGGTAGAAAAAAACGCGGCAGGCCGCTGTCCGATCTTTTGGGTAGAAAATGGGAATGGGTTACATCAACTAAAAGGGCCGGTTTGCCGCTAGCCGGCGAAAAGATCGTACCTTAACCATTCCATATAGAACTAAGTTATGATGATAAAGCCCTACTTCTGTATACCTGTAATCGGGCTGCTGTTATTCTTTTTACCGGCAGTAGCACAGGACAACACCTACGGACCTGGTCACATTTACTATAACAATATCAGATCTGTAAAGCTGAACCAGGCCGGAGACCAGACAGCCTTCCCTGTTATCTCTCTGAATGGAGGTGATGCCGTGGATCTGTCATTTGATGACCTGGATGCGGATGTCAAGGACTACTATTACACCCTGCAATTGTGTAATTATGACTGGACACCTGTCAATATCAATCAACTGGAGTACCTGAGAGGATTTTCCGAGAACAGGATTACGAGTTATAAATTTTCCAGTGTAGCACTGGTGAGATATACACATTACACTGCCTCATTGCCGAATGCGAACTGTATGCCGATCAAGGCGGGTAATTACCTGCTGAAGGTGTACCTGGACAGTGATACCTCACAGCTGGCATTTACAAAGCGATTGCTGGTGGTGAGCAATAAGGGCGGATTGAGTGGTGTAATACAGCAACCAGTATCACCGAAGGTGTTCAAGATAAACCAGAAAGTGAATTTCGTAGTAAGTACAGGTGGCTTGAATGTGGTGAATCCTTTTGATCAGCTAAAGGTGGTGATCCTGCAGAACTACCGGTGGGATTTCCCGATTGTCAATCCTAAGCCGATGTTTATAAAGGGGAATACGATTGAGTACAATGCGGAGCTGGATGTGCAGTTCCCGGCAGGGAAGGAGTGGAGATGGATTGATCTGCGAAGTTTTCGCCTGCAGACGGAGCGGGTAAAGCGTTCTGAATATCATACTGATGGAACGGATGTATATGTGATGCCGGACTATCCAAGAGGGAATACGATGTATTCTTATGTGAAGGATTATAATGGGATGTATTTTTTGGCAACGATTGATAACTATGATCCTTTTTATGAGGGGGATTATGCGACTACGCATTTTACTTATCCGGCACCGGAGCCTTATGCAGGGTATGATCTGTACCTGATAGGGGAGATGACGAATTATGAGTATAATGATGGGAGTAAAATGGTGTATAATCCGCAGACAAGGGCTTATGAGGGAACAATGTTTTTGAAGCAGGGTTTTTATAATTATGAATATGCATTGTTAGATACCAGGGATCCGGATGCAAGGCCGGGTACTGCTGAGACAGAGGGTGACTGGTGGGAGACGGAGAATAATTATACGATCCTGTTATATTATAGAGATCTGGGAGGGAGGTATGATGAGTTGGTGTCTACAGTAACCTTAAATTCAAAATTAAACAGGTAAGTTACGGCATTAAACAAAAAACGCTGATACCCAAGGTATCAGCGTTTTTTTGTTTAATGCAGGCCAAATATTTATTGTACTGTTTGTCTCAGTTTTACAATATTCGATGCCCCTCTTTTAATAATAATCCTCGTACCTCTGTCATAAGTAAAATACCGGTACAACCAGTTCGTAAACACCACCAGCCTATTCCTGAATCCTAATAAACTCATCAGGTGCACCAGCATCCACACAATCCATGCAAAATACCCACTGATCCTCATCCCAAAGAATTCTGCAATAGCCTTATTACGACCAATAGTCGCCATACTACCCAGGTCTTTATACTTAAATGGCTTAACCGCAGCTGGCTGCCCTTTGCTAATAGATCGGATATTACGTGCCACATTCACACCCTGCTGAATCGCCACCTGTGCTACCATTGGATAACCTTTAGGGAAGCGTTCGGGATCATTCACCATCTGTGCGATATCACCCACCGCATAGATATTCTCATATCCTTTTACCTGGTTAAATTCATTCACGGTAATACGTCCTCCGGCAACAACAATGTCAGCCGGGATACCGCTCACCGGCACCCCTTTCACCCCTGCTGCCCAGAGCAGGGATTTACTTTGTAATTTTTCCCCGTTACTGAGGATCAGTGTCTCACCATCATATTCTTTTACAAATGTATTGAGGATGACATTCACACCCAGTTTGTGTAAACCATCCAACGCTTTTTGGGAAGACTGTTCACTAAACCCGTTCAGTACGCGTGGGCTACCTTCCACCAGGTAGATCTTCATCAGCGATATCGGCAGTTCAGGATAATCTTTCGGCATAATGTACTTACGTAATTCTGCGAAAGCGCCTGCCAGCTCTACGCCTGTAGGGCCTCCGCCTACCATCACGAAGTTCAGTTTGGCCTGTATTTCTTCAGGTTCACGCAGCAGCAGGCTCTCCTCGAATTGTTTGATCACGTAGTTACGGATCTGTACCGCTTCGATAAGCGATTTCATACCGATAGCATTTTGTTCTATTGCTTTGTTGCCAAAGAAATTGGTGGTACTACCGGTGGCAAAGATCAGGTAATCATAATGCAGTTCCCCTATGCTGGTTTCCAGTATATTCCCGGCAGGGCGTACGCCTGTTACTTCCGCCATGCGGAAATAAAAATTTTTCTGGTGCTTGAAGATGCCGCGGAGTGGGAACGCAATGCTATCCGTTTCGAGGCCTGCAGTAGATACCTGGTATAGTAAAGGCTGAAATAAGTGATAATTGTTCCTGTCAAGAAGCACCACTTGTACAGGCACTCCTTTCAATTGTTTAGCAATATTAATACCTCCAAAACCTCCTCCAACAATAACAACGCGGGGTAATCCTGTTTCCGGAACGTTCGGCTGAATCATAAAAACAACATTTAGCGATCAATGAATTATAGAAGAGAAATAGCATGCCAATCGGGGTAGGCACTGTGTTTTTAAACGCCGGAGTTTATAAATGCATATCAAAGTTATAAAACTTTCAGAAAAAAATGAAAGTTTAATGAAGGAATTTATTGGGTGTTGTTTAAATAATTCAAAGACAGCCCCAGGCGTCTCAGATTTCTACAATTGGCTTGGTCTGTAGAAACAAAAAATCCCCGATGTATTACTACACCGGGGACTATATACCATCTAAAAGTATACTACATTTTCTTAGCGTCTTCCAGGAACTTAGCCAGACCGATGTCAGTCAGCGGGTGTTTCAGCAGACCCAGGATTGAATCCAGTGGACAGGTACAAATATCAGCACCGGCCTCCGCACATTTTACAATGTGGAGTGCGTTACGGATACTGGCTGCGAGAATTTCAGTTTTGAAACCCTGGATGCTATAGATCTGGGCAATCTGAGCGATCAGCTCAACGCCATCCCATGATGAATCATCGATACGACCAATAAATGGAGACACAAAAGTAGCACCAGCCTTAGCAGCCAGGATCGCCTGACCTGCAGAGAATACCAGTGTACAGTTAGTTTTTATACCGTTGTCAGTAAAATATTTCAGTGCTTTAACACCGTCTTTGATCATTGGTACTTTCACCACGATGTTTGGGTGAATAGCAGCCAGTTTCTTACCTTCTTCCACCATTGATTTGAAATCAGTGGAAAGAACTTCTGCACTGATAGGACCGTCTACGAGTTCGCAGATGTCTGCATAATGTTTCAGGATATTCGCTTCACCTTTGATACCTTCTTTTGCCATCAGGGAAGGGTTGGTGGTTACGCCGTCAAGTACACCCAGGTCGTGCGCTTCTTTGATCTGAGCCAGATTCGCTGTATCTATGAAGAATTTCATGGTGAAATGTATTTAGTATGATTTTGTAATTAGTTCAACGAAGTAAGTTATGCAACAATTAACACATTGTCAAGCATAAAGTATTGCAAATATAGACCCATACCACTATAGATGAATCTTAAATTTGAAATCAATAAATAAAAAGCTGAGGATTACTTGGGTCATACCACACAGGCCATTCGTATGAAGAGAATAGTGACAATCAGCTATTGACGAGCGCCTGATGACCTGGAATAAGATAAAAAAAAGGCAAGGTACTTACATCGCACCGCTACAACCGCCTACCCTTGCTACATTCCTGTCCTGGGGGAGTTCAGCAGGAGCTGGTCGTATAAGCCTTGCCGGGTGCAAAGGTAGAACAATTGTATCAACTTCCAAACATATTTTAAAAGTTTCTATGAAAATCTTAAAAAATGCAGTATTTTGGACAATATAAAGTCAGGGTTCGGGACGAAATTGTCGATGTAGCATATGTTTGAGACTCACCTATACAGCAGTTGGATTTCAGTAATAGTTTAATGAGTATCCTTATCCTATGTTATTTGAAAAAAATATTATACTTTGTTATATATTTTTTAAAAAGAATATTTATTTTGTTAAAAATTAACCTTTCACCTAAAAATTACATGTAACCTCATGGATCCAATTTACAATGATGGCCCAAGTGCCATATTTGCTATGTTTGGCGTTGGTTTTTTCTTAACCATGTTCGCTTTTTTGATTTTCGGCATTATTGTGCAGTGGAAAGTTTATGAAAAAGCAGGACAGCCAGGTTGGGCAGTACTGGTACCTATTTATAACCTGCTTGTCCTCTTCAAAATCATGGGTAAACCATGGACCTGGATATTGTTAGTTTATACACCCGCTGCCATCGTGGGTATTTTCATCGTATGGATCGGTGGTTCACTGGCACTGGCAAGAAATTTCGGAAAGAGTTCCGGTTTCGCTGTCGGCCTCATGTTCCTCCCTATTATATTCTATGCGATCCTTGCATTTGACAAAACAATCCAATACAGAGGGCCAAACGGAGATGCTACACTGGACGACCAGATTGAGAGCATTGGTAAGCCTGCATTATAATTGTTTTTTGTTGTTTTTTTGCCATATTGATCTGCTGCCGGTTGCTCACAGGACCGGCAGTTCCTTTTAAATCTACATTGTTATGAATGTTATGCCTGAGGGGGATATCCTGAAAGACTTCGATGAAAAGATAGTACCCCCACCCGTTGACCGTGGCGTCCGCTTTGCAAATTTCCTGATTGACTACATCATGTCATACCTTTTTACAATACTTGTTTGCTATAGCCTGGTAGAAGCATCCGGAGGTGCCTTCGAGATGCTCAATGAGCAGGGAGCTGTTACTTTCACAACGAGCCTGCTCTTTTGGGTTATCAGACCCCTGTATTTCGTATTGATGGAAGGGCTTACAAAAGGACAAACTATTGGAAAACTGGTTACCGGTTCAACAGCTATCCGTACAGACGGCGCTCAGCTGGACTGGGGAAATGTATTTGCCAGGAGCTATTCCCGTATCGTGCCATTTGAGGCATGGTCTGGTTTCGCACAAACTCCATGGCATGACAAGTGGTCAAATACTACTGTTGTCAGTAAAGCAGACTTAATCACACGGTAATTTGTTAGCCAGGAAATCAGTTTCATTTTCACCTGGCCACAGGCCAGCAGGAAATAAAACTGATTCCCTTCTGAGTTTTACCGGGTAGTGTAGTAATTGTAATCGTTGAGAACGGTCTCCAGGAACTGGAAATGCCCCATCTCTGTTTCGATCACCAATACTTCTTTTACCCTTTCTGCTACCCGGGCTACCAGGTCCTGGTTGCCAGACTTAATAGCCTGGTCCATTAATGACTTGATCTTGTTCATATCTCTGTCAGACAGGCGAAGGATCTGGGGAAAATGAGGTTCATAATTCATGGAAGACATATCCCGGTAAATGGTATCCTGTATACTGGTCTTGTGCCTGGTATTGACCACAATCGTACCAGCTACCACATCGCCCAGGCGCTGGTCATAACGGGAACGTACCATGGCAATAATAGGTACTGCACCATTCAGGAAAAATATTCCCCAGGGAGTTTCGAGCAAGCGGAATAACCAGCGGATCAGGTGCTGACTGATACTTGGCTTGCCACCTGTCATGCTTCTCACTTTCAGACCAAGTAACATTTTGCCGGGAGATTGCCCATTCATCGTAATTTCGAACAATAAATAATACAACGAAATGGGAAGGGCACAAAAGAGAATGTACATCACAATCTCGGTATCAGCCGAAAAGTTAAGCCTGCTGAAGGTCACATAGATGGCAATTACGAAGGCGATTCTGATAAGCAGGTCGATGAACCATGCGAAAAAACGTATCAGGATATTGGCCGTTTCAAATTCCAGCTCTATATTGAAGGATGTAGGTATTTTTACATTAGCCATGTACAAATTTACTAATTAATGTATATGTTTGTTATAATGGACAACCCATGCGAGAGACTACTTTTATAAAGAAAAATTTACCCCGCTGGAAAGAATATCAGCAGGAACCAACCGAGGATCCGGATGAAATGGCTGCACGGTTTACCAGTTTACTGGATGACCTGGCGTATGCCAAAACATTCTACAGTTTTAGCAAGGTCACAGGTTACATCAATAGTCTGGCGGCGGACATTTACCAGCGGATCTACGGGAACAGGCAGGAAAAGGATGGCCGTTTCCTGAAATTCTTTGTTTACGAGTTGCCCCTCATCTTCCGTAAATATCATCGATTATTGTTATTCACCGCAATATTTTTTCTGTTATTCTGTGTCATGAGCGCATTTTCTGCCGCACGCGACGAAACTTTTGTAAGAGGTGTGCTGGGCGATGAATATGTAAGTATGACAGAACGGAATATCAGCAACGGCGATCCCTTTGGCGTGTATGGAAATGGAAATGAGCTGGTGATGTTCCTGGAGATAGCCTACAACAATATCTATGTGGCCTTTCTGTGCTTTATAGGTGGCGCATTTGCCGGTATTGGCACTTTGTACCTCCTCATGAAAAATGGGGTGATGCTGGGCGCCTTTCAATATATGTTTTTTGCCAAAGGGCTGGGCCTGAAATCAGTATTGGTGATCTGGATCCATGGTACACTGGAAATTTCTTCCATCATCATTGCAGGGGCTGCCGGCCTGGTCATGATAAGTGGCCTCATCTTTCCCGGTACGCGCAAGCGCATGGATGCCCTGAAGAAAACAGCCCGGGATGCAGTAAAAATGTTAGTTTGCCTGGTACCAATATTCCTCACTGCTGCCTTCCTGGAAGGATTTGTGACCCGGCATACCAAAATGCCCATGTACATGAGCATTAGTATCCTGGGGCTATCCCTGGCATTTATAGTAGGTTATTTCGTGGTATACCCCAGGATGGTATACAACAGGGGATTCAGACTAAATGAAGCCGGCAAAGTTATAAAACCTGTGAAATGAGGGAAGGACTGAAAGTATTACTGATCGTATTCTTACTATGGCCCGGCGGCTTATTCGCCCAGGAAATTGAACTGGACAGCACCCAATTGAGGGATGTCCTTATTCCGCCCGTAACGGCAGATATCGATACTGCCGAGGCACCGGCTACTGCCACCTACCTCTACGACAGGACAGTTCCAATGGATGCAGATACGATAGATGATTATGATGATGCATCTGCTTTGCTGCTCAGGAAAGTACCTGCTGAAGTAAAAGATAAATTTAGAAAGGACAAGGACCTGGTGTATCATCAGCGTCCGCCCAAAAAACCTTCTGATTTCAGATGGCTGAATGCCATTGTGATGGGGCTCATGTATTTCTTCAAATACTCCTGGTGGCTGATCGTACTTATCATTCTCGTTGCGATGGGGGCGGCAATTTTTGTTTACCTCCGCAGAAACGGGTATGAGTTTAAGCGGGGTAAATCAGCAAAGGTGCAAGAAGAGGTGCTGCTCACAGAGGTAGAGCATGATGCAGGAGCTTACGAAACGCAAATTCAACAGGCCATTGCAGAAGGCAAACTCAGGTTGGCGGTGCGGCTCATGTACCTGCAGACCATCAGGATCCTGGCCGATAAACAGATCATTGAATACAGTAAGGAGAAAACAAATGCTGCTTACCTGCGTAGTTTATCGCAGACCCCGTGGCATAAACTTTTTGCCAGACTAACTGTAGACTACGAATATATATGGTACGGTGAAGTGCCCGTGAGTGGTGACCAGTTCTCTACTATCCAGGGGCAGTTCAAACAATTTTTGAACGAATTAGGCTATATCCGGTGAAAAAAACGATTGGAATAATCATCGCTTCAGTATTCTTACTATTATTTCTCATCATAATAATAGCTGTCAATTTGCAGTCGTTATCATGGGATAAAGACCTGCAACTGGAAAAGCAAACATTCTCTAATAAGGATAAGGATCCGGGTGGGTGTTATGTCATGTTCGAATCACTGCCCTCATTTTATGATGGCGGCCATCCCAGCGTAGTTTCCAAACCATTTGCGCTAAGCGCTAAGAAAGATGAGACCCTGCGTAGCGGTGAAGGGGTTATTTATTACCTGGTGGCGAAGCGCTTGTTTACAACTGTTGAGGATGTGGATTCCATGATGGAATTTGTGAACAGGGGCAACCAGTTATTCATCGCTTCAATTGATCTGGATAGCGTTCTCCTTAGCCGGTTATATACAAAAATGGCTGATCGTTATCCTTCCAATATTTTTGGAAGGCTCCGTACAGAAGAACACTTTGTAAATCCTGCACTGGCACCTGATACCGTATATGCAAGAGACTCTATTCCGGAAGGGCGTTATTTCACCCGCCTGGATACGGCGAGAACCACGATCCTTGGTACTGATCGCTGGAACAGGCCAAACTTTGTAAGGATTGAAGTAGGTAAGGGGCAGGTCTTTTTGCTGCTGCAGCCTTCTATGCTGACGAACTATTTCCTGATGTATAAAAAGAATCTCAATTCACTGGAGAAAGTGGCCGCTTATACATACGGTTATTCCGCTGTGTACTGGGATGAATTTTATAAGTATCATGAGTATCCGCAAAAGGGAGAATTCAGCCAGTGGAGTGTGCTGATGCGCTATCCTGCACTGCGCTGGGCGTTATGGCTGCTGGTATTGTTAATGCTGCTGTATGCGCTTTTTGAAAGTAAAAGAAGACAGCGGATCATTCCTGATAAAGAAGTGCTGACCAATAACTCACTGGAATTCGTAGAGGCCCTGGGGCAGTTGTATTACCAGCAACATAACAACGTAAACCTGGTGAGAAAGATCACCTTACAATGGCAGGAATTTATCCGTACAAAATACTATCTGAATACAAATTCGATGGACGATGAATTTATCCGTCGCTTATCACATAAAGCAGGGGTGCCCCTGGCAGAAGTAGAAGGGATTATAGACAGCATCCATTTTATACTGCTTGCAGATAAAGTTTCAGATGCAACCCTGAAGGATTTTTACAGTAAAATACAGGCGTTTTATTTAAATACTAAATAATGGAGGAAACTACATTTCATCCCCGTACAGATTTCTTTGCATTGCACCAGGGTGTAAATGCAATACGGGAACAGATAGGAAAAGTAATTATCGGTCAGCATGAAATGGTGGACCTGCTCATCACCGGTTTGCTGACACAGGGGCATGTACTCATCGAGGGCGTACCTGGTGTAGCAAAAACACTGACAGCAAAACTGCTGGCCAGGTGTATTGATGCAGATTTTTCCAGGTTACAGTTCACACCAGATATTATGCCTGCTGACGTATTGGGCACCTCCGTATTCAATCCTGACACCAGGAACTTTGAATATAAGCGGGGCCCGGTTTTCAGCAACCTGGTATTGATCGACGAGATCAACCGTGCTCCAGCCAAAACCCAGGCGGCCCTGTTCGAAGTGATGGAAGAAAGGCAAATCACCAATGATGGTATCTCGCATCCTTTGCCGGCTCCATTCATGGTAGTGGCTACACAGAACCCGATCGAGCAGGAAGGTACTTATCGCCTGCCGGAAGCACAGCTGGATCGTTTCCTCTTTAAGATCGAAGTGAAATATCCTTCATTGAATGAAGAGATCACCATGCTGCATGCCATGCACCGGTTCAATGGCCTCACTGATCTGACGAAGATGGTGGATAAGGTGGTGACTGCCCGCCAGATCATCGAGTTCCAGGCAATGGTAAGAAGCGTGCATATCGAAGATAAACTGCTGCATTACATTGCTGCCTTAACACAGGAAACCCGTGTGAATGCTTCTCTTTACCTGGGCGCATCTCCGCGTGCATCCATTGCCGTGATGAACTGTGCAAAGGCAACTGCGGCAATCAACAATCGTGATTTCGTAACACCGGATGATATTGTGAATATGCTGCCACATGTATTGCGTCATCGTATCATGCTGACACCTGAGCGTGAAATGGAAGGCATCACAACCGATGAAGTGATCGCCCAGATCATCAAAGCTGTAGAAGTACCGAGGTAATATGAAGAAAACATATCTGGCATTATTCTTTACTACCCGCCTGTATACGATTATTGGTGCACTGGCACTGTTTTTTATACTGGCTTATTTTTTCCCGCTGCTGTATCCCATAGCCTTGTTCCTCGCAGCAGGGTTGGGATTATTGTTGCTGGTAGACCTGTTCTTCCTTTTTACAGCAGGCAGTGATCCATTTCCTGTAAGCAGGGAGATGTCGCAGCGCTTCAGTAACGGCGATGACAACACGGTTCGGTTGCATGTGAAGAACAATTTCAATTTTCCTGTATTCGTAACTATTATCGAAGAATTACCGCTGCAGTTCCAGCTGAGAGATTTCAGGCGGAAAACAATGGTGAAACCCGGGGAGGCAAAAGTAGTGGAATACATATTACGCCCGGTGGAGAGAGGAGAGTACCGGTTTGGTTATACCAATTCATTTGTGAAAAGCCCGATTGGATTTGTGCAAAGGCGTATTGTGAAAGAGAATGAGGAGACGGTGAAAGTATATCCTTCATTTTTGCAGTTACGCAATTACGAGTTGTATACATTCGATGATCGTGTGGGAGAAATGGGGGTACATAAAAAGAAGATGATTGGCCAGAGCATGGAGTTTGATCACATCAAGGAATATGTGAGAGGGGATGATGTAAGAAGGGTGAACTGGAAAGCGACTGCCCGCAGGGGGGGATTGATGGTGAATAACTATGTGGAGGAGAAGTCACAGCAGATCTATTGTATACTTGATAAAGGCAGGGCGATGAAGATGCCTTTTGAGGGCATGACATTACTGGATTATGCGGTCAACTCATCGCTGGTGTTCAGCAATATTGCCTTACAAAAAGGAGATAAGGCAGGCCTGGTAACCCTGATGGAACAGCAGGTAGACGTATTGCCGGCGAGTAGTAAGAAAGTACAGCTGAATAAGATTCTGGATACCCTGTATGCACAGGAAACGCAGTGGCAGGAGAGTGATTATGAAAAACTGGTGATTACATTGCGTAGTCAATTGAACCAGCGGTCCCTGCTTGTGTTGTTTACCAATTTTGAATCTTTATCCGCCTTACACAGGCAGTTGCCTTATTTACGCCGCCTGTCAAAGTACCATTTACTGCTGGTGGTATTCTTTGAGAATACGGAATTGAAGAAAATTACCCAGGATACGGCTATAGAAGTCGAAGACATATACAGGCAGGTGATAGCGCAGAAATTTGCTTATGAAAAGAAGCAGATGGTGCGTGAACTGGCACAATACGGAATTCTTTCGCTGTTGACAACGCCGCAGCAATTGAGTTTGCACCTGATCAACAAATACCTGGAGCTGAAATCACGCTCACTCATTTAATTTTTTTACCGGGATAGTGGTGAGTGCTTTCAGGCGCTCATCATTTTTGTAGGTAGCTGTTGCATTGATGGATTGTATGGAAGTTTCATTGTTGTTAATCAGCAGGTCCTGCCCTAATAATTTTCCCTCACTTACTTCGAAGCTCAGGGCGCTGGTATCCAGCGGAAATATCTTACCTGAGCTATAGATTCCTTCAACATTTAAATAATAGCGGAAGCCCCGTTTCAGGCTGTCGGCATAGTGGTGAAACCGGATGCTCTCCAGTTTGGGGAGTAATATGTCTGCAGTCATAGACTGTGGGATCTCTGTGCCTGTAATGGTCAGGTGGATGGTATAGTTCTGTGAGATCAGGGCTTTTCTGTCCAGCAGGAGGTAGCCATTTTGGAAGGTACCGCTGCTGGGAACGACTTTGATACGGTTCCAGTTGTAATTGCCGCGCAGGAACCCGGGGGTATTCCTTACCTCGCCGTTGGCGTAGGAGATGGAGAGGCCAATGGGAATTTTGTTATAAAGTTCGGGCAGGGAGCTGGAATCGTAGATGGCTTTGATGGCTTTGACTTCCTTTTGCTGGCAGAGGGCTAGGGAGCTAAGGCTGGTAAATAAGATGGTCAGGAATGATTTCATAGGAGAAAGGTATAAAAAATCGTTCCAAACATTGAGAAGGATCTGGGTAGTCTATAGTGCGTCTTTTGTTCATGTAGTTCATTATAAATACATTATAAGTACACCTGTATATCACCTCATTATCCTTTGGATATAGAGGTGATATACAAGTGACGAATTGGTGGCGGAGAAGTGATGAAGAGCGAGCGAATCTTAGCCCTTGTCAACATGGGCAAAGGGTAGACTTAAGCAGGAATGTAGATGGAAGATTAGAAGTTGGTGCTGATATCTTTCCCGGAGTTCAGGGCGATCCTGGTTTCGTTCACCAGGGTATGCACGATTTCGGCGACGCTACTAATTTCATTAACGAGTTCAACGCTCTGGCCGGCGGACCATAATTGTTGATAATTACCGGGTTTTACGGCTTGTTCCAGTTTTTTCATTCCCCGGAGCTGAACGAGCATTTTGAAGTATTTGCGGGTACGGGAATTGTTATTGAGTAGTTTTTCGAACCAGTTTTGTTTATATCCTATTTTCCGGGCGGTGGGGGTATTGATGATATTGCAGGGGGTACCGGAGAGGCGTTCGGTGAGTACGATGTCGTCCATGCCGTATTGGAGGATGGCGTTTTTGTATTCATCGCTGACGGAGGCTTCGTGGCTGGCAATAAACCGGGTGCCTATAGATACGCCATCGGCGCCCAGCAGGAGGGCACTGGCTATCTGGTTGCCGTGGGCGATGCCACCGGCGGCCACGAGCAGTTTACCGGGAAAATGGGTTTGCAGGGAGGGGATGAGCACGTGCATGGGGTAGGGGCCGGCATGGCCACCGGCACCTGCGGTAACGGCGATAAAGCCATCGCAGCCTGCCTGTGCTGCTTTTTCGGCATGGGCCAGGTTAGTCACATCGCAGAGTACTTTTGCGCCATAGCTATGGGCGGCGGCAATGACTTCTTTAGGGCTGCCGAGGGAGGTAATGTAGAGGGGTACTTTGGCATCGGCACAGATCTGAAGGTGTTTGGCGTAGAGCGGGTTCGTTTTTTGAACGATGAGGTTCACGCCATAGGTACCTTGCGGGTGCAGGGAATGGTGTTGGTTCAGCTGGTCGAGTACATCTTTCAGTTCTCCTTCGTGGCGGTAATTGAGGGAGGGGAAGGTGCCTGCGATACCTTGTTCCATAGCGGATCTGACCATAGCTTCGTTACTTACCAGAAACATGGGGGCCATGATCACCGGGTATCGGATGCCCAGGGTGGAGGTTAATTTCATACGTGCGTTTTTATTGGCCTAACTGACCGTTTTCTGCCGTGCGACGTATTTACCCAGGATATCGAATTCCAGGTTAATGATACTGCCGGCTTGGACAGCTGATATATTGGTGTGTTCGTAGGTATATGGAATGACAGCGATGCTGAATTCGGTGTTGGTCACGTTGAAAACAGTGAGGCTGATACCATTGAGGCAGATGGAGCCTTTTTCCACGATGAGGCCGGCGAACTGTGCAGGGAAGCGGAAGCGGTATTCCCAGCTGCCGTTTTGCGGGGTGCAGGAAATGCATTCGCCGGTGGCGTCTACGTGGCCTTGTACGATGTGTCCGTCGATGCGGCCATTAAATACCATGGCTCTTTCCAGGTTTACCTGCTGACCTGGGCTGAGCAGGCCGATATTGCTTTTCTGGAGGGTTTCAGCGACGGCTACGATCTGGTAGATGTCCTTGTCAATATGGGTAACTGTAAGGCAAACCCCATTGTGGGCGATGCTTTGGTCTACTTTTAATTCCGGAGTGAGGGAGGAGCGGACGGTGATGACCATATTGCTACCTTCCTGTTTGGTAGTGATAACTTCGCCTAATGATTCAATTATTCCTGTAAACATGAAACGAAATTATGGAAAAAAGTGGAGGAGTGAGGTGACGGAAGGCAGGCATAAAATTCAAAGTTTAGTTTGTTTTTTTTGAATTAATTGATTTATCTTTGCCTTCCTGAAAAAAAGAGGTATTTATATGTTAATTATCGATTCTAAAGATTGCGAAAATATTGACAAGGCGCTCAAGAAGTACAAAAAGAAATTTGAGAAAGCGCGTATACTGTTACAGCTGAGAGGCCGTCAATCTTTCACTAAACCTTCTGTTAAGCGTCGTACCCAAGTGCTGAAAGCTGTTTACAAACAGCAGCTGGCTACAGGTAAATTTGATGCTTAATACCTGATTACGGATAATTCCAACGCAAAATATGTGATGATTGTAAGGTTTTCGTAACTTTACAATCATCAATTTTTTTGTGTGAGCGAAGTATTACCCCCGGTAGTAGACCGTTTCCTGGCTTATATACAGCTTGAAAAGCGCTATTCAGCGCATACAGTTGTTGCTTATCAGCAGGATCTTATCCAGTTTTTCACTTTTATACGATCTCAATATGGCGATGTGTCCTTATCAGGCATATCGCATTTGCATGTCCGTACCTGGCTGGCAGGATTGATGGAGGAAGGGATGATTGCGAAGACTGTTAACCGGAAAGTTTCTACACTCAAATCATTATTCAAATACGCATTACGGCAGGGGGAAATTACCCAGACCCCTATGACGAAAGTGACGGCGCCTAAATCAGGTAGCCGCTTACCTCATTTTATTGAGGAAAAGGGGATGCAGGCGATTGAGGATAATCGGAGCATGCGGAAGGGGAGGGAGGATCAGGTTATTTTTGGAGATGATCTGGCGGGGAAGACGCATCGGATGATATTTGAGTTATTGTATCATACGGGGATCCGATTGTCAGAGTTAATAGAATTGAAGTCAGTAAATGCAGATATATCCCGATTAACGATTAAAGTAATGGGGAAGGGGGGGAAGGAGCGGATCATACCGATAAGCCCGCTTTTGGCTACTCTAATGAACGAATATAGGGATGCTAAGAAGCGGGAGCTGGCGGAATTTGATATGGATGTGTTACTTGTACATCCGGAATCGGGTCGTAAATTATATCCAAAGTATGTTTACCGGGTGGTGCGGCATTATCTCTCAGCGCACGGGATTACGACGATCAGTGAGAAAAGTCCGCATACACTGCGGCACACATTTGCAACACATTTAATGAATAATGGGGCGGATTTAAATGCCGTGAAGGAGTTATTGGGCCATGCGAGCCTGGCTTCGACGCAGGTGTATACGCATAATACGATAGAAAAGCTGAAGGAAGCGTATAAGAAGGCGCACCCGAAAGGCTAGGTCTGCATTCTCCCATTCAAAGGCGGCCTGCATCTTTTGCCCGGGGTAAATGCAATGAATCCTTTTTCGATTTTCCTGCATTTATATATTAACAAAATATTACTAAATGGTTATGATAATAATCACTTAATTCACTAAATTAGTAATGAGTTCTTTGTATGTTGTTTTTCATTAGTCAGTACACTCTCATGCCATTAAAAAAATTGATTGAAAGCCTATGACGTAATGTTACGAGCATGTACAAGATTGTTATAACTAAAAAAAAATTAGTGCTATGAACGTTCAAATTCAAACTGTGCATTTTGATGCGGATTCCAAATTGATTGATCATGTGAGCAAAAAAATAGCAAAGCTCAACACTTTTTATGACAGGATCATCAGCGTGGAAGTTTTTTTAAAGTTGGATGGAATAGCCCATCAGGTTAAGGATAAAGTAGCTGAGATAAAAGTGCACATTCCGCGCCAGGACTTATTTGTAAAGCACGAAAGCAAATCCTTCGAAGAATCTTTTGACCTCGCCTTTGACTCCGTCGTTAACCAGATTAAGCGTACTAAGGAGAAAAAAATTCAGTAAAACCTTAAAAATATTTTGGAATTAATAATCTGTTTACTACCTTTGCCATCCCGAAACAAAAAAGGGATCGGGCAAAGGTAGTAAAGTTCTTTACTGTAGGGCATTTAAGCCCAAACGATCAGGTACTAAAAAAAGTACGGGTGCTGAAAAAAAAGATTTTGAAAGTTACAAAATACTATTATTTTTGCACCCTCTTAACGAAGCGACTGAGATGCTACTAAAGCAGCGAAAGAAGCACTTAAGATAAGTACACCAGATATATACTTGGTATGCCACCATAGCTCAGTTGGCCAGAGCTACTGATTTGTAATCAGTGGGTCGGGGGTTCGAATCCCTCTGGTGGCTCCGGAGAAATTCCGAAGCAAACAAAATAATACGAGTCCCGCAACGGATGAAGGGTTTGTAAGGTATTTCGGGAGTAAAGAATGGGCAGGTTCCAGAGCGGCCAAATGGGGCGGACTGTAAATCCGCTGACTACGTCTTCACAGGTTCGAATCCTGTCCTGCCCACAAAGTGCAAATGTTCCGCCTTTGCCCATAGCAATGGCGGAACAGTTTTGTTAAGAAGAGGGGCTGAAAAGTGAGAGCGACATGACAATTCAATGAGTTCTTTCTGATATTATTTTAACAAATGCGGGAGTAGCTCAGTTGGTAGAGCGACAGCCTTCCAAGCTGTAGGTCGCGGGTTCGAACCTCGTCTCCCGCTCATAGTTAATTACGAATTTGCTTCGTGATAACCTTGGGCGGAAAGTTTTGCAGAAATATTACACTGGTTCCGTTCAGGTAAAAAATCTCCAAAGCTTTATGAATATTGTTCGTCGTTCAGACTGGTTTCGAAGGGAACTGGAAGACTGGTGGGCGATATAAAGTTCTTTGCAAGTAATTACAATGCTGTTGTAGCTCAGGGGTAGAGCACTTCCTTGGTAAGGAAGAGGTCGAGAGTTCAATTCTCTTCAACAGCTCAAGCGGATTCATTTATAGTCCGGAATCCAACATTTCGTTGTAGCTCAGTGGAAGAGCGGTTTCCGGTAATTGTGCCGGTAATGGTCATGAGTTCAATTCTCATCAGCGGTACAAGTTTGTAAAACCGTTTTAACAAAACACAATCAATACAATCTTTACAAACCATCTAAAAAAAATACAATGGCAAAAGAAACCTTTAAGCGGGATAAACCCCACGTAAACATTGGTACCATCGGCCACGTTGACCACGGTAAAACTACCTTAACTGCTGCCATTACAAATATTTTGGCAAGCAAGGGTCTGGCTGAGAAGAAAGGATATGATGAGATCGATGCCGCACCTGAAGAAAAGGAAAGAGGTATTACCATCAACACTGCACACGTAGAATACCA
This sequence comes from Chitinophaga sancti, assembly GCF_034424315.1. Classification (GTDB taxonomy): domain Bacteria; phylum Bacteroidota; class Bacteroidia; order Chitinophagales; family Chitinophagaceae; genus Chitinophaga; species Chitinophaga sancti. The sequence continues at coordinate 6,603,869 of NZ_CP139972.1, forward strand.
GACTGCTAATCGTCACTATGCTCACGTAGACTGTCCAGGTCACGCTGACTATGTGAAGAACATGATCACTGGTGCTGCGCAGATGGACGGTGCTATCCTGGTGGTTGCTGCTACAGATGGTCCAATGCCACAAACTAAAGAACACATCCTGCTCGCTCGTCAGGTAGGTGTACCTCGTATCGTTGTTTTCATGAACAAAGTTGACCTGGTAGATGATCCTGAACTGCTGGAACTGGTAGAACTGGAAATCCGCGAGTTGCTGAGCAAATATAACTACGATGGTGACAACACTCCAATCATCAAGGGTTCCGCTACAGGTGCGCTGGCTGGTGAAGAGAAATGGGTTGCTGCTGTAGAAGAGCTGATGACTGCTGTAGATGAATACATTCCTCTGCCTCCTCGTCCGGTTGATTTGCCGTTCCTGATGTCTGTAGAAGACGTATTCTCTATCACAGGTCGTGGTACCGTTGCAACCGGTCGTATCGAACGTGGTAAAATCAAGGTTGGTGAACCAGTTGAAATCGTTGGTCTGATCGAAAAACCACTGACTTCTACTTGTACCGGTGTTGAAATGTTCAAGAAACTGCTCGACGAAGGTGAAGCTGGTGACAACGCTGGTCTGCTGCTGCGTGGTATTGAAAAGAAAGATATCCGTCGTGGTATGGTTATCACTAAACCAGGTACTATCACTCCGCACACTGAATTCAAATGTGAAGTATACGTACTGAGCAAAGAAGAAGGTGGCCGTCATACTCCATTCTTCCAGAAGTATCGCCCTCAGTTCTACTTCCGTACTACGGATGTAACTGGTGAGGTTGAACTGCCAGCTGGTGTTGAAATGGTTATGCCTGGTGATAACATCGGTCTGACTGTTAAACTGATCGCTCCAATCGCTATGGAAAAAGGTCTGAAATTCGCTATCCGCGAAGGTGGACGTACCGTAGGTGCTGGTCAGGTTACTGAAATCGTTAAGTAATCACTTTTTTCAGCATAAAAGCCATTAGCAATTCGCAAATAGCTAGCCGTTAATCAGATTTTTTAGTAAATTCGGTTTCGGTCTTTATATAAGCAAACTGCTAATGGCTTTATACACGGGCATAGTTCAATGGTAGAATAGAGGTCTCCAAAACCTTTGATCAGGGTTCGAATCCTTGTGCCCGTGCAGTGTAAAATTGGTGAAAAGTGAAAGGTGAATTGTGAATTTCATTCGCCATTCACTTTTCACCTTTCATGTTTTCAAACGGTTAATTTTAAACCAATGAACAAGCTCAGAAATTACTTCCGGGAATCCTATCATGAACTGGTGCATAAAGTATCCTGGCCTACCTGGCAGGAACTGCAATCCTCAACAATGATTGTTCTGATCGCTACTGTGGTGATTACCCTCATTGTATGGGGTATGGATGCCCTGTCAAACGTGGTGTTATCACAGTACTATAAAATGTTCTAATAATGATTGAAGCATCCAATAACCCTGCAGAAGAAACAAATGTTCCGACTCAGGATACCAAATGGTATGTACTGAGAGTGGTAAGTGGAAAAGAAAAGAAGGTAAAAGAATACCTGGATATTGAGGTGCGTCGTTCCGATTGGGGAAATGTAATCACACAGATCTTCTTACCTGTTGAGAAAGTTTATAAAGTACAGGCCGGTAAGAAAGTAATGCGCGAAAAGAATTTTTATCCTGGTTATGTGATGATCGAAGCTATAGATGGTAAAATGACCGATGAGGTGATCCAATCCATCCGTAACGTTTCCGGTGTTATTCACTTCCTTGGTAAAGAAAAGCCAATCGCCCTGCGTAAAGCTGAAGTAAATAAAATGTTAGGTAAAGTTGATGAACTGTCTGATTCAGGACTGACCATGAGCGAACCTTTCATCGTCGGAGAAACTATCAAGATCATCGATGGACCATTCAATGACTTTAATGGTATTATCGAAGAAGTGATCGAAGATAAGAAGAAACTGAAAGTGACTGTGAAGATCTTCGGCCGCGCTACTCCAGTAGAGCTGAACTTCATGCAGGTAGAAAAAATAAGCTAAAGAATTTAGGTTTTTTAATAGGAGCCGTTCCGGAAGGGGCGGCTTTTTTTGTTGATAGGGGGCTGAACTAAAAAGTCAAAACAGGCTCTTAGGTCAGCCCCTCATTCATTACTTCTTTCTTGTCAGGTGAATTTCCATGCTTTTGACTTCTTTCCCGTCTTTGCCGGTGTAGTACATTTCCATTGTATGGTGGTCATCGTCCTGGATGGTAATGACTTCTTTCATTTCGATATCTTTTCCTGCCATGGGGTCATATGCTTTGCCGGTGAGGGTGAGGGCGTGTGTGGCATCGTTCCAGGTACCTTCGAGCATCATGATACCGGTGCCCATGTTGTCTACCCATGCATTCTGGAAGATCTTTTTGCCGTTGTCGTAGGCGAGGAGGCCATGGCCTTCGAATTCCATGCCTTCCATATTTCCTTTGTGTACGGATTCCTGGTACCGGCCGCCGAGGATCATTTTATTTTCGGTGACGCCGGTAGATTTGGAGGGTGGGGCGCCGGGGGCCATCCAGAAGGTCGTTTCGTAGGTCCAGGTGCCGTTGGAGTGGGCGAGCATCTGGTGAATTTCCCCCGGGGTCATATAGTCCATCCAGGCTTTCTGGGCGCCCTGATCTTGTGCAAAGATGGGGGCGGCGGCGAGGATGGGAAAGCAAATTAGCAACAGACGTTTCATCGTTTGGTGGATTTTAATATTAAGAGAATGGGTGATTGCAGAACAGTAAGTGATACCAGCGGGCATTTTGGGGAAAATGAAACTGATATAAAGGAATAACAAGGCAGGTGAGTAGAAGGTTGAAGGCAGGGGCAACAATAAAATTATGTGGTGAGGGTTAGGAATTCAGTAAAATTCCATTAGATTTGCGATAGAGGGTGCCGGAACTCTTTGTTAGCCTTCCCTATATAAAACATATACCGGAATAATTTTGCAATAGAATTGTAAGATTTTAACCCCAAACAGATGATAATAGCAAAAAGGATGCCCGAAAGCAAATTCTTTTTGTGATTTATTATATTATTATATACCTTTGCATCCCCTTCAAAAGGTATTTTTTTTCTCCTTTTAGCTTTGGGAGTCTCGCAAGAGACGAGACGTTTCACCAAATAAATTAATAAACAATGGCAAAAGAGATCGCTACGTACGTGAAATTGCAGGTTAAAGGCGGCGCGGCCAACCCTGCACCTCCGATTGGTCCTGCCTTGGGTTCCAAGGGTGTGAACATCATGGAGTTCTGTAAGCAGTTCAATGCCCGTACCCAGGATAAAGCTGGTAAGGTATTGCCTGTATTGCTGACAGTTTACACAGACAAGTCTTTTGATTTCGTAATTAAGACTCCTCCTGCAGCTGTACAGTTGCTGGAAGCAGCCAAATTGCAGAGTGGTTCCAAAGAGCCAAACCGTAACAAGGTTGGTAAAGTTACCTGGGCTCAGGTAGAAGCTATCGCTACAGATAAGATGGCTGACCTGAACTGTTTCACTAAAGAAAGCGCCATGAAGATGGTAGCTGGTACTGCCCGTTCTATGGGTATTACTGTGGATGGTAACGCTCCGTGGAGCAACTAATTGTTTCACCTGTGTATAACGGGTTAACTTTTTAAAACATTTTGCAATGGCAACTAAGAAAAGAAAAGTAGCTGATACAAAAGTGGACAAGAACAAGATCTACTCCCTGAAAGAGGCGTCCACAATTGTAAAAGACATTAACTGCACTAAGTTCGACAGCTCTGTCGATTTACATATCCGTCTGGGCGTTGATCCCAAGAAAGCAGACCAGGCTATCCGTGGTTCCGTAACGCTTCCCCACGGTACTGGTAAAACTAAACGCGTTCTGGTACTTTGCACACCTGACAAAGAGGCTGCTGCGAAAGAAGCTGGAGCTGATCACGTTGGTTTGGACGAGTATATCCAGAAGATTGAAGCTGGCTGGACCGATATCGATGTAATCGTAGCAACTCCTGCTGTGATGCCTAAGATCGGTAAGCTGGGTAAGATCCTGGGTCCACGTAACCTGATGCCGAACCCTAAGACTGGTACTGTTACTAACGATGTAGCGGCTGCAGTTAACGAGGTGAAAGGTGGTAAGATCACCTTTAAGGTAGACAAGGCTGGTATCATCCATGCTTCAATTGGTCGTGTATCATTTGCACCTGAAAAGATCGAACAGAATTCTCAGGAGCTGATCAACGCTATCATCAAGCTGAAACCAGCTACTGCTAAGGGTACTTACCTGAAAGGCCTGGCTATGGCGAGCACAATGAGCCCTGCCATCACGGTTGACACTAAATCTGTTCAAAACTAACTGATTCGCCGGCTGGCAGATCGACAAACTGAGAAAAGCTATGAACAAAGATCAAAAAAATGAAGTGATTGAACTGCTGAAAAGTAAGTTCTCTCAATATAGCAACTTCTACATCACAAACACTGAGTCTCTGACTGTTGAGCAGGTTAACTCTCTGCGTCGTGTTTGTTTTGACAAGAACGTGGAAATGAAGGTGGCTAAGAACACCCTCATTAAGAAAGCGCTGGAATCTCTGGATGCTGAGAAATATGCAGGTGTATATGATGCACTGAATGGTGTAACTGCCCTGATGTTCTCTGATTCTCCAAAGGAACCGGCAGTGATCATCTCTTCTTTCCGTAAGGATAACAAGAAGACTGAAAAACCTGAGCTGAAAGCTGCATTCGTAGGTGATGAAATCTACACTGGCGATGCGCAACTGGCTAACCTGGTTAAGATCAAGACCAAGAACGAACTCATTGGAGACGTTATCGGTCTGTTGCAATCTCCTGCTAAGCGTGTTATCGCTGGTTTGCTCGAGAAAGCAAAGAAAGAGGGCGCAGGTGAAGCTGTTGCTCCAGCAGCTGAATAAGCTGATAGTGAGTGTAATAAACTCACAACCAATAAATTATGGCTTCCAAGTCACAATATAAATCATCAATTTAACTATCAAATTCTTAAAAACATTATACAATGGCAGACGTTAAAGCATTAGCCGAACAATTAGTAGGTTTAACTGTTAAGGAAGTACAAGAACTGGCAGACGTTCTGAAGAGCGAATATGGTATCGAACCAGCTGCTGCTGCAGTTGTTGTTTCTTCTGAAGGTCCAGCTGCTGCTGCAGAAGAAAAAACTGCCTTCAATGTTATCCTGAAATCTGCAGGTGCTAGCAAACTGAACGTAGTTAAGATCGTTAAGGATCTGACTGGTCTTGGTCTGAAAGAAGCTAAGGAACTGGTAGACGGTGCTCCAAAGGAACTGAAAGCTGGTGTTAGCAAGGCTGAAGCAGAAGATCTGAAAGCTAAGCTGACTGAAGCTGGCGCTGAAGTTGAAATTCAGTAATTCTTTGCTTAAGAATACCTCTTTATAAAGGTCAAAAGTGCTTTTTGGCACTTTTGGCCTTCTTCCCTTTGGGAAAGTGTCTTTTTCGGAGCGTCAAAAGGGGAAAATCACCGGGTCGGTGGATTTGACAATTAGGAGAAGACAGAAATTTTTGAGGGTAATTGGCAAAGAATCCTTAATTTCCCCGATTCATGTTGTGATCCACACCTCACAATATTATATAAGTTAATATAACTGCTAACTTCGAATATGTCTCTAAAAAAAGCCCAAACAAGTGAAAGAATAAACTTTGGAAAGATCAAACAAGTAACTGAGACACCGGATCTGTTGGCTATCCAAATTCAATCTTTCAAGGATTTCTTCCAGTTAGAAACCACACCAGACAAGCGTAACAATGAAGGCCTTTTTAAAGTATTCAAGGAGAACTTCCCGATCACAGATACCCGCAATATCTTCAATCTGGAGTTTCTGGACTACTTTGTAGACCCTCCGCGTTATACCATAGAGGAATGTATTGAGCGTGGGCTTACTTATTCTGTACCGCTGAAGGCCAAACTGCGCCTGAGCTGTAACGATGAGGAGCACGTAGACTTCCAGACGATTGTGCAGGACGTGTTCCTTGGGAACATACCCTACATGACTCCAAGAGGTACTTTCGTGATCAATGGGGCCGAGCGTGTAGTTGTATCTCAGCTGCATCGTTCTCCTGGTGTATTCTTCGGTCAGTCTATCCACCCGAACGGTACCAAGATCTACTCTGCAAGGGTGATCCCGTTCAAGGGCGCGTGGATGGAGTTTGCAACTGACATCAACAATGTGATGTATGCATACATTGACCGTAAGAAGAAATTCCCCGTAACTACGCTGTTACGTGCTATCGGGTACGAAACGGATAAGGACATCCTGCAGCTGTTCGGGATGGCTGATGAAGTAAAAGCAGACAAGAAGAGCCTTGATAAATACGCAGGTAAGAAACTGGGTGCCCGTGTACTGAGAAGCTGGGTAGAAGATTTCGTAGATGAAGATACCGGTGAGGTAGTGAGCATCGAACGTAACGAAATCGTGCTGGAGCGTGATAGCATCCTCGATGAAGCAAACATTGAGACGATCGTTGACATGGGTGTGAAGAGTGTATTTGTGCAGAAAGAAGAGGTAAGTGGCGACTTCTCCATCATCTACAATACTTTAAATAAAGATACATCTAACTCCGAGCTGGAAGCCGTTCAGCACATCTACCGTCAATTGCGCGGTGCTGATGCGCCGGATGATGAAACAGCAAGGGGTATCATTGATAAATTATTCTTCTCTGACAAGCGTTATGATCTCGGAGATGTAGGCCGTTATAAGATCAACAGGAAACTGGGTCTGCCTACACCACTGGACATGAAGGTGCTGACCAAAGAAGACATTATCGCGATCATCAAGTACCTGGTGCAGCTGACAAACAGCAAGGCGGAAATCGATGATATCGATCACCTGTCTAACCGTCGTGTACGTACCGTAGGTGAGCAGCTATATGCTCAATTCGGTGTTGGTCTGGCTCGTATGGCCCGTACCATCCGTGAAAGAATGAACGTTCGTGATAATGAAGTATTTACACCGGTAGACCTGATTAACGCGAGGACACTGTCTTCCGTAATCAACTCTTTCTTCGGTACCAGCCAGTTGAGCCAGTTCCTGGATCAAACCAACCCGCTGTCTGAGATCACGCACAAGCGTCGTATCTCCGCGCTGGGCCCCGGTGGTCTGAGTCGTGAAAGAGCAGGTTTCGAGGTACGTGACGTACACTATAGCCACTACGGCCGTCTCTGTACCATTGAAACGCCGGAAGGTCCAAACATCGGTCTGATCTCCACCCTTTGCGTACACGCTAAGGTGAATGATATGGGCTTTATCGAAACTCCTTACCGTAAGGTAAAGAATGGTAAAGTTGATATGGATGCTGTGAAGTTCCTGAGCGCTGAAGAAGAGGATAGTGTGAAGATCGCGCAGGCAAACGCACCATTGGACGAAGTTGGTAACTTCATAAATGATAAGGTGAAATCCCGTGAAACCGGTGACTTCCCAATCCTTGACAGAGAGGAAGTAGAATACATGGACGTGGCTCCGAACCAGATTGTGGGTCTGAGTGCTTCCCTGATTCCGTTCCTTGAGCATGATGATGCCAACCGTGCGTTGATGGGATCAAACATGCAACGTCAGGCAGTACCGCTGATCAATCCACAGGTGCCTATCGTAGGTACTGGCCTGGAAGGAAAGGCAGCCCGTGACTCCCGTTTGCAGATCACTGCTGAGGGTCGTGGTGTGGTAGAATTCGTAGATGCCAATGAAATTCATGTTCGTTACGAGCGTGACGAGATGCAGAAACTGGTATCTTTCGAAGATGATCTGAAGATCTACCACCTGACAAAATTCGTTAAAACCAACCAGAGCACCTGTATCAACCTGCGTCCTGCCGTTAAGAAAGGACAGCAGCTGGAATTCGGTGACTTCCTGACTGAGGGTTATGCAACCCGCGGTGGTGAGTTGGCTCTGGGTCGTAACATGAAAGTGGCGTTCATGCCATGGAAGGGTTACAACTTTGAGGATGCGATTGTAATCTCTGAGCGTGTAGGCCGTGAAGACCTCTTCACATCTATACACATTGATGAATATGAGCTGGAAGTACGTGACACCAAACTGGGTGAAGAAGAACTGACACCAGATATTCCAAACGTAAGTGAGGAAGCAACCAAAGACCTGGATCAGAACGGTATCATCCGTGTAGGTGCGCACATCAAGGAAGGCGACATCCTGATCGGTAAGATCACTCCTCGTGGTGAATCTGATCCTTCTCCTGAAGAAAAACTGCTTCGTGCGATCTTCGGTGATAAGGCTTCCGATGCGAAAGATGCTTCCCTGAAGGCACCTCCAAGCACAGAAGGTGTGGTGATTGACAAGAAATTGTTCAGCCGCGCTAAGAAAGATAAGAACTCCAAGACCCGTGAAAAAGCGGCGCTGGAGAAATTGGAAAAAGTACACCAGAAGAACGAAGAAGACCTGCTGGAAGTGCTGATGAGTAAGCTGTTGACACTGTTGAAGGATAAAACTTCTCAGGGTATTACCAACACTTACGGTGAAGTATTGATCTCCAAAGGCTCTAAGTTCTCTTCCAAGAACCTGGCAAACATCGACTTCCAGAACGTGAACCCACTGGGCTGGACTACAGATGATGTAACCAACGATCAGATCAACACACTGCTGCATAACTATAACATCAAGTACAATGAAGAACTTGGACGTTACAAACGTGAGAAGTTCAACATCAGCATTGGTGATGAGTTACCAGCAGGCGTACTGAAACTGGCTAAGGTATACCTGGCTAGCAAACGTAAGCTGAAAGTGGGTGATAAGATGGCGGGTCGTCACGGTAACAAGGGTATCGTTGCCAAGATTGTACGTGATGAAGACATGCCATTCCTGGAAGACGGTACACCGGTAGATATCGTACTGAACCCACTCGGGGTACCTTCCCGTATGAACCTGGGTCAGATTTACGAAACTGTACTTGGCTGGGCTGGTCTGAAGATGGGAATTAGATTCGCTACTCCTATCTTTGATGGTGCTACTACTGAAGAAATTGCAGGTTATATTGATAATGCAGGTCTGCCAAGCTTCGGCCACACTTACCTGTATGATGGCGAAACCGGTGAGCGTTTCCACCAGAAAGCTACCGTGGGTGTTATCTACATGCTTAAGCTGAGCCACATGGTGGATGATAAGATGCACGCCCGTTCTATCGGACCATACTCCCTCATTACCCAGCAGCCGTTGGGTGGTAAGGCACAGTTCGGTGGTCAGCGTTTTGGTGAGATGGAGGTGTGGGCATTGGAAGCATACGGTGCGTCCAACATTCTGCAGGAGCTGTTAACCATTAAATCTGATGACATTGTAGGCCGTGCCAAAGCTTATGAGTCTATCGTGAAAGGCGATAACATTCCGAAAGCCGGTGTACCTGAATCATTCAACGTATTGATTCATGAGTTACGCGGTCTGGGTCTGGATCTGAAATTTGAATAGTAGTTTAAGCTATAAATAGCTACAAGCTGCAGGAAGCGGTCCTTAAAAGGGGCAGGCGGCCTGTGGCTTGCAGCTTGTAAAGCCGGAACTCTTTTTCCCATGTGAATTTTCTTTAAACAACATACAATGGCCATCAAGAAAGAAAATCGTCCTAAATCAAACTTTAATAGCATTACCATTAGCCTGGCGTCTCCGGATAGCATCCTGGAGCGTTCCTATGGGGAAGTGCTGAAGCCGGAAACCATCAACTACCGTACTTATAAGCCGGAGCGTGATGGTTTGTTCTGCGAAAGGATATTCGGCCCTGTAAAGGACTATGAGTGTTACTGCGGTAAATACAAACGTATCCGTTATAAGGGTATCGTATGTGACCGTTGTGGTGTGGAAGTGACTGAAAAGAAAGTACGTCGCGAAAGAATGGGCCACATCCGCCTGGTTGTACCTGTTGTTCATATCTGGTATTTTAAATCTCTTCCAAATAAGATCGGTTACCTGCTGGGTATGAGCTCCAAGAAACTGGAGACTATCGTGTATTATGAAAGATACGTGATCATCCAGGCTGGTGCTAAACAGGAGAAAGGCCTGAATTATGGTGACCTCCTGACCGAAGAAGAATATCTCGACATCCTGGATACCCTGCCAAAGGATAACCAGCTGCTGAGTGATGATGATCCTAACAAGTTCATCGCTAAGATGGGTGCTGAAGCGGTAGAAATGATGCTGGCCAGAATTGATCTGGATGGCCTTTCTTACCAGCTGCGTAACCAGGCTGCAACTGAAACCAGCCAGCAACGTAAAGCGGAAGCCCTGAAACGCCTGAGCGTAGTAGAAGCTTTCCGTGAAGCAAATGGTCGTGTTGAAAACCGTCCTGAATGGATGGTCATGCAATATATCCCTGTTGTTCCACCAGAACTGCGTCCGTTAGTTCCATTGGACGGTGGTCGTTTCGCGTCTTCTGACCTGAACGATCTGTACCGCAGGGTAATTATCCGTAACAACCGTCTGAAACGCCTGATCGAGATCAAGGCACCAGAGGTGATCCTGCGTAACGAAAAACGTATGCTGCAGGAAGCGGTTGACTCCCTCTTCGATAACAGCCGTAAATCAAATGCGGTGAAAGCGGAAGGTGGTCGTGCACTGAAATCTCTCTCCGATGTACTGAAAGGTAAACAAGGTCGTTTCCGTCAGAACTTGCTTGGTAAACGTGTTGACTATTCCGGTCGTTCCGTAATCGTGGTAGGTCCTGAACTGAAACTGCATGAATGTGGTCTGCCAAAAGATATGGCGGCAGAGCTGTTCAAACCATTTATCATTCGTAAGCTGATCGAAAGAGGTATCGTTAAGACTGTAAAATCTGCGAAGAAACTGGTAGACAGGAAGGAAGCAGTAGTTTGGGATATCCTTGAAAACGTACTGAAAGGACACCCGGTGATGCTGAACCGTGCTCCAACGCTGCACCGTCTCTCCATCCAGGCATTCCAGCCTAAACTGGTGGAAGGTAAAGCGATCCAGCTGCACCCGCTCGTGTGTTCTGCGTTCAACGCGGATTTCGATGGTGACCAGATGGCGGTACACGTACCGTTGAGCAATGCTGCGGTCCTGGAAGCACAGTTGCTGATGCTGTCTTCACATAACATCCTCAACCCACAGAATGGTACACCAATCACCCTGCCTTCACAGGACATGGTCCTTGGTCTGTACTACATCACCAAGGGTAAGAAATCTACCCCTACTGAAAAAGTAGAAGGTGAGGGTATGGCCTTCTATTCTGCAGAAGAGGTGATCATCGCTTATAACGAACAGAAAGTGAACCTGCACGCTAACATCCGCGTAAAGGCAAACGTTCGTAACGATAAGGGTGAGATCGTAAACAAACTGATCGAAACCACAGTAGGTCGTGTGATCTTTAACCAGCACGTTCCAAAAGAAGCTGGTTATGTAAACGCACTGCTGACCAAGAAATCACTGCGTGAGATCATTGGTGACATCATCAAATACACTGACATCCCGAAAACTGCGAAGTTCCTGGATGATATCAAGCAATTAGGTTTCCGTACGGCGTTCCGTGGTGGTCTGTCCTTCAACATCAATGACCTGATCATCCCTGAGGTGAAACAACTGATGATTGACGGTGCAGCCAGCGAGGTTGACGAAGTATGGGATAACTATAACATGGGTCTGATCACGAATAACGAACGTTATAACCAGATTATCGATATCTGGTCTCGTGTGGATACCAAGGTAACTGAAACGCTGATCCGCGAGCTGGCGAATGACAAGCAGGGCTTCAACTCTGTGTACATGATGCTTGACTCCGGTGCGCGTGGTTCCAAACAGCAGATCAAGCAGCTGGCAGGTCTGAGAGGATTGATGGCCAAGCCACGTAAGAGTGGTTCTACCGGTTCAGAGATCATCGAAAACCCGATCCTGTCCAACTTTAAGGATGGTCTGAACGTATTGGAATACTTCATCTCTACGCACGGTGCGCGTAAAGGTCTTGCGGATACGGCGTTGAAAACAGCGGATGCTGGTTATCTGACCCGTCGTCTCGTAGACGTTGCACAGGACGTGGTGATCAACGAAGAAGACTGTGGTACACTGCGTGGTATCGCTACTTCAGCGCTGAAAGACAATGAAGAAATCGTAGAACCATTATACGATCGTATCCTGGGCCGTACATCCCTGCAGGATGTATTTGATCCTCATACCGAAGAGCTGATCGTGGAAGCAGGTGGAATAATCGATGAGGATATCGCTCACCGTATCGAACACAGTTCAATTGACACTGTTGAGATCCGTTCCGTACTGACTTGCGAAAGCCGCAGAGGTGTGTGTGTGAAGTGTTATGGTAAGAACCTGGCAACCGGTTATACAACTCAGCGTGGTGATGCAGTAGGTATCATCGCTGCTCAGTCCATCGGTGAGCCTGGTACTCAGCTGACACTGCGTACCTTCCACGTGGGTGGTGTGGCTGGTTCTACATCTGTAGATACCGGTCTGCAAGCTAAGTTCGAAGGTACCGTACAATTCGATGGTCTGCGTACTACTACATACGAAAACAACGATGGTGAAAAAGTACAGGTGGTAATTGGCCGTACAGGTGAATTACGTATCGTAGACGTGAAGAACGATCGTCTGCTGATCACCAACAACATCCCTTACGGTTCTACACTGCTGGTAAAAGATGGCCAGAAGGTAGTGAAAGGTGATGTAATCTGTACATGGGATCCATACAACGCCGTTATCGTATCTGAAATCGCTGGTAACATCCGTTTTGATAGCATCATCGAAGGTATCACCTTCCGTGAAGAGGCTGACGAACAGACTGGTCACCGTGAGAAAGTGGTTATCGAAACCAAGGATAAGAACAAGATCCCTTCCCTGTTCGTAGATGGTAACAAGGAAGTGAAATCATATAACTTACCAGTAGGTTCCCACATCGTAATCGAAGAAGGTGAAACGGTAAGAGCAGGTCAGGTAATCGTGAAGATCCCACGTATCCTCGGTAAACTGAGAGATATCACAGGTGGTCTGCCACGTGTAACTGAACTGTTTGAAGCACGTAACCCAAGCAACCCTGCTATCGTATCTGAGATCGATGGTGTTGTTGCTTTCGGTAACATCAAACGTGGTAACCGTGAGATCATCATCGAAAGCCGCGAAGGTCAGATCAAGAAATACCTGGTGCCATTGACACGTCATATCCTGGTACAGGATGGTGACTTCGTGAAAGCGGGTACTGCATTGTCTGATGGTTCTATCACTCCGGCTGATATCCTCTCCATCAAGGGTCCGTTTGCTGTACAGGAATACCTGGTAAATGAGATTCAGGAGGTTTACCGCTTACAGGGTGTGAAGATCAACGACAAGCATATTGAGGTGATCGTACGCCAGATGATGCGTAAGGTGAACATCGAAGATCCGGGCGATACCCGCTTCCTCGAAGGAGATACCACTGATAAGTTTGAATTCTTTGAAGAAAACGACCATATATTCGATAAGAAGGTTGTAACAGAAGCTGGCGAGTCAACAGTGTTGAAAGCTGGTCAGATTGTTACCCTGCGCCAGGTAAGAGAAGAAAACTCTCTGCTGCGCCGTTCGGACAGGAAACTGGTTGAGTTCCGCGATGCGAAACCAGCTACTTCCAGCCCGCTGCTGCAAGGTATTACCAAGGCGTCTCTGGGTACACATAGCTGGATCTCTGCTGCGTCCTTCCAGGAAACTACCAAGGTACTGTCTTCTGCTGCCATCAACGGTAAGATAGATGACATGCTGGGTCTGAAGGAGAATGTGATCACAGGTCACCTGATCCCTGCAGGTACAGGTTTACGTGAGTTCGAAAACATGATCGTAGGTTCCAAAGAAGAATACGATATCCTGGCATCTTCTAAAGAAGTGTTCCAGTTCGATGAAGAAGAATAAGCGAAACGCTCAAACTATAAAAAATGTCCCGGCTCTACGCACGGGACATTTTTTTTACGTGTAACTTTCGGGCAATTTTCAGGTACTAAAGCATGCTGCCTTTCCTTTTTTGTAAGAGGCATCAGGTTTCAATACCAATTGTTATAAACAAGTTTGATTGTGAAAAAACTCATTGTACTACTGGTGGTTATAGCAGGGATCTGGGCTTGCAACAAGGATAGTGACAGTTCCATTCCTGATACTGCTTCTTATATAAATGTATATGTTGCCAATCCGGATGCCAGTTATGATGCGGTGCTGGATACTGCTTCTCTGGGCACAGGCCTGAGCCTGGGAGAATATACAGGTTATAAATCCTTTATTGCAAAGCGTTATAACCTGTGCATATTTGCGAGTGGAAACAGGAGTGATACTTTGATCCAGGGGCAGATCAGTCTGCGTAATAATCATCACTATACTATTTTCTTTGAGAAGAATCACAATGGAGTATTGCAGTTACTGGCTACTGAGGACCAGATTGGCGGGAGTAGCAAAACGGCTGGTTACCTGCGTGTTGTGAACCTGAGTGATACTTATCTTACGAGTGGTGCAGCGATGGTATTGAATTACAATGTGGATAGTACGAAGACCTATACTAATATTGGTTACCTGGGTGTGAGTGTATTCAAGGAGATCACGCCGGGGGCTCATAAACTGGATATACGAAGTGTTGCCGATTCCGTGAGTCGCCTGTATAACAATGCGGCAGATTTTACCATTGAGGCAGGAAAGAGTTATAGTTTCATTTCTTATGGAAATGCTTTGAAGGCTGATAGTTTCACGGTGACGACCTTTCAACATAATTAAAATGTGAAAGAGTTGTTAAGAAACTATAGACATTAGTATTATAACGTAAAAACCTTATTTTAGCCGTTTAATTTTTAAAACGTATTTAAGGAGATTAAAAAATCCACCTAACAACATGCGCACTAAACAAATTGTGAAAAGCGGATTATTGGCAGCATTTGCGGCCGGAACTTTTATGGCTTGTCAACAACCTGCTAAGCAGAATACTGAATCATCAACACCTGCAGCAGGTACCAGCGCGTCGGCCGCATCAAACGGTCTCGTTATTGCTTATGTGGATATTGATACTGTAGAAGCCTATTACAGCTACTTCAAGCAGAAGAAAACTGAGCTGGAATCCAATCAACAGGCGATAGAAAACGAATTGCAGGCTAATGTGCGTGCATTGCAGAACGAAGCTGCTGATTTTCAGCGTAAGGCAAACACCATGACCCAGTCAGAAGGTGAAACTGCGCAGCGTACCCTGTATCAGAAACAGCAACAGCTGGAGGGTAAAGCACAGAATATGCGTGCAAAGTATGCTGAACAGGAGAACAAATTCAACGAAGAGCTGCAGAAGCGTCTGAACGATTTCCTGGAGAAATTCAATGCTGACAAGCGTTATGCATACATTATGTCTTACCGTACGGGTGCAAGCAATATCCTGTACAAGGACAAGAAATATGACATTACTCCTGAGGTGATTAAGGGCCTGAACGAGGCAAATCCGGCTGAGGTAAAAAAATAAATAGTTGCTATAGCAAAAACATATAAAAAAGTTTTTAACTTGGAATCCCGTTCCGTAAATGTTTCAGTTTATATGAAACTTCACGGAACGGGATTTTTGGTAGTTACAGACCAGCTATTTTATTGAGTAATTCCACCTGGCTGCTGGCTGTAGTGCAACAGATCAACGAAAATCTTTTATGAGTAACCAGGACACAAATAACCATCAGACGGCGTTCCGTCCCAGTCTTAGTTTGCTGGATGCAACCATGATCGTAGCCGGATCGATGATCGGATCGGGAGTATTTCTCGTATCAGCGGAGATCACCAGGTCCATCGGAAGTGCCGGATGGCTTACCCTGATGTGGGTATTAGGTGGTATTGTGACCATTATAGCCGCTGTTAGTTACGGTGAATTGTCTGGGATGTACCCACGTGCCGGCGGTCAGTATGTGTACCTCAGAGAGGCTTATAATCCCTTTATCGCGTTTTTATTTGGCTGGACACAGTTTGGTGTGATCCAGGCTGGCACAATAGCGGCGGTAGCTGTCGCATTTGCAAAGTATTCAGCGTTTATCGTGCCTTTTTTCAGTGAGGATAACATCCTGCTGAACCTGGGGCTGTTTACGGTATCGGCAGCACAGGTGCTGGCTATTATTTCTATCGTGGTACTTACCTGGATCAATACTCGGGGGATCAGGAACGGGAAGATCATCCAGACGGTATTTACACTGGCTAAGCTGGTTTCGTTGTTTGGTTTGATTGTATTCGGGTTTTTCCTGGGAGCGAAGGCAGAGGTGTGGTCGGCGAACTGGGAGCATGCCTGGGATGCGATGAGTGTAGCAAAGGATGCGAACGGGCAAATCGTGACTACGGCGTTGTCTGGCCTGGCATTATTTGGGGCTGTGGCGATTTCTATGAAGGGTTCATTGTTCAGCAGTGATGCCTGGAATAACATTACTTTTATAGCGGCGGAGATTAAGAATCCGCAGCGGAATATAGGCAGGGCTTTGTTTTTGGGTACTTTCCTGGTAACAATTGTATATGTGAGTGCGAACCTGATGTACATAGCAGTATTACCTTTACAGGAAATTGCATTTGTACCAAAAGACCGCGTCGCGGTTGCAGCGGCAACACATATCTTTGGTAACGGAGGTGCGATAGTGATCGCTGTTATGATCATGGTATCGACCTTCGGTTGTAATAATGGATTAACCCTGGCCGGCGCCCGTATCTACTACACCATGGCGCAGGACAAATTGTTCTTCAAAAAGGCAGGAGAACTTAATAAGTATAATGTTCCAGCCAACGGATTATGGATTCAATGCCTGTGGTCTTCTTTACTATGTTTGACGGGGAAATACGGAGATTTGTTGACCATGGTAATATTTGGAGTACTGATATTTTATGTGATCACTATTCTGGGTATTTTCATTCTTCGCCGTAAGCAGCCGGATACGCCTCGTCCATACAAAGCATTTGGTTATCCTGTATTACCTTTGTTGTATATAATAGTTGCGGCATCATTGGCGTTATTATTACTGAAATTTGAATTCAGCTATGCTATATCAGGGCTGGGTATTATTCTGTTAGGAATCCCGGTTTACTATATAGCTATGGCGAGGGCAAAATAACTGGAAAGGACAACAAAATGTAATGTGACACAAAAGTTGTATGTAAAATGGTTGGAAATTTATGCGGCTGTTGTGGAAATTTCAGTGAATTGATGTAATTTGCATAGAGACTTCCGGAGGACCCGACGAATTGGATTGTGTGTAACCCTTGACGAACACGTATGAATAGAAAACCCTTTGTCAACACTGTGTGCACCTGGTGGGGTATCTTATCATAGTCATCACAACTACAGACACGAAGGCCCGCAGAATTACAGACCGATAAGGATGGAATTGTGTTAACGAATCAGGATTGTGTGTAAACAAGTATTGTTGCATGGAATAACCTTGTCATTGTTTCCCGGCTGGGTGTAGCGTTGTTACCCGATAAGGTGTAGCGAATTACCGGAAGGCTAGACAACTAAACTTATATTCAAAAAGACATTTACTGATTTTATAAATCATTCAAGATATTTTTCTCATTAGGTGGGAGCTGTAAGATATGTTAAGATCTTAGGCTCCATGGTAAACCATTAAAAGCCTACACGATTTGCATTCTCGAACATTCACATGACAATCTTAACAACAAGCGTAAGGTATCTACCTTACGCTTTTTTTTTGGTCAGCACCTGGCAGCCGGCTGAGAAGATTCATTTTTTATCTGGCCTATGTTAAGCAATTATTAACTCCATTTTTCGATTAGTACTCTCTCTCTGTTACAACGTACTCTCTATGTTGATTTACCAAACAAGGAAATGAAGATTGATAATTCTCTACTGGAAAAATACTTTAAGGGGAACTGCACGGACGAAGAGGTAAAGGCAGTGGAAGCCTATCTCGATCAGCCGGCAACACCGGAAGCAGATGAATGGTTTGCACAGCAATACGAAGAAAGCGCTGCCACCCCGGTTGTAAGTATGAAGCGGACATCATACCATCGCTGGTATGGCGTGGCAGCTACAGTAGCGGTATTGATCAGCTTAGGCACCTGGATGTGGCAATGGCAGCAGAAGAGCCCAGAGAGATACCTCATGGCTATGAAATGGGATACCTTGGCAAATGCCGGCAATGATATCAAACTCATGACGATGGCAGATGGATCTGAAGTATGGTTAGCTCCCCATTCATCCCTTATCTACAATCAACAATATAATGATACAAGTCGTGAGCTGTGGCTGGAAGGTGAAGGTTACTTCAATGTAAAACATGACCCGGGCCGTCCGTTCAGTGTACATACCGGTCAGCTAAAGACCACCGCACTTGGTACCGCTTTTAATATTGCAACGAATAATAGAGCTGATGGCACAATAGCAGTTAGTTTGCTGGAAGGTAAAGTGTCAGTGGCAACATCTACGTTTTCGTGTATCCTGCATCCCGGCCAGATGGTGACATTTAATAATGATACCGCCGCATTTGTACCGGTAGCATTTAACAGGCAGGAAGTAAGCGACTGGAGACAGGGGAAAATGGTATTTGATCAGACGCCCCTGGAAGATGCATTTGCAAGGATTCAATCGCGTAAGGGCTGTAAGATTATTGTAGATCCTGCATTTAAAGGAAAGAGAAAGGTCTCAGGAACATTCCCGGCCTCCACGCCGGTTGAGAATATACTGGAAGCAATGCAATATGTTCATGGGTTTAGGATTGAGAAAAGAGGAATAAACACGTATGCAATCGTAACACCTTAAATCAATTGTTTTAAAAGACACAACAATATTTACTGTACTGGCGCCGGATAGCGTCATGAAGGGGACAACCCACACCTATCATTTTTAACATAAACGCAATTCTAAAGTATGCAAAAATCTACAAAGAGATTTTGTAATGGGGAAGTTATGCAATCCTGGAAGGCTTTCCTGTTGTGTTTTTTACTCACAGGAACTACCGTGGCGCTGTCAGCGCAATCCTACCAATCTCTGAATGACAAGGTATCTGTAAACCTTGCAAAAACAAATGCAGCAGCTGTTGTAAAATCGCTTGAACAACAAACCAGGTACACTTTCGCTTACGACCCTGAGTACCTGCAACATTGTACACTGGAAGAAGTGAAATTCAGCGGGCAGTCCTTATCCGTCGTATTACATTTCCTGGATGAGTATGCTCCTATTGACATCACCTACGCAAACAATACCGTTGCGTTAAAACAAGGTAAACAAATCCACAATGCATCGCTTGAAAAAGGTCGTGTAAGCGGTAAGGTTGTAGATGCTAAAAACGAGCCTTTACCCGGGGTGACTATCCTGGCGAACAATGGACAGGGCGCGGTTACCAGTGTAGATGGTATTTATGATCTGGCATTGAGTCCGGGTATGTATACACTTACATTCAGCTACGTATCTTTTGATACCCGCCAGGTCACTGATGTAAATATAAGTGCCAAAGGTGTAACACCCTTGAACGTAGTGATGAAAAGCACTGGTTCCCGTTTAAAAGAGGTAACGGTGACCGGCAGTTACAAGCGTGCATCGGTAGAAGGATTGTATGCTATTCAGAAGAATAATGCAGGGATAACGGATGGTATCAGTGCAGAACAGATCAGCCGTACACCTGATAAAAATATAGGTGAAGTATTGAAGCGTGTGAGTGGTTTGTCTACTATGGAAAATAAATATGTAGTAGTACGTGGTCTGAGTGAAAGATACAACCAGGCAGTATTGAATGGCCAGGTAATGCCCAGCACAGAGCTGAACAGGAAGAATTTCAGCTTCGACATTATCCCTTCCAATATCGTGGAAAATGTAACTGTTGTAAAGACACTGACACCTGATCGTAGTGCTGAATTTGGTGGTGGCCTGGTAGAAGTAAATACACTGGATATTCCTACGCAGAATTTCTTAAATGTAGCTGCAGGTAGTAGTTATAATACGTTGACAACCGGTAAGAATTTTCGCTCTCTTCAGTTAGATGGTAGTGAATACTGGGGGAAAGCAGCACCGCATCGTGATCTGCTGGGAAAACTGGATTGGAAGAATACTGCAGATATCAAGGCTGCTTATAACGCAAAAGAAAATAATGCCAATGCATTCAGCAATAACTGGGGGGTGTATGAAATGAAAGCACCGGTGTCTCAGAACTATCAGCTTTCTGCAGGTAAGGTATTCAAGGTATCTGCTAAAGACCAGATCGGGTTAATAGTATCTGCCAGTTACCGCAATAATTTTCAGACGCAGGATATCAGGATGAGCCGTGACAATTTTGATGGCAAGGTGAAGGCAGATGATCCGGATCGTGCAGGTTTCAGCGGTCAGCGTTTTGGTCTGAGCACCAATCTTGGCGGGCTGGCGGGTATCGGTTTCAGAACACCACATACCCGTATGGGTTACCAGGCCCTGTACCTGCGTTCATATGATCAGCAACTGATTATCGGTATGGGTCGTCACTCTGACCCAAGCGGCTGGCTGCTGGGCTATTATGATCTGACTACACAAACGAATATGTGGCAGCATCAGTTAAAAGGAGAGCATAGTATTGGTAACAAGGGCGTAAAGTTCAAGTGGGTAGGTAGTTACCTGGTGATGGATAAGCAGCGCCCGGATAACCACCAGTTGCTGGCGAATGTGGTAGAAGATGATAAGCTGGAGTCGAATGAATTCAACATCAGCAGCCCGTTCAGCAGTGGTATCAGTGAAGGTGCATTGCGTTGGTGGAGCAGGGCTTATGAAAAGAACTTTAACTGGGATGCCGGTGTGAGTGTACCATTTAATTTCAGTCCTGGCAATTTTGTTTCCCAGAATATATTTAAGGCAGGATATGCGGGCTGGAAAAAAGACAGGTTATTTTATGTATTGAATACCGGGTCTAAGAACTTTAATAATACTGATTATCCGCCATTATCCAAGGCTTTTTCACCATCAAGGGGTGGTAGTATATTCATCAGTGATTTCTCTGACGATTTCCACAAGACGGCAGCATTGCATGGGATGTACCTGATGCTGGATGATAAGATTGGTGACAAGTGGCGTTTGGTATGGGGTGTAAGAGCAGAATATTATAACCTGAACAAAGCGAATGATGCATTGGATTCTTTATTCCATTACATCAACAGTACCCGTGGCAACGATGAGAAATTTGATTACAGTGAGTTGCTCAACAGGGAGCCTAACTGGAATTTCTTTCCTTCAGTAAACCTGACTTATAGTCTGACGCCGATGATGAACCTGCGTCTTGCCTACTCCAAGAGTATCATTCGTCCTGATCTGCGAGAGATGTCTTTCTTCAGGGAATATGATTTTGAGTTAGGTGGCATGTACCAGAGTGAACTGGTACGCTCAACACTTGCGCACCACTACGATTTTCGTTATGAATGGTATCCTGGTGCAGGAGAAGTGTTGTCTATGTCTCTGTTCTACAAAAAGTTTGATTATTCTATGGAGATCTACAACGACGAACAGAGTGGAGGTATCTATAACCTGAAGAATAATAAGAATGCAAAGAACTATGGCCTGGAAATAGAGGTGCGTAAGTCACTTGCTTTTACGAAAGTACCGGTATTGCGCAACATTGTACTGTATGGAAACTTTACGGCACTGAAGGCATATGTAACCCCGATGAGTGTGAATTACAATGCGATCGATCCTGCAAACCCATTGAAAGTAACCCCGATTGAAACGATTGGTAAAGAAGAAAAAAGACCACAGACAGGTGCAAGTAATTACATGGTGAATGCGGGTGTTTTTTATGATGTGAAACCTGCTTCTTTCAGCCTGGTATATAATTATATAACAAACCGCATGTTCCGCCCGGATGCTGCTTTTATTTATTCGCTGTATGAGCGTCCGCTGGAATCACTGGATGCGCAATTAGCAGTAAGATTTATGAAGCAGAAAGGAGAGGTAAAACTGAATATCGGCAACCTGCTGAACAGTTCATCACTTGTATATCGTAACAGTTATAGTGATGGTGAAATTACAAACGGAAGTAAGACACCATCTACCAAAGAATTGTTGTATCAGAACGGGAAGGATTTGATCAATTATGAAGCGAAGCCAGGTCGCACTTATAGTATTACAATCAGTTACAAGTTCCAGTAAACGCGTTTCTCAAATATAACCTGATCAGGTATGCAATTTTTAACCTTTAAGAAAACATCAACAAGATGAAAAGAAAACCCTTAATTTTCGCCGCTCTGGCCACAGTTGCAGTAATCAGCGCAGCTCTGGTAAGCTCTTGTAAAAAAGATGCGAGCGCAGTAGGCGACCGTGCATTGTCCGCAACCCAGGTAGTTCCTACCAATTCCACATTGTCTGGCGTATTAGGATCCGGCCACAATGTAGTTGACACTATTCACCTGACCAGCAGTGTAGCATGGCACCTGAGTGGCCTGGTATACGTTGATTCGGCTGACGTGTTGATCGTTGATCCGGGTACATTTGTCTATGGTGACCTGAGCACCAGTTCTTCAGTTCCTGGTGGTGGTCTGGTTATCGTTCGTGGTGCAAAAATCCTTGCGCAGGGTACAGCAAATGCCCCAATCGTATTTACATCTGCTAACACGAGTGCACCTGCTTCAGGTGACTGGTCTGGTGTTGTTATCTTAGGTAATGCTCCATCTAACTCCAATGGTCGCGTTCAGGTAGAAGGTATCCCTACTAATCCTCCTGCTAACGCTACATTTGGTGGTAATACAGGTACTGTTGCTACTGATAACTCAGGTATTCTGCAGTATGTTCGTATTGAATATGGTGGTTATGAACTGTCAACTGATAACGAAATTAACGGTCTGACATTAGGTGGTGTTGGTTCCGGTACTACTATTGACCACATTGAGATCTACAAATCTAAAGACGATGCAATTGAATTCTTCGGTGGTACTGTAAACGTTTCTTACATCGTTGCTGTAGATGCATTGGATGATATGTTCGATTTCGATAACGGTTATTCCGGTACTATCAACTATGCATTAGGTTTATCTGATACCACACGTGCTGACAAGAGCCAGTCTAACGGTATCGAAAGTGATAACAATGCTACTGGTGATTCTACTGCAACTCCAGTTACACGTCCTACTATCAACCACATGACCATCGTTGGTGTAACTCCAACCCGTGCTTCTGTTACTAACAGTCAGCCATCTGGTACTGGTAAATATGGTCGTCTTGCTCACCTGAGAAGAAGCTCACGTTTCGCTATCTCTAACTCATTATTCCTGGGCTTCAACACAGGTTTCTCTCTGGATGGTCAGCTGGGTAACACACCATGTGCTTACTTCAGAGGTCTGTCTACCCTGACTAACAACATTGTGCATGCATATGCTACTCCATTCGGTGTGGAAGGTACAAGTCCTTGCTCTGTAACCCTGAGCAGCGGTAACCTGGCTATCACTAATGCTAGTAATGCAAATGCTGCTATCCAGTTGGTGGCTCCGTTCGCAAGACCTACTACTGCAACAGCTGCAAACTGGTTCCCGGTTTCTGCTGCCAGTATTGCAAACACAAGAGGTGCAGGTGCATTCTCTTTCGGTGGTACAGACTGGACTGCAGGTTGGTCTAAGTACTAATATCTTTCAGTTTCTATCATACAGGTGTGGAGAGTTATTCTCCACACCTGTTTTTAAAAAAATAATCTACACATGCTTAAGTTTACTTTATTTTTTTCTTTGGCCGCCCTTACATTAATGACGGCTTGTAGAAAGGGGGATCCTGTTAAAGAATATGCTTTTGGTTCTTTTTCTGCAGAGATGCTGGCATTGCCAGGTGCAGATACATTGAATGTTTATGTTGGGGGTAGTAAGGTAGGTTACATAGCTGGTGGAATTGCGATCGGGAATGCTTCTCCATTGATGCTGACAGCCGGAAAGTCTACGACTATTTCATTTAAAACAGCAGGCAGGGATTCTTTGGTACTTGATACCATTATATCTGTTGCTGCGGGAGAGAAAGTGGGATTGAGGATTGCTTATAGTGCAACATTGGGAATTAACGCATTTACTTCTGCAAGTGATGCGAATGTAGGAGCTGATTCTACTGCTTTTTTCCTTTTTAATGGTCTGCCTGCAGGAGCTGTGGCAGATGAGAAAGTAGATGCTTATCTGTTTAAAATGAAAAAAGCAGATGGCAGTTTTGAACAAACGGATATTGTGTTTAAAGATGCAGAGAGAGGAAAGCTTCATCCAAATATGGCAACAATCAGGGTGACCGACGACGATGGGTCATCTATTATATATGCTTTTAAAATTAAGAGCCAGGTTACCGGGGAATTTATCATGGACGGTATTGGTTCAGAGTATTTGTCTCCATATTTTGAGGCAGGCAAACGTGAGATCATCACACTGAATGCACTTGATTTGGGAGGCCTGTATATGTACTTACCGGATTATGCTATTTACTAGTGAGCTGTTCTCCCTGTTACTATCATGAAAACCCTATTTTTATATATCACCCTTTTGCTCCTGCTGGCATCCTGCGATAAGGAGGATGTCATTCTTCAGGAGATCGTGCCTGTGAACGATACGCTGCGTGGCGTATATAGTTCGAACACTTTGTTGACGAGTGACCGTTTGTGGTATGTGGAAGGTTGGGTATATATCATCAACAAATCTTCTCTGCGCATAGAACCGGGAACACATATTAAGGTATTAGCAGATCCTGCTGCCAGGAGCGGCGGTGGGATCATCATTGTTCGTGACTCAAAACTGGTAGCAAAGGGCACTGCCGGGTTCCCGATAAAGTTTCAGTTTACAGATACCATGCATACACATTGGAACGGATTGATATTAATGGGTAATGCGCCACAGCGGAAGGATTTTTTATCACCGGAAGGCAAGGAGTTGTCTTATGGTGGTGATGTAGCTGAGGACAGTTCAGGGATCATTCAACATGTTGATATGAACTTTCATCATTTAATATCTCCGGGTATTTTACTCCTGGGTGTGGGCAGCAAAACCCGTATCGATCATGTAATGACGCATACACAAGTTTCGATCAACACTGAAGGTTATAATGATCTTTGATAAATGTTTGATACAGGTGTACTGTGTCTACAGTATACGATGTTATGTCTTCCGATAAATTATTGAAGTTAGCATTAAAACAATCCCCATTTAGAAGCAAAAAAGTCCGCTGTTTCTACAGCGGACTTTTATTATCTGCAAATGACCATTTCTCTTTGTGCTTTTTCCAACTGTGCATTATAATAGTGTTTTACACTGCCTGTACCGGCACTGATTCTTGCATTGCCATTGATAATGGAAAGGGCTTTGGCGATGAGTGGATCATTATTGTCGCCGATAGCTGCGAGTGGTAATGTGGACATTTCATCGATGTTATAATCAGGTGTGATCCCTGCGGTATAGCCACCATTGCCTTTTGCGTTGAACAGGTTGTAGGTAATCGGCATGAGTGTCCAGGGAATGCGGGTATCGCTGATGATGACGGCACCTTTATCTTTTCCGAATGTTTTTTCGCCGATCTGGATCACCTGTGTATAGGGTTTCAGGGAATTGATGGTCAGTTCTGCAGCGGATGCGGTGGCTGCGCCGGAAAGGATGAAAACGCGGGAGAGGGAGAGGCGTTTGTCAGTCAGTGTGGAAAACGAAATAGGGTAGCCGCTTTCAGGTACAGAGAGGGCAGATTTGTAGGTAATATCTCTGTTGCCGAGGTGATTATTGCCGGTATATTTTGCAAAGAGACTTTGTTCTGTGATACCGGGGGCGATCATGGCATTCAGCAAGGCCGCAGCTGCTACGCTGCCACCGGGATTATAGCGCAGGTCGAGGATCAGCTCAGTGGCGCCGGATGTTTTGAAGGATTGGAAGGCCTGTTGTAAGGCGGTATTGTAGGTATCATTGAAGTAATTATAAAAAAGATAGGCGACTACTTTGTCTTTGATTTTGAAGGTGTCTTGTTTATAAATAGGGTTTTCTCCCAGGCTTTGAGCGGGGAGGCTGATGACCTTGTTGTTGATGGCAAGGGTGGTGGATGTGCCGTTCAGCATGGCAGTGGTTAATTCACTGGCATTACTGCTGGTGATGGGGGTATTGTTGATTTCGGTGAAATAATCGCCTCTTTTGATGCCGTTCAGGGCAGCGACGGAGCTGGGGAGCACGAGTTGGATGACGCCGATGGGGCCGTTTTTATCGATGATGGAAAATAGAATACCATATCGGGACAGCATGTATTTAGGGTAGGTAGCAGGGTCGGTGGGTTTGTAGAGAAATGAGAAGCGATCTGCTGCATTTTTGATACTGGCAAGGTAATCAGTTGCGTTCAGGGTGGTGTCTGCATTGGCTGGCAGATAGCTATTCCAGAGGTAGAAGTAGCGCATGCTATCCAGTATCCAGGTATTGGTTTCTTTTTGGGTGACGGGGCCGGTGGGGCGTACGTCGGGAGTGTCGTCCTTACGGCAGGCTGCGAAAGCCATGAATGCGGCAAGGGCAATGGTTCGTGGGCGGATCATAATTTAAAAGGTTAATAAGGTGAGGATCACATGTCGTAGTGGGCCATCATCTCGCGCCTGATGTATTGCAGGGCGAGATTCAGGTGATTTCTTACAGTGGCAGGAGAGAGGCTGAGCTGATCGGCTATTTCTTTGTAGCTCTTGCCTTTGTCTCTGCTGAGCAGGTAGATATTCCGGCGTTGTTCCGGCATTTTTTCGATTACTTTCTGGATCTGTTCGCGGAATTCCTTGTGCAACAAGTGCTGGTCATCTCTGTTTTCAGAAACGGGATGGTGGCCGGAGGACAGCTGGGCAAGGGATTTCCTTTCCCGGTATAGTTTCCGGGTTTCATCGATGACAATATGCTTGACAAATACGAATAGCAGGGGAAATACGTCCTGTCCTATCTGAACTTTATGGATGTTTTCCCATAACTTAATAAAACATTGTTGTGTTACTTCCTGCGCCCGCAGCCGGTCGTCAGTAAGCTTGTATGCAAACCTGTACACTTTTTCCCTGTTAGCTTCAAACAGCTGGCTAAAGAGAATCCTGGATGGGTTATCAGACATATAGTGTTGATATAAGGCTTAATTGCGAAATAAATGTAAGCAGTGTTTGTTACTTGAATGTTAAAGTTCGGAGGATTAAAATCTCTCTATACCTATTTAACCATTTTGTATACATTTGCTCCATGTTTACAGAACTTTGCAATCAAATATTTGATCAGAGCATTGCTGATTATCATGTACATAACAGCGTGTATCAACCTATCCTGAATCCTTATGAAAAAACCGCGATAGAGCATCTGTTATATCTGAAAAATTGGATTGATACGGTACAATGGCACCTGGAGGACATTATCCGTGATCCATTGATCGACCCGGTAAAGGCATTGGAGATCAAGCGTTGGATTGATAAATCTAACCAGGAGCGTACAGATGTAGTAGAATATATTGATAGTTATTTCTTCGAAAAATATAAAGACATAGTGCCTGCTGCGGGTGCGTCAATTAATACTGAAAGTCCGGCCTGGGCGGTAGACCGTTTGTCTATCCTGGCGCTGAAGATTTATCATATGCGGGAAGAAGCGACCCGTACGGATGCCAGTCCTGCGCACCGCGAGGCTTGTCAGCGTAAGCTGGATGTATTGCTGGAGCAGAGGAGAGATCTGGGTACTGCGATCAACCAGCTGCTGGAAGATATCGCTGCCGGCAATAAGTATATGAAGGTGTACAAGCAGATGAAGATGTACAACGATCCTTCTCTGAATCCTGTTCTCTATAAGAGTGCATCCAATTAAGGTATGAAGACATTACTGGCCATCCGTTTTTCAGCCATGGGTGATGTGGCGATGACGATTCCCGTTATGCAGCGGGTATTGCAGGCCCATCCGGATGTGGAAATTGTGTTTGTGTCGAATAAGAACTGGGGTGCTTTGTGTGAGGGTATTCCCAGGTTACATTTTTTTCCTGCTGATCTGAAGGGGGCGCATAAGGGTGTGAAAGGCTTGTACCGGCTATTTAAGGCTGTGCGGGCTGCGTACAGGATAGATGCGGTGGCAGATTTGCACCAGGTGTTGCGGTCACAGATCGTGCGGACGTTCTTTAGATTGACGGGGCGAAAGGTGGCGGTGATTGATAAGGGGAGGGCAGGGAAGAAGGCATTGGCGCGCCAGGAGAATAAGGTATTGCAGCCATTGAGGAGTACGATAGAGCGGTATGCGGATGTGTTTCGTTCATTAGGGTTTTCAGTGGATATGAGTGCAACGCCGCCGGTGTTTGGTCGTCGCTCCATACCTGTTGGAATGGAGCCGAAAGGGGCGTTTAAATGGATCGGGCTGGCGCCATTTGCGACTTATGTGGAGAAGACGTATCCTTTTGATAAGATAGCGACGTTATTGGGGCAGTTGGTATCACAGCCGAATACCAGGGTGTTATTGATGGGAGGGGGAGCTGGTGAGGTAGCGAAATTACAGGAGTTGGCGGAACGTTATCCGCAGGCGATCGTAGTGGCGGGGCGATTTAAGTTGCCGGAAGAGTTGGCTATCATTAGCCAGATGGATGTGATGATTAGTATGGATTCTGCGAATATGCACCTGGCTTCGTTGTTTGGGGTGTCGGTGGTATCGGTGTGGGGAGCGACGCATCCATTTGCGGGATTTATGGGGTATGGGCAGCGGATCGGGAAGGCGGCGCAGATAGAATTGGGTTGCAGGCCATGTAGTATTTTTGGGAATAAGCCGTGTTTCAGGGGGGATCATGCGTGTATGGAACAGCTGCCGGTTTCGGAAATAATAGAAAAGATTTAAAAGTTTTTTTTGCGGAATAGAAAATTTTACTAATTTCGCCATCCCAAATAACGACAGCGAGTTGTTGAAATGAGGGAGGTATTGTCCTATAGTATAATGGTAGTACATCTGATTTTGGTTCAGACTGTCTAGGTTCGAATCCTGGTAGGACAACTTTAAAGATTTTTAAGCCAGTTCTGATTTTATCGGAACTGGCTTTTTTCTTTTACCGTGGCGGGTTTTGAGAAAAAGTAAAATCAATGATTGGTGTACCCCAGCGTGTACCCCAACAATAAATAGGGGTATATTTGATACAGTATAACCCCTTTACTATGGGCATCAAATTATACCTCAAAAGGCCAGATGCAAAGGCCGAAACCACGATATTTGCCCGGATCACTTATGAGCCTGGGCCATTTAAATATTACCTGCCTGAAAAAAAAGCCGCAATACTGGAATAATAAAGCACAACGGGCTGCAAGGGTAAAAGACTTTCCCGAATATTCTGAATTTAATGCCAGATTGGATAATCTGGAGATGGTGATTAAGGATTCATACAGGAAATACCTGAAGGACCATAATAATGAAATTCCATCCTTTATAGCATTTAAAGAGGTGTTAGATTTTGCCTTGGGGGAAAAGATGGTTATAAAATGGACCTTTTTTGACTTTTTTAAGGACTTTATTGCCCGTAGTGGTAAAGGTGAACGTATTAGCCCAAAGACAAAAAAAAGTGATTGTAAAGAGCACGAATAAGGGCTATTCAGTTGTATTAAATCATCTTGAAGAATTTCAACTTACTTATAAACGAAAAATTGATTTTGAAACTATAGACCTGGTCTTTCACAATAGTGAGCCTTTATTGGAGGAAACACACTATTATCCATATGGACTGACGATGGAAGGAATATCTTCTAAGGCAGTGAATAGATTAGAGAATAAGTTTGGATTTAATGGGAAGGAGAAGCAGAATAAGGAGTTTGGAGATGGTAGTGGTCTGGAATGGTATGATTATGGAGCGAGGATGTATGATGGGCAGATTGGCAGATGGCATGTCATTGATCCATTATCAGAAAAATCAACCCGTTATTCTCCTTATGTTTATGCATTAGATAATCCTATTAGATTTATTGATCTGGATGGAAGGGAAGCAAAAGATAACAAAGGTGAGCCTCCAATCCGGAGATGGACCGTTTTCCCTAGCAATTCAAAGCTCGAACTTCCTAATATTTCTGAAGCAATAAAGAATGATATATTTGAGGCTGATAATAAGCATCGGGGATTTGGATTGCTTCCAGGTCGTACAATCGGAAATGCTGCAAATACTGACCTGGTTGAAGAATCAATAGCGTATGCCAATAACCATGCTGGAACATCAACTAAAAAGACTATTTTTCCGGGATTAATTAGTATTCTTGATGATCCTTTGATTCTTAATATATCTACAAAATTTGATGGTAATTCACTTATGCTTGTAAGAAAGACGACCAGGAGTCACATCGCAGAGGATAAGGTTGAACATAAAGTCGAAAACGCATCAGAAATTTCCGCGAATGCTGAAGCCGGAGGCGATGGTAGCGGAAAGAAATCCGGCACAAAAGGAAATGCAAAAGTAACTGCATCGTATAAAAACGGCAGTACTGTAACAAATACGAATAATAGTAATCAAACGGCTCAATATAATGATGTTCAAATATGGGTATATAACGCCCAAATGCAAATTACTTATACTATAATAGTGGATGGTGCATCAGTAAGAGTGGATAAAGTTGTTAATACGGTTATATATTCCGATCAGAAATTGAAATAATATGAAAAATATAGATTATTTGAGGGTAAAGGTATACGTCTTTATTGCATTATTCGCATTCACATTTGGTTGGACATTTCCCACAAAAGTGAATATCCGCAATATTGAAGGAAACACTTTTTATGATACAACATTTAGTTATGCCGAGTTTGGATTAATATGTACTATTGGTTTTGGTCTGACTCTTCTAAATGATTTTAAAAAGCGAAGAGATAGTGATGAATATTAATTAAACCGCATTTTAGATTCAAAAGGGGCTGTATGAAATTTATTTACAGCCCCTTTTGTGTGTCAGCCATGTGTATCAATATAGGGTGCAGATCCCGAACACGTTTTACAGTAAGGAGTGTTAGCTTAAGGCAAAAACCCAATGACTGATCCTAATCAGTAGCCATATGATTTTAATAAAACCTAAAATAGGTGTCAAAATAACAAGCTTTACATCAAAATAGCCCTAAAAAACTTCTTTTTACTCCTTTACATGTCACAACATTTATCTATGTATTTCTCCTATATGTCGATAAATAAACATTCATTATCATTAAAATTCATTTTCCCTTACTATCAATTAACTAATACTTTTGCTAAATAAAATAATCTTCATACCTTACGCCCGTATTGTTATGTAAATGTTAAAATTCGGAAACCATTATATAGTTTAGTAAACTATTTGAACTGATACATTAAAACCAGGCGGTGAAATCCATGAACGTAATGAAAATGAAACGGGGACTTGTGCTCCATTGATTTTGACCTTAGTTAGATAGGGCATTATCGACAGAAAGGACTATTGAATTTTTTGACTGTAAAATTCCACTCATCATGATCAAGAGTAACAATAAGCAATCACCTTAATTTCCTTTAAATAAATAGGGAGAATGTTGGCGCATTCCCCCCCTGTTTAAATCGAAATAAACCCAGTCTTGGCGGGCTGGATTCATCAACTCAATACATTAAATTATGAATTCTACAGTTATGGCTGTTCACAAAAAGTGGACGGCTGGATGGTTGTTTGTAGCACTTTTCCTAACTCTCTCATTCCCAGCAACTATGTTTGCTGCCACCTATGCTGATATTGTTATCAAGGGAAAGGTTGTCGACGAAACAGGCGAACCTATGCAAGCCGTATCAGTCGCAATAAAAGGAACACCAAGAGGGACAACAACACAACAGGATGGTTCATTTACCATCACCGCAAATGAAAATGCAACTTTGGTTTTCTCCTTTATTGGTTATGCTAACCAGGAAGTTCCTGTTGGCGGACAGGCTACTCTTAGTATTACCATGAAGAAGAATGCGAGCCAACTCGACCAGGTGGTTGTAGTAGGTTATGGTACACAACGTAGAAGCCAGGTAGTTGGTTCCGTGAGCTCTGTAAAAGGTGTTGAAATCACCAAGCAGCCTGTATTGACTGCTGCACAGGGTTTACAGGCTAAAACTCCGGGTGTGCAGGTCACTGCTTCCGGTTCTCCTGGTGCACAGCCTCAGCTGCGTATCCGCGGTGTGAGCTCTGTAACAGGCGATGCTAACCCAATTTACGTGGTAGATAATGTGATCACTACAGATATCACCAACATCAACAGTTCAGATATCGAATCTATCGAAGTACTGAAAGACGCCTCTTCACAGGCGATCTACGGTAGCCGCGCTGGTAATGGTGTGGTATTGGTAACTACCAAGAAAGGTAAATCAGGTAAAATGAAAATCAGCCTGGATGCTTATTCTGGTTTCAGAACACCAACATCCAAAGTGAAAATGGCTGATGGTAAGGCATATGCACAATATTCCAACGAAGCGAATATCCGTGCGAATGCCAGCCCTATCTTTAACCTGGATACTATCAATACTAACACTGACTGGTTCGATCAGATCACCCGCAACGGTATCATTCAGAACTATAATATCAACCTGAGCGGAGGTACTGAAAAAACAACTTATTTCTTCAGCGCTGGTTATTTTAAAGATAACGGTATCGTAAAAGGTAACGATTACCAGCGTGGCGTAGTAAGGATCAATAATGAATACAGACCTGCTTCCTGGATTAAATTTGGTCACAATCTGAACCTGAGCCTTGCTAAATCTAATAATAAGAACAATGAGTTTGGCAATGCTTATCGTATGGCACCTTCTACTCCGGTTAAGTATGCCGATGGTAGCTGGGGCTTTGAAAAGAACCTGAGTGTGGCAAACCCGGTGGCAGATCTTAATTATACCAATGACTTCCTGAACACACTGAGACTGCAGGGTAACGTATTCGCTGACGTTTCTCCGATCAAGGGGCTGAACTGGCATAGTAGCTTCAACTTTGACCAACGTCAAAACTATGCTACTAACTATACTCCTTCATATAAAATCTGGAGCGGTCAGAAAAATGATACTTCCATCCTGAAGAAGGGTAATGGTAAGAACTTCTATTACGTAATAGATAATAATCTGACCTACAATCACACTTTTGAAAACAAACATGAAGTGTCTGTAACTGTTGGTTACTCTGCAGAGCGTAGTAAGGGTGATACCCTGAATGCTTCTGTAAAGGGCGTGCCTAATAAACGTAACCTGTGGTACCTGAACCAGGGTGACCTGGCCAACGTAGAAATTTATAACTACGGTTTACTTATCCAAAGAGCTTCTGCTTATGGTCGTCTGACCTATACCTACGATCGTAAATATAACCTGAGTGGTAGCATTAGAAGAGATGGTTCCAGCAACTTCCCTAGCAGTGAGAAATGGGGAACATTCTACTCTGCGGGTGCTTCCTGGATCGTGACAGAAGAAGGATTTATGCAGGATCAACACGTATTTGATGAACTGAAACTGCGTGTTGGTTATGGTCGTGTAGGTAATGATAACGTGTCTGGCCTGGCGACACTGAATAGTGTTTCAAACACTGAATATTACTATAATTTCGGAGGAACTCCATATGCCCCACTACCTGGACTCACTATCGATCAGATCAGAGATGCACGTGCTACCTGGGAGCCAACTACCGGTGTGGATGCGGGTATTGAATTCACCCTGCTGAACAGACAGCTGAGTGGTAGTGTGAGCTACTATAACAAGCTGACCAGTGCTTACGTGAATGTAACTGTACCGTCTACCCTGGGTGATGCAGACAACACTGTATACTCCAGAGCTGCTGATATAAGAAATAAAGGTGTGGAAATCAACCTGAACTGGAACAAGAAAGTAAACAAGGATTTCTCTTATTTCATTGGTGGTAACATCACTTTCAACAAGAACAATGTTGAAAAAGTAAAAGGTAACTTACAGCTGAAAGGTGGTAGCCTTGGTAACGGTAATATCGTAACCTATACTGTGGTTGGAAAAGAAATCGGTAGCTTCTGGGTATATGAAACAGATGGTATCTACCAGACCCAGGCTGAAATCGACAATTCAGCACACATCACTGGTGCTGCTGTAGGTGATTTCAGATACAAGGATACTAATGGCGACGGCAGTATCAACGATAAAGACCGTGTGTTCAAAGGATCCTATCAGCCTAAAGTATTCTATGGTATCAATGCTGGTTTCAGCTACAAGAAGTTTGACTTCTCTATGGATATGTATGGTAACGCTGGAAACAAAGTATTCAATGGTAAGAAAGCAGTTCGCCTGGGTAATGACAACGTAGAAGCTAAAGTGGCTACAAACCGCTGGACTTCTACCAATACCGGAACAGCGATTCCAAGAGCATCTAATGCTATTCCAACACCATCTGATTATTTCGTAGAATCAGGTTCATTCTTCCGTATTAACAATATCACCCTTGGTTATACTGTGCCTGTAAACAGCTGGGCAGGAATCAACAATTTGCGCATATTTGCGACTGCACAAAACCCGGTAATCTTCAAGAAGTATAGTGGTTATACTCCTGAATTACCAGGTACAGCTATTGCTTCCGGTATAGAACTGAACATCTATCCGGTAACAACTACTTACACCGCTGGTTTTAATCTTACTTTCTAATCGTCTAAATGTGTGATATATGAAAAAGTTTAGTTTATTCATCATAACTGCAGGGGCTGTGGCGATCTCTATGAGTGCCTGCAAAAAAGACTGGTTGAACCCTGATGTGGAAAATCAGTTGGCTACAAGTGACTCTATTTATACTGATAATAGCAACGCGACCAAATTTACCACCGCATGTTATACTAACCTGCTTACATGGGCTGAGTCCAGCTTTGCATGGGTGGGTCTGAGCAGCATTACTTCTGATGATGCTGATAAAGGTAGTTCCTCTGGTGACAACGGTTCCGATAAGGATCAGCTGGATGCTATCACTTATACTTCCACTTCAGGTAGCCTGAACGATGGATGGAAAGGAAACTATCAGGGTGTATCTAACTGTAATGTGGCTTTGCAACAGATTCCACTGTTCACTAAGCTGGATGCAGCAACAGCTACACAACTGAAGGGTGAAGCCCGCTTCCTGAGAGCCTATTACTACTTTAACCTGGTGAGAATGTTTGGTAACATTCCGTTAGTGGATACAGTGTTAAATGCTGATGATCCTGCTTCTTTGTTAAAAGGTAATACGCAGGTTGCTCCTTC
Organism: Chitinophaga sancti; assembly: GCF_034424315.1. Classification (GTDB taxonomy): domain Bacteria; phylum Bacteroidota; class Bacteroidia; order Chitinophagales; family Chitinophagaceae; genus Chitinophaga; species Chitinophaga sancti. The sequence continues at coordinate 6,638,916 of NZ_CP139972.1, forward strand.
TGTCATCTATGCATTCATAGAGTCAGATCTGAACTATGCAATCAGTGTGCTCCCTACTGTTGATAACCAGGCTGCAAAAGACATCGGTCGTGCAAACAAAGGTGCTGCTACTGCACTGCTGGCAAAAGTAAGCCTGTATGAAAAGAAATACCAACAGGCATATGACCTGACTACCCAGATCATCAGTGGTGCTGTAGGTTCCTATGCACTGGTAAGCGACTATAGCAAAATCTGGCGCGAAGTTGGCGAAAACAGCACTGAGTCACTGTTCGAAGTACAGGCTAAATCTGGTAGCCCTAAAGCCGGTGTACAACAGTACACTGTGATACAGTCAATGCGTGGTGCTACTTTCGCTGGTGTAACTACCGCTGTAACAGGATGGGGTTTCAATACGCCTAGCGAGGACCTGGATAACTCATACGAAGCCGGTGACCTGCGTAAGAAAGCAACTATCATTCATGTAGGTGATACCCTGTTTGATGGTGTAATCCTGAAAAGCGCAGTAAACCAACGCTACAACTATAAAGCATATGTAAGTGCAACACAGGAAAACTATAGCGGCGATGCAGATCTGACTAACAAGAATGTACGTATCCTCCGCATGGGTGATATCTACCTGATCAATGCAGAAGCTGCAAATGAACTGGGTAATACTGCTACAGCAATTACTGATGTGAATAAGATCCGCAACCGTGCCAGCCTGGGAAATACTACCGCCTCTACACAGAGCGATCTGCGTACTGCAATCTGGAACGAAAGAAGATGGGAACTGGCAATGGAACATGACCGCTTCTTCGATCTGATCAGACAAGGTCGTGCCGGTACTGTACTGCGTGCATTAGGTAAAAAATTTGTTGATGGTAAGAATGAAGTCTTCCCAATTCCGGAAACTGAAATCAGTGCAAGTGGTAATGCATTAAAACAGAATACAGGATACTAATGAAGCCTTTATTAGTGGTCACCTACAGCTTACTCCTGCTCTGGACAGCTGCTGGTTGTAAAAAAGAGCAAAAAGTTACGGAGTCCCCACAGGACTCCGTAACTACTTCTATACCTGATCTCACCATCCTGAATGAGGTGCAGAAAGCCAGCTTTGGGTACTTTTGGGATGGAGCACATGCCGGCTCAGGAATGGCTTTAGAGCGCAGCAGTAGCGGAGATGTAGTCACTACAGGAGGAACGGGTTTTGGTATCGCTGGTATTGTTACAGCTACATCCAGGGGATGGATCTCCCGCACTGATGCCATCAGCCGCTTACGTACCATCTGCTATTTCCTGCAGGATGCAAACCGTTTTCATGGTGCCTGGCCACATTGGCTCAATGGCGCTACAGGAAAAGTGGTTCCTTTCAGTACCTATGATAACGGTGGCGACCTGGTAGAAACGGCATTCTTAGTAAACGGGCTGCTCATTGCCCGTGCTTACTTCACCGGTGCTGATACGGCAGAAACCAATCTCCGGAAAAAGATCACGACCCTTTATGAAGGCGTAGAGTGGGATTGGTACGCCAGCAAGGGAGATCATAAACTCTACTGGCACTGGAGCCCGGACCACGACTGGGCAATGAATCTGCCTATTTCTGGTTGGAATGAAGCCCTCATCACTTATGTGCTGGCAGTTGCTTCTCCTACTCACCCAATTGATGCCAGCGTTTATAATAACACCTGGATCACTTCCGGCTTTGGCGTACAAAAAACTTATCAGGGTTACACCGTCTCAATTTCAGGTAATGAATACATCGGGCCATTGTTTTTCTCTCATTATTCTTTTATTGGTTTAGACCCACGCCAGCTGGAAGATAGTTACACCAACTACTGGCAGCAGGCTGTGAAGCATGTATTGATCAACAGATCCTATTGTATTTATGGATCTCCGGTCAACTATAATTACAGTGAAACCTTGTGGGGCCTGACAGCCAGCGATGGTCCTGATGGCTACAATGCATTTCAGCCTGCCAGTGACAATGGAACGATAGCGCCCACAGCAGCCTTATCTTCTATCGCTTACACACCTTACTATTCAATGCAGGTGATGCGTAATCTGTATGAAAACAAGAAAACCTTATACGGTAAATATGGTTTTTATGATGCGCTGAATGTAAGCCGAAACTGGATGGATAAGGAATACCTGGCTATCGACCAGGGGCCTATCGTAGCGATGATAGAAAACTATCGCAGCGGTCTGTTGTGGAACCTGTTCATGAATATCGCTGAGATAAAGACAGCGCTGACGCAACTAGGATTTCATACGCCAGTGCGCAGTACAGGGTTTTACTTATCGGTTCCTGAAGTAGAAAACAAAGTGGTAGATTTGATTAAACATCCGGATGCTGCTACTTATCAGCTGGATGTGTTCATGAGCACTGCAGGTACTTTTACACTTGAAAAAGCAGATGGTACTGTAGTGAGCACATCGCCGGTGAATGCAGGTAGTACAAAGGTTACATTCAATACCTCCGTGGGAAAATATATAGCACGGCTAAAAGGTAGTTCAGATAATATAACACAGGTAGTTCAACTTCACTAACATGAGAACATTATTATTTGCAGGGTTACTTGTTATGATGGCAAATACAGGTTGTCATCAGGCAAACAAATCCGCTTCAAAAGACACATTGGTAGATACAACATTGACTACCGATTCTATTTTCAACCTAGTAGAAAAGCAAACTTTCGGGTACTTCTGGGATGGGGCAGAGCCGCATAGCGGACTTGCCAGGGAGCGCTATCATGTAGATGGCGACTATCCGGAGCATGATCAGAATGTGGTTACCACCGGTGGTTCAGGATTCGGTATCATGTCTATCCTGGTTGGTATAGAAAGAGGGTATATCACCCGTCAGCAGGGTTTTGAACGCTTAGCCCATATTGCTGACTTCTTGGAAAAGGCGGATCGTTTTCACGGTGCATGGCCTCACTGGATGTATGGTGAGACCGGTAAGGTAAAACCTTTCGGACAGAAAGATAATGGGGGTGATTTGGTGGAAACAGCATTTATGATGCAGGGCATGTTGTGCGTAAGGCAGTATTTTGCCAATGGCAATGAGCAGGAAAAAGCACTGGCTGCAAAGATCAATAAGCTTTGGGAAGGGGTAGAATGGAGCTGGTATCGGAATGGTAAAAACGTATTGTACTGGCATTGGTCTCCAACCTACGAATGGCAGATGAACTTTGCTGTGACAGGGTATAATGAGTGCCTGATTATGTATGTACTGGCAGCATCTTCACCAAGCTATAGTATTCCTGCTGAGGTATATCATGAAGGATGGGCGAAAGATGGTAAGATCCGGGATAGTGTAAATGCATATGGCTATACGCTGAAACTGCATCACAATTATGCACGTGAATTAGGTGGTCCATTGTTCTGGGCGCATTATTCTTATCTGGCCCTGGATCCTCATGGATTGAAAGATAAATACGCGGATTACTGGGAGCACAATGTAAACCAGGTACTGATTGACAGGGCATGGTGTCTTGAAAATCCTAAGCATTTTAAAGGGTATGGTCCTGATAGCTGGGGCCTGACTGCGAGTTATTCTGTAAATGGATATGCGGCGCATGCACCGGGTAAGGAAACAGATCTGGGCGTAATTTCACCTACTGCGGCATTGTCTTCCATGCCTTATACACCTGAGTATTCAAAACAGGCAATGGTGCATTGGTATAAGAATTATAACGGGAAACTGTTTGGTAAGTATGGGTTTTATGATGCATTTAGTGAGACTGATAACTGGTATCCACAGAAGTATCTGGCCATCGATCAGGGGCCGGAAGTTGTGATGATGGAGAATTATAGAAGTGGCTTGTTGTGGAAGCTGTTTATGAGTTGCCCTGAGGTGCAGGGTGGCTTGAAGAAATTAGGCTTCGAGAGTCCATATATAAAGTAATTGAACAAGTGCTGGAAGATTAATTCCCGTTCCCGATGGGCAGTGTGGCAGAATGCACACTGCCCATCGTTTTTTAATTGAATAATCTTTTTCTTATTAACATGCAGGCACCAATTACGCCTGCTTTATCCCCCAATTGAGACAGCCGCAATTTCGTATCGCTATTCACCAGGCTCAAACTGAACTTCTTGATCGCACTCTTCACCGGCAAATACAAATTATCTCCCGTTGTCGCCATACAACCTCCCAGGATAATCAACTCGGGATTAAAAACATTGATCAACACCGCTATTGCTTTCCCTAACTTTTCTCCGATCTCTTCTATCAGTTCCATCGCCAGGGTGTCATCATTTATGGCTGCATCAATGATATCTTCCATTGTGATATCTTCCATTTTTTTCACCTTCGCTGTTACTGAAGATGTAGCACCTGATTTCAATCTTTTGATAAAAAGATCTGCCAGGGCTCTTCCCGAGGTTTCTGTTTCCAGGCAACCCTTTTTGCCACACCTGCAAATGATCTCATTCTGGAAGAAGGGTATATGCCCAAATTCTCCGGCATAACCAGACTTGCCATAATACAGTTCCCCATTGATCATGATGCCCACAGCGATCCCATAATCAATATTTACAAACAGCGCATTTTCTTCCCCCTGCACGGCACCGCTTGTAAACTCTCCATATGCCATTGCACGGGTATCATTCTCCAGGAAAGTCGGGATGCCTATCCGCTTTTCCATGATCTTACTAAGGGGTTCCCTGGAGAAGTTAAAATAACTATGACTCTGCCCTGTTTTACAGTTGATCCTTCCTGTCAGGTTAATACCTACACCCAGGATCTTTCCGGGCTTCATTTTCTGTGCAGTAATAAATGCCTTTATGATCTTGCATAGCTCATCCAGTGATGCCTGGGTATTCTCCAATGCATAAGGGATATTATCCTTAAACCTGATCAGGTTCTTCCTGAAATCAAGTAAACCAATATTCACATGATTATTCTTCACTTCCACACCCACAAAGAATCCGCAGTCCGATGCAAGGCCATATATATTCGGTCTTCGTCCGATAGACGCAGATTCTGTTTTGCCATAATCTTTGACAAGACCTGTTTCTATCAGTTCTGTAATTAGTAAGGTGATCTTAGGGGTACTGGCGTTTAGAATTTTACCTAAATCAGTAATTGTGGCATTACCTTCATTAGTAAAATGTGACAGAATTTCTTTTTTCAGCGAAAGATTCTTATATGCTACACCAGTTATATCCCCATTTTGTATCTCGGCTAAAAGATTGTGCTGGGCCATTATTTGAATTGTGAATCGGTAAAAATATAGAAATTCCTATGGAGGCAAAACCGCGCTATTAATAATTAATCATCTGAATTGAACCTGAGTTTATTTCGTTTTTTCCGCTAGTCGAAGTTAATTAATAAATTTTCTTATTAATTAGGAAATGTTAAAATAATTTTTTTAAATTTGAAAAAAGCATAAAGGAAAAAGAGAATCTAAACCAAAAGTAGTATTTACGTTAACAATGAAAAACTAATTCCTCTTTATACTATAAAAAATAAACAATGATTAATACCTGATCACATCAGGTGCAACTTTAGGGGGTGACCAAAAAAAATCCGGAAATGTTGGAGCATTCCCGGAAAGTATTTGGAATGCCAGCTATGAACCAACTTTGGCGGTAACAGGCAAACAGCCGACAGCTTTAGAGAACAAGTCACGACCGCTTATTTACATAATCCAAACATTACAAAGGTATGAATTTTAAAAATCTTTGTGGACTTCCCTATGCCCGGCGGAAGCGCAATGTAAGAACACCTGCGTTCTTGAAACTGACCGGCATATTCTTCGTGTCAGCACAACTGGGAGCCGCTACAGCGGGCTATTCTGCAATCTACAATCGTGTTCCCGATGCATCCTTTTCTTCGCGTTTTTTTAAGGAGATCACCGGTAAGGTTACTACAGCCAACGGTCAGCCACTACCCGGCGTAAGCATCTCCGTAAAAGGAACCACCCGGGGAGCGGTTACCAACCCACAGGGTGAATTCACCATCAATGCCAATCCAGGCGATGTACTCCTCATCTCCTTCATCGGTTTTTCCACACAGCAAATAACAGTCACTGATAAAACTACTGCGCTGTCCATCAGGATGGAAGAAGGAGCTACCAAGCTGAATGACGTAGTGGTGACAGCATTAGGTATCAAGAAAGAAAACAGGTCTATCGGTTACTCTACCACACAGCTCTCCGGTGCAGCCTTCACGCAATCCAGGGAGGTGAATATCGGTAATGCACTGACCGGTAAAGTAGCGGGTGTGAGTGTAGCTAACAACGCCACTGGTCCAAGCGGTAGTAGCCGTGTAATCATCCGTGGTAACGCTTCTCTCACCGGCAACAACCAGCCATTATATGTAATAGATGGGGTGCCTTTTGATAATGCTGCACAGGGTAGTGCCGGCCAGTGGGGCGGTATGGATCTCGGTGATGGTCTGTCAAACATCAACCCCGATGATATCGCAGATATGCAGGTACTGAAAGGGGCTGCTGCATCTGCACTTTACGGTTACCGTGGTGGTAATGGTGCGATCCTCATCACTACCAAATCCGGTCAGAAAGGAAAAGGTATCGGTGTGGAGATCAACAACAACTTAACTGCCAATACCATCATTGACTACCGTGACCTGCAAACAGTTTACGGTCAGGGTACACAAGGGGTAAAACCTACTTCCGCAGCTACTGCGTATAACACTTACTCCAGCTGGGGTGCCAAAATGGATGGTTCTGATGCGGTGAACTTCCTGGGCAATACCTATAAATACAACGAAAGCGTAGGTAAGGATAACTGGAAGAATTTCTATCGTACTGGTCTGAACAATCAATCTTCTGTTGCCATCAGCGGTAGCACTGACAAGATTAAATACCGTGTCGGCCTTTCCAACCTGCATAATACCTCTATCATTCCTAATTCAGGCATGAACCAACAAGGTATCAACCTGAATACAATTTATAATATCACACCAAAACTTTCCCTCACAGTTACTGCTAACTACATCTTTGAAAGAGTAAAGAACAGAGCACTGTTGTCCGATGCTTCTACCAACATCAATGCAACATTAATGTATCTGCCTACTACCTTCGATGTTAGATGGCTGCAACCACAAAGACAGGCATCTGGCGTTGAATTAACACCTACTTCAGGAACTTACTTCAACAACCCATATTTCCTGGCTTATCAGCATCAGAACAATACTGACAGAAATCGTCTGACCGCTGCTGCCACCTTAAAATATAACTTCACTGACTGGTTATATGCACAGGGTGCTGTTCAGCGTGATGGTTATATCCTCGATTACCGCAAAGTTACACCTACCGGTACAGCCTATGCTAACGGTGGTGAGCTTAGTGAATATGAAAGAAACTACAGAGAGCTCAACCTGAACTACCTCATCGGTTTCAATAAAAAAGTAGGTGATTTCAGTATCAACGCTACATTCGGTGGTAACCAGCAGGATAACGTCAACAAGTCTTATGGTCTGAATGGTACGGCTTCTCCGTTCATCATTCCTTACCTGTATACTGCTAACAACATCGCAAACAGAACATACACCCAGACTTACGCACATTATCGTGTAAACTCACTGTATGGTACTGCCGATTTCGGTTTCCGGAATTTCTTATTCCTGAACTTCACCGGCCGCCAGGACTGGTTCTCTACACTGGATCCAAAGAGCAACAAATACTTCTATCCTTCTGTAAGCACCAGCTTCGTGTTTAGTGAACTGATGCATGCACCTAAATGGTTGTCTTCCGGTAAACTGAGAGCATCTTTTGCACGTGCCTCCAACGGTACTACTCCTTACCAGAACTACCTGACTTATGGTCTGCAAACCTACACCCTCACTGGTGTATCTGTTGGTATGATCACCAACTCAACTGTACCAAATGCTAACCTGAAACCAGTGAAAATTTCTGAAAAAGAAGTTGGTCTGAACATGCAGTTCCTGGATAACAGGGTTGGTTTTGATGTCGCTTATTACTACAAACAAACTGAAGATGATATCGCGTCTGTATCTGCAAGTACAGCTTCCGGTTATTCTGCAGCTATCCTGAACGTTGGTAAAATCAGGAACCAGGGTATTGAAGCATTGATCAGCGGTGCACCTGTAAGAGGTAAAGACTTCTCCTGGGATGCGACATTCAACATTGCACTGAACAGCAGTAAAGTGTTATACCTGGGCCCTGGTGTTAATTCCCTGGCTATTGATGGTGCTGTACCAAGAAATGGTGATGGCGTTACTATCAGCAACGTAGTAGGTTTAGCTTATGGTCAGATCATGGGTTATGCTTATCGCAGAGATAATTCAGGTAACAAAGTATACGCAAAAGATGGTCAGAACCTGCGTTCTTCCACAGTAGTACCTTTGGGATCTGGTGTTTACAAAACAACCGGTGGTTTAAATAACGAATTCCATTACAAAAACCTGTCACTCTCTTTCCTGGTTGACTTCAAATTCGGTGCTAAAGTGTACTCCGGTACTAACCTGTCACTGTATTCCACAGGTCAGCAAAAAAATACCCTGGAAGGTCGTGATGGTGGTTACGTAGGTAAAGGTGTTCAGGCCGATGGTACTGCTAATACAGTGTCTATCGATGCACAAACATACTGGACTAACCTGGCTACTTCCAATATCGTTGCTGAAGAATTTGTATACGATGCAAGCTTCATTAAGCTGAGACAATTATCCTTAGGTTATACTCTCCCTTCTTCTTTACTGGGAGATCATTTCTTTAAAGGTGTAAATGTTTCTATCGTAACAAGAAACCTGGCTACCTTATTAAAGCATACACCTAACATTGATCCTGAATCTGCTTACAACAACACAAATGGTCAGGGTCTGGAATTGAACGGTATGCCTCCAACCAGAAGCTTTGGGTTGAATGTGAACGCAAAATTCTAACAATTAAACAATCTGGAAATGAAGAAGTATATATACAGGAGTACGCTGGGCTTAGTGTTCGCAATGGCAGTGAGCAGCTGTAACAAAAACCTGGAATCAATCAATAACGATCCGAACCATATTACCTCCTCCAGCATGGACTACAACCTGTTGTTCACTGCTGTGCAGGCATATACTGCTGGTACCGACTACGAAGCATGGCGTAACAGTATGATCTATTGTAGTACGATGATACAGCACCTTTCCTCCCTGCAGGGCTATTGGAATGGAGACAAATATACCTACAGCGGAGGTTACAACTCTGCTTACTGGGATAGACAATTCCCTAACGCAGTAACGAATGTTGTAGAAACGCTGAACAACTGGAAAGATAAAACCACCTATGCGAACGCTTATAATATCACCCGTATCATGAAGGTGGTGGTATTCCAGCGTATGACAGATCTATATGGAGATGTTCCTTATTCAGAAGCTGGTAAGGGTTATTCCGGTGGTATCACTTATCCTAAATACGATAAACAGCAGGCTATCTACATGGATATGCTGAATGAGCTGAACGAAGCAGCAAAGGCATTGGACGCAAATGCTACCAATACTTTGAAAAATGCTGATGTGATGTACCAGGGTGATGTGACCAAATGGAAAAAATTCGCTTATTCCCAGATGTTGCGCCTGGCTATGCGTATGACGAAGGTAGATCCGGCAACTGCACAAACATGGGTACAGACTGCCGTTGCAGGTGGCCTGTTTACCAGCAATGATGATAATGCTATCATCAAACATGATGCGGTTACCTCCACCAACTCCAATGGTAATGGTCTGACACTGGCATATAATGATCCTAATGCATCCCGCGTGAGCCAGAGCTTTATTGACAGGATGAAAAATACCAATGACCCGCGCCTGATCTACTATGCTACTGTTTGTACTAATCCGGGTGTCGCTTTCGGTTCTTCCGGATACGACTATGGTGATACAACCTGGGCTAAACAGCTGGGTATGCCAAACGGCTACGATCAGCAGGGTGCTACTACCACTACAGATCTCCATTATGCAGCTAACTATCCTGGTAATAAAACTGATTTCACCTCCTACGCTATCAATAGCTATTCAGTAGTGAACAGATACACATTTGCCCGTTTAGATGCGCCTTCCTTTATCCTTACCTATGCCGAAAACCAGCTGTTGCTGGCTGAAGCAGCACTGAGAGGATGGGTAAGCGGTAATGCAGCTGACTATTATAATGCAGGTGTAACTGCAGCTATGAATCAGCTCACACAAACCGGCGCAGGTGCAGGTGTAAGTGCTGCCCAGATCGCAGCTTACCTGGCAGCTAATCCATTCAATGCAGCGGATGGCTATAACCAGATCAATACCCAGTACTATATTGCTACTTTCATGGATGAATATGAAGCATGGTCTAACTGGAGAAGAAGTGGGTATCCTGTATTGCAACAGGTGGTTTACATTGGAAATGTTACCAATGGCACTATCCCTCGTCGTTTCACTTATCCTACATCAGAAGCTACTATCAATGCAACGAACTACAACGATGCAATAAGCCGCTATACTGATGGTGATAAAATGACGTCCAGGATGTGGTGGGATGCGGCTCAGTAAGCCGTTTTACCACACATCATACAAATTGCGATTAGTAGATAAAAAATACTATACTTATTGGCTATCGTTAATTTGTTAAGCAATTCAATTTCATTTATGACTACTGCACAATTGTTAGATTTTAGGTTAAGGTTGCTCTTATTAAAGAGCAACCTTATTCTTTTCTTTGTACTGATGATGGTCCGTACCTACGCCAGCGATGGAAGGATCAAAATCATTCCGGAGCCTGTAAAGGTGATTGAGCAAAGTGGAGAATTTACGCTGGATAATACGACAGTCTTATCTCTCTCTGATAACAAAGTGAAGGAAACAGCCGACTGGTTCTCTACCAGGCTTAAAGCCAGTACAGGTTACGATCTGAAACGCAGCAATAACGGTACAAAGCGCATCAGCCTGGAACTAAATGTAAAGGCAGATGCTGCGATAGGCGATGAGGGCTATACCCTGAAGGTTACGCCATCTGAGGTAGTGCTGAAAGCCAATACCACTGCCGGGATCTTCTACGGTTTGCAAACTATTCTGCAACTGTTACCGCCAGATATCGAAAGCCAGTCTGTAAAAAATGTAGCATGGACGATGCCCTGTGCCGAGATCATAGACTATCCCCGTTTCGGATGGAGAGGTCTAATGCTCGACGTATCTCGTCACTTTTTTACCAAAGATGAAGTTAAGCAGTTCATTGACGAGATGATCCGCTATAAATACAATACCCTGCATCTGCACCTTGCTGATGATGAAGGATGGCGTATTGAAATCAAAAGCCTGCCAGAACTGACAAAGGTGGGTGCCTGGAGAGTACCACGCACAGGGCGCTGGGGTAAGTTACCAGCAGACCTGGCAAATGAGAAAGCAACCGATGGTGGGTTCTATACACAGGAAGATATGAAGGAACTGCTGAAATATGCAGCTGCCAGGGGTATCACTATTTTACCTGAAATAGACGTACCTGCGCATAGCCTGGCCATGATTGCTTCTTATCCAAATCTCTCCTGCACACAACTGCCTTATAAGGTAAATGCCGGCCGCGAATTTTACACCCGCGAAGACAATGTACTCTGCGTGGGCAACGATAGCATCTTCCTCGTACTCGACAAAGTGTTCACTGAACTCGCTGCATTATTCCCTTCCAAATACATTCACGTAGGCGGAGATGAAGCTTACAAAGGCTTCTGGAAGACATGCCCTAAATGCAAGGCCAGGATGGAACATGAGCACCTGAAAGATGTAGACGAGCTGCAGAGCTATTTTGTAAAGAGAATGGAAACCATGCTCAAAGCAAAAGGTAAAAAAATGATCGGCTGGGATGAAATCCTGGAAGGTGGTCTTGCTCCCGAAGCAACAGTCATGAGCTGGAGAGGTATGAGTGGGGGGATCACCGCTGCCAAAATGAACCATCACGTAGTAATGACGCCATGGGATTTTGTTTACCTGGATCTGTACCAGGGAGAGCAGACAGCAGAACCACCAACCTATGGTATGTGCCGCCTGTCTGATTCCTACAACTACGATCCGGTACCTGATAGCGTGGACGAGAAATACATACTGGGTGGTCAGGGCAACCTCTGGACAGAGTCCGTACCTGTATTCCGCCATGTGGAGTACATGACATGGCCTCGCTCTATTGCACTTTCCGAAGTGTACTGGAGTCCAAAGGCAAAAAGAAACTGGGATGATTTTATTCCAAGACTGGAAGAGAATTTCAAAAGACTGGATGCCGCGGATATCAAGTATGCCCGCAGCGTATACAATGTGATCTTAAGGCCTGTAAGAATTAATCGTTACGATTATGAAATCAACCTGGCTACAGAGATTAAAGGACTGGATTTGTATTATAGCTTCGATAACACTAATCCTGATGCACATTATCCAAAATATACAGGTCAAGCACTCCGGTGGCCTGTTGGTGCCAATATTCTGAAAGTGATCACCTACCGCAACGGTAAGCCCGTAGGCGCACAGGTGGACATCACCAAAGAAGACCTGGCTAAACGACTGGATGAGAAACGGCACGTATATTAATTGAATAAAAAGATAAGGTTGTATCAAGAGTAAAATTTACCGGGCACCTGATGGAGAGCGCTTTATTTATGCAATTCTCAATGTCTTCAATTTTACTTTTGATGCAACCTTTTTTATTCCAGGGATAGCCATCCTCCCCTTAATCAGATGACATGGGGACGTACACCATATTGATTGCTGTCTTCTCTTTTAGTTTCCCTATATTACTTACTCAACTGGGGCCTGCCCCTACATTCCTGCTCTATGCAGGCATGATATGGTTTGTAAGCAGGTATATTTTCGAAACAAAAGGAGTACCACTGGAAAAAGTCGACGAATTGTACCATACCATATAAAAAATGGAAATGAATTACACGAATGAAGACATCAACCGACTAAAAGACTTTTATTTTCAACAATTAACCCGGGATACCCTTCCCTTTTGGTTCCCCCGCTCTTTTGATAAGGAGTATGGCGGGTTTTTACTGATGCGTGACTACGATGGTTCATTGCTGGACGATGACAAGGCTGTCTGGATCCAGGGGCGGGCTACCTGGTTACTCGCTACCTTATATAATACGGTGGAGCAGAAAGCAGAGTGGCTGGAAGGTGCCAAACTGGGATACGATTTCCTGAAAGAGCACTGTTTCGATACCGACGGCAGGATGTTCTTCCACGTATCCAGGGATGGACGACCGCTTCGCAAACGCAGGTATTTCTTCTCAGAAACTTTTGCGGCGATTGCTTTTGCGGCCTATGCAAAGGCGACAGGTAGCGGGCAGGTTGCTGCAGAAGCAAGGGAGATCTTTGGGAATTGTATCCGTTATGCCAGTACCCCGGGCCTGTTACCGCCTAAATTTACCCCTCTCCGGGCCATGAAAGCGGCTGGCGTACCTATTGTAATGATCAATACCGCCCAGGTGATCAGGGAAACGATCGGGGATCCCCGCTGTGATGAATGGATAGACAAATGGATCGATGAGCTGGAAAGGGATTTTGTAAAGCACGATCTCCGCTGTGTAATGGAGCAGGTAACTCAGCAGGGAGAGATTTCAGACCATTTTGAGGGCCGGCAGCTGAATCCGGGGCACGCCATAGAAGGGGCCTGGTTTATCCTCCACGAGGCAATATATAGGAACCATGATGACCGCCTCTTAAAGTTAGGATTGTCCATGATAGACTATATGTGGGAGCGGGGATGGGATACAGAACATGGAGGATTGTACAATTTCCGTGATGTATACAATAAGCCGGTACAGGAGTACTCGCACGATATGAAATTCTGGTGGCCGCACAATGAAGCGATTATCGCTACGCTACTGGCCTGGACCTTAACAAAAGACGAAAAGTACGCCGCTATGCACAGGCAGGTACATGACTACGCCTACAGCCATTTCCATGACAAGGAACATGGAGAATGGTTCGGCTACCTGCACAAAGACGGCAGCAAATCCGTATCCCTGAAGGGAAACCTCTTCAAAGGGCCTTTTCACATTCCCAGACAGGAATGGTATTGTTACCAATTACTCAGAACATTGTTCTGAGTAATTGTATAATTTTCCATCCCCACACCAATTATTCCATCCCCTGGAATGTCAATAATTCCATGCAATAGTACTATTCTACATTTTTTATTATCATGTACCCCTCTAACTTAGCCTTACTGATACAATAGCTCATTTTCTGATTGTAATAAAGCGCCGGGGGATTAATTCCAGATTATCAAAATTCCAATATCGACCAAAATGTAGCCTTCCACCAAATGCCCTGAAACAATATCGTTCGTTATGAAAATACTTTTCCGAAGATCCCTGGTCTTTGGTATAGGGTTCCTTTTGCTTGCTATTACGGCCTGCAGAAAGAAGGAATTCGATGCCTACTATGGCCGTCCTGACTGGTTAGCACAACCAATATACCAGCAACTCGAAGCCCGCAAAAATTTCACCCATCTCCTGGCTACTATCGACAAAGCAGGATATAAAGACATTCTCGGCAAAGCCGGTTACTGGACCTTCTTTGCGCCCGATGATGCTGCTTTTGAAAACTACTTTAAGGCCAATGGCCTCAGTGGCGACGATGCCATCGACACTGCCCATGCCAGGAGGATCGTTACTTACGAACTGGTATATAATGCATATAGAAAAGAACAGCTCGTAGACCATCAGACCAGCTCCGGCCCGGATACCAACCAGGCTTTCAAACGTAAAACCGCTTATTATGACTGGGTGTATGCAGAAAATGGCCGCTTACTCATCGCTGCCAACAGGAATGGTGCCTATGCCGCCAATGATAATAATAACAAGAACATCCCTTACTTTATAAATGATTTCCTTGCGCAGAATGGCCTTAGTGCATCGGATTATTCCTACTTCTATCCCGGCACTACTTTCAGTGGTTTCAATGTGGCTGATGCAAAAGTACTGGAAGCAGATATCCCCGCAGAAAACGGCATTATTCACACCATTGATAAGGTGATCACCCCCCTGGACAACCTGGAAAGATACCTCGCCTCCAACCCAAATTACAGCGAGTTTCGCAGCCTGCTGGAAAAACTGGTGACCTACCAGTCCAACGCTGATATCACTCATCGCAACATGGTGCTGACCGGTAATGCCGATTCCGTATTTGTAAAAGTGTACAGCGGAGCGCTGGCCTTCTCTCCTAACAATGAGAACTACCTGCTGTCCGGCACCGATGCCCAAAAGTCCGGATGGACGATTTGTGTACCCACCAATGATGTGCTGATCCCTTACGAAAAAAAGATCCTTGAACACTACCATACATTCGAAGCCGCACCGCCCTCAGTACTTATTAGTCTCCTGAATGCGCATATGTGGCAAACAGCGATGTGGCCCAATAAGATAAGCCATACTACAAACAGTCAGCAGGAAGTACCCACTTTTACGCAGGGAAATATTGTGGACAGGAAGGTATTAAGTAACGGGTTCTTTTATGGTATCAATACCGTGCAGGACGCCAATGTATTCAGAACCATCTATGCCAGGGCATTCCTGGATCCCGATTATTCACTCATGACCCGTGCGCTGGATGCCGATCTGAAATACTCCATCATAAACCCCAGTATAAATTATACGATGTTCATGATGCCTGATAAGCTGCTGCGTGCTGCGGGTTATGATTGGAGCTCCGAACGAAATGACTGGTCTTACCTTGCTCCCGGTAGTAGTATTCAGTATGGTTCAGGTGCTATGGATAGGGTATACCGCATGCTTCAAACATCTATTCTCACTACCAATAAAGGCGAAATGGATGACCTCTCCGGTGAAGGAATTATAGAAGCCTGGAACGGAGAATACATCAAGTACAAAAACTACACAGTCTGGGCCAGCGGCAATGCCGATGCAGGCACTGTATTGCATGTAAACCGGGTCGATCATGCTGCCAATGGCCAGGCATTTTATGCAGATGGCCTGCTCACATTCACCGAAAATACAATCGGGTACCACCTGGAAAAACTCGCCACCAATGATCCCGATGGCTTTAGCAGTTTCTTCCAGTATCTTAAAAATTCCACGCTATGGACGGCCGCCACAAAGGATATCGTAGGCACAGTGCCCGGCACTTTTTATACGATTTTTGTACCGGTGAACAGTGCTATCACACAGGCAGTAAAGGACGGTGTATTGCCCGGAAACCCTATTACCGGCATTCCCAATTTTACACCAACTACAGATGCCGATAAAGATAAGGTGGTGAATTTTATCAACTTCCACATCCTGAACCGCAACACAGTGGTGCCGGATGCGAAGAAAGAAGGAGCCTTTGAAACCTTGATGAAAACAAGTGATGGGGATCTCTCTTTTATATTTATCAGCAGCCCGGTACCAAATGCAATGGAGCTCAGGGATTCATATAATGATGTTGCTTACCTGGATTATACCCGCAGCAATAATCTCTCTGCCCGTACCGTGATCCACGCCATTACCCACTACCTAAGAGGAAAATAAAAACTGTTATGAACAAACTGTTGTTTATCACCTGTCTTTTATACAGCGCTACACTGTTTGCCCGCCAGGAACAGTTACCACAAAAGAAGACGATACGTGGCAGGGTAACAGATGCCACTACCCACATGCCTGTGATCGGCGCATCAGTTGCAGAACTGGACAAAGATAAGCGTACTGTAACCGGTGTAGCTACTGATATAGATGGCAATTTCGCTATTCGCGTAGCCGATCTGCAACACCAGGTCTCCGTATCTTTTATCAGCTATAAAACCGTTGTACAGGGTATCAATAACCGTACGACCATCAACATCCAGTTGCAACCCAATACCCATGATCTGAATGAATTTAATGTAGTCGCAAAGCAAACCGTGAACAATGGTACGGGTCTGAATATCGACGCGCGCAATTCTACCCTGGCTACCGCCACTATCCAGGCAAAGGAATTGGAAGAACTCTCCGCTGCCTCTATCGATCAGGCATTGCAGGGAAGACTGCCCGGTGTGGATATCGGCACTACTTCCGGCGACCCCGGTGCTGGGATGTCTATCCGCATTCGCGGTACAGCTTCTATCAATGGTTCTGCTAACCCGCTCATCGTACTGGACGGTATGCCTTATGATACAGAAGTGCCGTCTGATTTCAACTTCGGTAGTGCAGATGAACAGGGCTATGCACAATTGCTCAATATTGCCCCATCGGATATAAAAGAAATCACAGTACTCAAAGATGCTGCTGCCACAGCGGTCTGGGGCTCCCGTGCTGCAAATGGAGTGTTGATCATTACCACCAAAAGAGGGATGGTAGGGAAGCCAGCTATCACCTATAACTTCAAAGGCACCTTTGGTAAGCAACCGCGTAATATTCCGCTCCTGAATGGTGATCAGTATGCTACCCTCATTCCGGAGGAGATTGCCAATACCAATGGACTACCGCTGAACATAAATGTGAATAAAGAATTCCTCTACGATCCGTCTGATCCATACTGGTATTATAACTACAGCAATAATACAGATTGGATTAAGGCCATCACGCAGGTGGGTTATTCACAGGATCACAATATCTCTATGACCGGTGGTGGTGATAAAGCCCGCTACTATGCTTCTATTGGCTATTTCGATCAGCAGGGAACTACCAAAGGTACTTCCCTGACAAGGATTAGCTCCAAGATCAACCTGGATTACATGGTATCTAACCGCATTCGTTTCCGTTCAGATATTACCTACACACATGTGGATAACCACCTGAATTATGTTCCTGACAAGGACTACCAGGTTCGTGGTATTGCTTATACAAGAATGCCCAATATGGCTATTCATGAATATGATGAATATGGCAATGTAACACCTAATTACCTGTCACCGGCTTCCAATATACAGGGCTACTATTATACCACCTACAACCCCGTATCCATGGTAATGGAAAGCCTCTACAGGCAGCAGGGAGAACGTATCACGCCCAAGTTCAACGTGCAGTATGATATCGTTCCGGCTGTACTCACTTCTACTTTCGATGTGCAGTTTGATATCAACAATACCAAAGCGCAAACCTTTCTGCCCGGGGTGGCCACTGGCCGCCCTGTTACCGAGACTGTAGTGAACAGGGCAGGAGATAGTGATGGAGACATCTTCGATGTATATACAAAGACAAACCTCATTTATACACCAAAGAGCAATACCCGGAAACACCAGTTGCAGGCCCTGTTATCCCTGCAAACGGAAGACCGGAGTTATGTCACACACAATGTACTTACATCCAATACCGCATCCTCCAATTTCCAGGATCCATCCAATCCCGGTCGTACAGCCAATTCCGACCTTACACTGGAATCCACTTCCGGCAGAACCCGGAGCGTTGGTTTGCTCTTACAGGGGCAATACGGATTGCTGGACAGGTACATTATCAATGCCGGTTTAAGAGGTGATGGTAATTCCCGTTTCGGTCCTGATTACCGTTATGGTTTATTCCCTTCCTTATCCGTTCGCTGGCGCACTTCCGGGGAGAAATTTATGCGTAAATATAAGTTCATAGACGACCTCAGTTTCAGGGCTTCCTATGGACAGAGTGGAGCCGCACCTCCTGACAAAGCCGTATGGAATTACTTCAATACTTACCAGCCTTATTCCTATACCTATTTAGGCATGTCAGGCGTATATCCATCCAACATGGAGCTGACCAGCCTGAAGTGGCAAACAGTGGAAGGCACAAACCTGGGCTTTAACCTGTGGGTACTAAAAAACAGGATACGTATCGATGTAGAAGCCTATCGCAACCGTACCAGAGATATGTTCTACGAAAACCTGCAGATCCCTGCTTACTCAGGCTTTTCTGAAGTAGCAATGAATGTGGGTACCATGGATAACCAGGGATGGGAAGTGTTGTTAAACACCATTCCTTACCGCAGTAAGAACTGGACCATTGGTTTCGATCTGAACATTGCCCGCAATGTGAATATCGTGCGGAAAATATCTGAATTCTTCCCAAGAGAAAACAATGTAGCCATCAACCAGAATGGTGTGTATAAAACATACCTGCAAATAGGCAATCCCTTTGGTTCTTACTATGGCTTCCGCTACAAAGGTGTGTACAAAGACAGGGACGCCACTATTGTAAGAGATGCCAATGGCAAAAAGATAGATGGCGCCAATGGGCAGACACTTTATATGCGCTTCAATTACCCCGGTACTGATTACGTATTCCAACCCGGTGATGCGATGTATGAAGACGTCAATCACGATGGGAATATCGACAATAAAGATATTGTATATCTCGGCAATGGGATCCCTAAGGTAACCGGTGGCTTTGGTCCGAATATCACCTTCAAAGGCAACCTGAAACTTACCACCTATTTCGTATACAGGCTAGGCTACCAACTGGTGAACAAAGCCGATATGTCCACCAGCAACATGTACGGTTATGATAACCAAAGTACCGTCGTACTCAAACGCTGGCGCAATCCCGGCGATGAGACGGACATACCACGAGCCCTTTACCGATCAGGTTACAACTGGCTGGGCTCCGACAGGTACGTGCAGGATGCCTCTTTTATCAGGCTGCAATCACTCACGCTTCGTTACAATTTTACCAAACGCATTCTAGACAAACTGAATATTCGCAATGCCAGTTGCTACATCACGGTAGAAAACTTAGCGACCTGGACGAAGTACAAAGGACAGAACCCGGACGTATCCACGAAAGGAAATAACGATCCATTCTCTTACCCGGTGGATAATGCACTTACCCCACCCGCTAAAAATTTCCTGATGGGTATCAGTGCAAGTTTTTAAAAGTATAACCATGAAAAAATATATGCTCATCACCCTCCTGTTTTTCAGTTCATCCTGCAGTAAATGGCTGGATGTGAAGCCGCAGGATGGTATTATCCGCGATAACTACTGGCAGAATAAAGAGCAGCTGAAAGCTGCCGTTATAGGCTGCTATTCTTCATTGCTGAATAACTGGCTGGTGACTGAACTCTTCGCATGGGGAGAACTGCGGGCCGATATGGTGAATAGTACGCTGAACACTACGGTAGATGAGGTCAATATCATGCAGGCAAATATTCTCGCTACCAATACCTACACCAGCTGGGCAGGTGTATACAGCACTATCAATTACTGTAACACCGTCATCGGCTATGCTGCAAAGGTGATGCAAACCGATAAGACACTCACACAGGAAGCCCTGGATGGCTACCTCGCAGAAGCGCATGGGCTGCGGGCTCTCATGTACTTCTACCTCCTCCGCACTTTTGGTGAAGTGCCCTTGCAATTGAAAGCAACGGATAGCGACAATAGCCTGGATCAGCTGGAGAAAAGCACACAGGACCAGGTCTATGCACAGATCCTCGATGACCTCTCATTTGCAGAAACCCATGCATTGGAAACCTACGGTTCTACAGCACAGGACAAAGGCCGCCTGACCAGGTATGGGATCTATACACTGGAAGCCGATGTATACCTCTGGAATGAAAAGTATGATAAATGTATCGAAGCCTGTGACAAAGTGATCAACTCCGGCCGCTATGGCCTGATGGATGGCAGTGTACAATCACAGTGGTTCAATAATGTCTTTTATATGGGCAACTCTGCCGAGAGCATCTTCGAATTTCAGTTTGATGCGCAGCAGCTAAATCCTTTCTATTCCATGTTTATAGTATCTGCCAATCGTTTCATTGGTGCATCCAGGGTAATGGATGAGATCTATGGAATAGATCTTACCGATGCGACAAAAAAAGACATTCGTGGAGATGGTGGTAGTATCAGGGCAACAGATCAGATGATCTGGAAATTTGCCGGTGCTACGGGTGGCGCTACACCGGTGGCCAGGGGTGCTACAGATTCCTGGGCACACTGGTTTGTATACCGCTATGCTGATATTCTCCTGCTCAAGGCGGAAGCCCTGGCATGGGTGGAGAGAGGGCCGGAGGCACTGGACCTGGTGAGCACCATTCGTACACGGGCAGGTGCTATCGACGCAACGTCAGAATCCCCGGACCCTAATTCTGCAATAGACGTATCCAACTATATCCTCAATGAAAGAGCCCGTGAATTTGCCTTCGAAGGCAAGCGGTGGTTCGACATACTGCGCCATGCACAACGCGATCATTACGCGCATCTTTCCATCATGCTCGATATGGTCGCAATGACAGCACCCGGCAATATGCAACAGTCAATTATCAATAAATACAGGGATGTACGCAGCCATTATTTACCCATCAACCAGTATGAGTTACAAGCGGACAAAAAACTGGTACAAAACCCGTACTACCAATGAAAGCAGGCTATATTATTCTCCTGATGCTGTGCTGTGCAGCTTGTAAAAAAGCTCCCATTATTTCGCAGACCTCTGATGAAGTGACTATTATCGGTTACCTGGAAAAAGATCCGGAGCAATTCTCCGGATTCCTGAAGATCCTCAAGATCACCGGGGATGAGGGATTCCTGGGCGTATACGGATCTTACACCATCTTCGTTCCCAACAATGATGCAGTCGCTTCTTTCGTGAAGAGTTCTGGTCATAACACGCTGGAATCAATAGATGTACAGCAGCTAAAAGATCTGGTGAAGTTTTGTATCCTGCAGGATACGATCAATACCACTGCCTTTTCCGATGGCAAGCTGCCACAGCTCACCATGTATGGGCAATACCTCATCACCGGTGCCAATAACACAGATGGTGTAACCAGGATCACTGTCAACAGGCAGGCGAAGATACTAAAGGCAAATGTCCGCGTCAGCAATGGCATCATTCACGTAGTGGACAATGTGTTGACACCGGCCACGCAAACACTGGCAGCTATGCTGGCCAGTAACCCGAAGTACAGCATCTTTACACAGGCACTGAGAGAAACAGGGCTCTTTGATACCCTGAATATACCGGCATCCGGCAATACAGATAGCGCCAGCACCTGGCTGACAGTCCTGGCAGAATCTGACTCAGCCATCAATGCTGCCGGCTTTAGTACATATGCCGGTCTAAAAGCCCGTTATTCACATACCGGAGACCCAACGCAACTGGATGATAGCCTCCACTTATACGTAGACTACCACATTCTATACGGTGTAAAATACCTCGCCGATATAGTCATGTCCACTTCACATACTACCCTGGCGCCATTGGAAGTTGTGACGTCTAAGCTCTCCGGGCAAAAAGTACTGATCAATGATGACGACTTCAATGGCGTGCATGAAACCGGGGTAGAACTGGATAGAAGTACTTCAGATAATTCCGCAACGAACGGTGTGTTACATAACGCTCTCGGGCACTTCGCCGTCAAGATCAGGAACCCGGTACCGGTGTACTGGGATGTAGCTGACTTCCCTGAAATCCGCAACCTGCCTGCTTATTTCCGCAAGCAGAACTACGTGTATTCACTCACGAATATGCCATCAGGGTTCTCTGTTCCCGGTCCTTCTGCCATGACTTATGCCGTAGCCAGCACCTACGTAAATGGTGATTTTCTGATGATACCCCTGGGTGGCCCCGGGCGCAGTGCTTACATGGAGATGAAGACGCCGCTGCTGGTAAAAGGAAAATACAAAGTATGGATCTGCTATCGTGTACAAAAACAGTCCTCCAGCTCCAACAACCTGAATCAGATCTCTATAGACGGTGAGGTGATGCAACGTACCATGAACTTTACAACGGCCATGCCGGCCACTACCGAAGGCGAAATGGAAGCACAGGGCTGGAAATGGTACACCGATCCTACCTCCAACAGCTGGGGGGCACGACTGGTGGGTACCATTGAAATAAAAACCACCGAACGCCACACCCTCCGCTTCACCACCCTGACAGGCACACAGAACAATAACAATCTGGACATGATCCACTTTATCCCGCAGGATATGGATCAGCTCTATCCACGTTTCAAAGCTGATGGTACACCAGTGCCAAGGCCCTGAATCCAAATTTTGAATGATGATACGATACCTGATCATACTAGGCTTATTGCTGGGCATATCCTGCCGGAAAGAGAAATGGAATGACCGCAACAAGCCCGCGAACTCACAAAACCTGTTACAGACTATACAGGCCAATAATGATCTGAGCCAGTTCTATCAGTATCTGGTGAAGACGGGATATGATAAAGTATTGGCTTCTTCCAAAACCTTCACGGTATGGGCACCTGTCAATAGTGCATGGGCAGGTGTAGACCCTGCATTGCTGAACGACACGGCCCGCTTACGACTGCTCATCGCGAATCATATCACTACCCTGTCATATACTGGTAGCGCCGGTGAACAACGCATAGCCACCCTGAATGGAAAGAAAATCGCATTCACATCCGGCAGTATAGAAGGTATCAAGGTAAGTGTGGCAGATCAATATGCGGCTAATGGCGTATTGCAGGTGATCGATGCAGCAATCATTCCAAAACAGAATGCCTGGGAGTATCTGAGCAGTACCCGTACACAACAGAACACCTTCCTGCAATCCCTGGCATATACCGGCATCGACACGGCTACCGCAGTACAGATTGGCGTGAATCCCACTACCGGTGCACCCATCTATAAACCCGGTACCGGCGAAGTAGCATTGAATCATTTCCTGGAAAGGATCAATATTGATAGTGAAGATTCCCTGCTCACCTATGTGATCTTAGCGGATGATGTCTATAACAGCGAGCAGCAAAAGCTGACTAAATATTTTACTGACACGACGGCAGCGTTAACTGATACCACCACCCAATGGAACCTGGTCAAAGATCTTGCATTCAATGGCGTGTACGATAAAGATCACTTACCTGAAACACTCTATAGTATCCGCGATAGTGTGAAGTTCCATATCAGCAGCCATGATATTGTCAGTACACAAAAGGTGAGCAATGGGGTTGTTTTTATTGTCAATCATATCGACTATGAACTGGCGACTAAGATCAAACCCGTTATCATAGAAGGGGAATACTTTAATGGTGTAAAGGATGCAACGAAGACTATTGCGATCCGTACCCGTGTGAACCCTGCTACAGGCGCTATTTTCAAGGATGTATACATGTACAATTACGGGCAGGCTTCCTATTGGTTGCGTTACAATGCGCGATTAAATACTGTGGCATACCAGGTCTACTGGGTAGCTGTCAATGATGTGCAGACCAGCACATTCCCCATGCGCATCACTTTTGGCGATCCTGCTGTCACTACCTTACCCTATACAACTGTTCCGCTGCTTAGTTACAATGAGCAGTATATAGGCGACTATACCAATGTACGCTATGGTGTGCGGGATGTATACCTGGTTGGCAATTCGGTCACTACCAATGGCAACAATACCATCCTGCTGGATTATATCAAACTGGTACCTATTCTGAACTGATCATCTCAATTTATTATGAAGGCATTTATTTACATAGCGCTGGTGGTTCTATTGGGGGTGCATGCAAAGGCGCAGGATACTGTAGTCGTAACGGGCCTGATTAGGGAAGCGGCTACCGGTATAGCATTGCCCGGTATCAATATCAGTGTGCCCGGGTTCTCTGCTTCCATCACCAATGAGAAAGGAGCGTTCAGGATCAAAGCCCCTGATTACCGTGCTGCGCTTAGCGTTTCCGGCCCCGGTTATCAAACGAAGATCATTACCCTCAATGGAAGGCATATGGTCACTGCCAGCCTGCACGAAGCAGGATTTAATTCTATTTACGATCGTAAGCAGCCAACAGACCCTGTCACTACTATCAATACTATTGACAACTGGCAACAGATCACGACCTCTCCCGAAAACTATTTACAGGGCAGGGTGCCGGGTTTACAGGTCACCAGGCGTTCTGGTACACCCGGCATGGGGGCTGATCTGTTCATGAGGGGATATACGTCTTTGTACGCTACCAACCGGCCACTGGTAATAGTAGATGGCATGATCTACGATACCAATGAATACGGCGGTTCACTGATCAATGGGTATGTGAATAACCCCCTGGCCGATATTGATATCAAAGATATCGACAACATTACAGTAATGAGAGATGGTACCAGTACTTATGGTACCAAAGGGGCCAATGGCGTAATCCTGGTTACGACTTCTCATGCAAAAGAAATAGCTACCCGGATTGATTTTGGCATCATGGGAGGATTCAATACAGCGCCAGCAAAAATACCGGTGATGGAAGCGGATGACTATCGCTTATATCTCTCTGATTTGCTGCAAAGCAGTGGTAAAACACCAGCGGAAATAGCCGCATTACCTTTCATGAACGATCAGCCTAATGCGGATTATTATCGCTATCACAACAATACTGACTGGCAGCAGGAGGTGACCCGGCAAAGTTTCAACCAGCAGTATTTCCTGAAAGTGGCCGGTGGTGATGATATTGCTACCTATGGTTTATCCCTGGGTTATCTCAAACAAAGCGGTACCATTCGCCGTACAGATGTAGGTCGCTATCAAACCCGTTTTAATGCGGACCTGAACCTGTCAGCAAGACTAAAGGCCGCGATCAACCTGGCTTTCACCAGTAATACCCAAAAGGATAAAGACCAGGGAATTTCACCAAAAACAAATCCATTATACCTGGCGCTCGTCAAGGCGCCCTTCCTGAACCGGCAGGCTATCAGCGATGAGGGTATTGCCTCTCCCAGCCTGGCAGACTATGACATCTTTGGTGTCTCCAATCCTGTAGCCATCATTGATAAAATGCAGGATGTAAACAAAAACTACCGCTTCTTTGGGAGTATCCGCTTCAATTATCAGCTTACAAAAAATATCACGCTCAATACACTCACCGGCATCACCTTCGATAAGGTGAGAGAAAACTTTTTCATCCCGGAGAGCGGTGTGAAACCAGATACCTTGTCAAATGCGGTAGCCTACAATCGTTCGGGGAGCAATGTAGAAAGGCATTACAGCCTGTACAACGATACCCGCATTACTTACGAAAAACAATTTAACCGGGAACATCATCTCACTGCAAACCTCGGTCTGCGCTACAGCAATAATAACAGTGAGTCCGATTATGGCCTGGGTTACAACTCTGCCACCGATGAATTTGTGAGCGTAGGCATGGGGCAGAACCAACTCAGGAAAGTCAGTGGCACCATTGGCAAATGGAACTGGTTGAATACTTATTTCAATGCCGGTTATGCATACAGAGACAAATACTTTCTGAGCTTTAACCTGGCGGTAGACGGTTCTTCCAGGTATACATATACCCGCAACCAGTATGCGGTTATGCCCGGTTTATCTGCCGCCTGGCTCATTGTTTCAGATAAGAATAATATTGATGCGATTAAGCTCCGGGCAGGCCTTAGCAAAACCGGTAATGATGATATTGGTAATTATACTTCCAGGCAATACTACATCTCTCAGCACCTCTTAGGTTTACAGGGCATCGTCCGTGCAAACATTGCGAACCCTTCCCTGAAATGGGAGACAGTTACTAAATACAATGCAGGACTGGATGGCGCTTTTTACAATGAAAGGCTGAGTTTTAGCCTGGATGTATTTCAGCAGCGTACTACAGATATGCTGACCTTGGAACCCGTAGCCGCTGCTACAGGATTCGATCACGTGGTGACTAACAATAGTGCCATGGAAACCCATGGAGTAGAGTTATCACTCTTTGGCCGCGTAGTAGACCATACCCTGAAATGGGATGTGGGGCTTACCTTATCCACCTATAAAAATAAGATCACTAAAATACCGGGCAGGCAGCTGCTCACGACCTATGCCGCTGCTACCGTACTCACTGCAGAAGGGCATGCAGCTAATCTTTTTTATGGCTATAAAACCAATGGCATTTACAGAACCAATGAAGAGGCGCTCAAAGATGGTATGGGCGCACAAGGTGGTGATGTTCGCTTTGTAGATACCAATGGCGATCATAAGATCGATGAACATGACAGGCAGATCATCGGTGATCCTAATCCGGATTTCACAGGCGCATTCACAAACCATTTATCATGGAAACGCTGGACACTGGATGCAATATTTACTTTCAGTCATGGCAATGATATCTACAACTATACCCGGGCAAACCTGGAGGCAATGAGCAATTATAACAACCAGACCCTGGCTGTCCGTAACCGCTGGAGACAGGATGGGCAGCAAACTGATGTACCCCGTGCGGTCTGGAACGATCCTAACGGTAATGCACGGTTCTCCGATCGCTGGATGGAAGATGGCACTTACCTCCGCCTGCAACAGCTCAGCCTCTGTTATGAACTGACATTGAAACACGGCGCTATGAAGTATGTACGCATCTCTGCTACGGCCAATAACCTGTTCACACTGACTAATTACCTGGGCTTTGATCCTGAGTTTAGTAATGGGAATAGTGTCTTTACCCGTGGCATCGATGATGGCTTATTTCCTCAATACAGAACGGTACAATTAGGTATCAGGATGGGCTTATAAAACTTACAGGAACATGAAACGATTACTCTATACTGCACTGCTTTGTTGTACGCTATTATGTGGCTGCAAAAAACTGTTTGACATCAAACCCAAAGAAGCATTGGATCACTCAGCAGTGTACCAGAATGTAAATGATGCAGATGCTGCCGTGATTGGTATTTACGGAAAGCTAATGGGCCTTTCGGCCCGCTATATGATCCTCAATGAACTGAGAGGCGACCTGGTAGATGTAACTACTTCCACCACAGATAAGTACCTGCAGGAGCTTAATATACATGATGTGAGTACGGATAATACCTACGCTGATCCCCGCCCATTTTATGAAGTGATCATGAATTGCAACGATGCGCTGAAGAACTTCGATGCCATGCTGCAGGATAAGCGGATGAGCAACGATGATTATATACTCCGTTACTCAGCAGTAGGTGCCATCCGTTCCTGGCTTTATCTGCAATTAGGAATCCATTATGGTGAAATACCCTACATCACAGACCCGCTGGAGACGATAGATGCAATTAAGGATGCAGCCAGGTTTCCCCGTATTAGCTTCGATGAATTGCTGGATAAACTTGTCACTTTTACAGAAGGGCTGCCTTACAAATATCCTTTCCCTGCAGGTACCTCATTGCTCATTACAACGGATGGTTATTCCACCGAAAAGTTCTTTATCAATATCAAATGCCTGCTGGGTGAATTGTATCTCTGGAAAGGGAATTATACACAGGCTGCCCTTAACTACAGGGTGATGATGAACTATGCAGATGTGCTGTATCCTGCCATGAACAGTGAGCAATGGTACGAGGTATATAGAATCGGCTACACCGCCAATCTGTCCGGCGCACTGTGGAGTAACATCTTCAGTCAGCCCTACGGGGAGCGTTATTCAAACTATGAAATCATCTGGAACCTGCCATTCGATAAGAACTTTGCACCCTCCAATCCTTTCATAGCGCTTTGTGACAATATCAGAGGGAGTTATCAGATCCGTCCTTCAGAGCTGGCAATTGCTAACTGGAATAAGCAATTCAGAAGTGATAACACACCGGTAGATCAGCGTGGGCCGAATGTTTCTTATAAGTATTCAGGCACGCAACCGGTCATCAAAAAGTACACCTACAACTATAATCCTTTGCTACCTTTCGAAACCAACAGCAAATGGATCCTGTTCCGCGCAGCAGCATTGCATTTACACTATGCAGAAGCCGCCAACCGGGATAACCGTGATAAAATTGCCTATGCATTGATGAATACCGGCATTAAGAACACCTACGACCCTGTATACATGGCCACCGGTGTAACAGGAGGAGAGGGGCGTAATGTTACAGATATAGAACAAACCAAAGATGTAGCTCCTTATGACTTTGATGCCCGTGATGGCAACTATCCGCAGTTCCGCAATGTCTGGTATCGTAATATAGGCGTACGCGGTAGAATGGGGTTGAAATCAGTAAAGGTAGATTCAACCGGGGTATTCGATATGAGCAATCCATTACTGACGGATAAACCTGTCATTAACAGGCCGGAGCTGATCAACAGGATGGAAGATTTGATCATAGACGAGGATGGCCTTGAACTGGCCTTTGAGGGCTATCGCTGGCCGGACCTGCTCCGTATTGCACTTCGCAGGCAAGCTACTGATCCTGCCTGGCTGGCTAACAAGATCGCTGCCAAATTTATAGCTGCCCATGATAGCCGGGCAGAAGCCGTAAGATCAAGATTAATGAACAAAGCAAACTGGTACTTACCGTTTAAATGGTAAATTATGATGCACTTCTTATTCCTGCTTTTATTTGCACCTGTTGAAAAACTGGACCGTGGGCTCATTGCCATTCCGCAGTCAGCTACAGAGACTTTCCTCAGCTGGCGGCTGCTTGCTACAGATCCGGCTACGATCACGTTCAATATCTACAGGCAATCGAATGGTAAATTGCAAAAGCTGGCTTCACAACCGGTTACCAACTTTGTGGATAAGCATACGGATATTCACCATGCGCAGACCTACGTGGTTAAGTCTGTCATTAATGGCAAAGAAAGCAGCACTGCTACTTTCACAATCCCTGCAGATGCGCCCATTCAGCAATACCTGGCTATTCCTCTTAAAACTCCACCCGGCTATACACCCAACGATGCCTCAGCCGCTGACCTGGACGGTGATGGCCAATACGAGATCGTCCTGCACCAAACCGGCCGGGCCAAAGACAACTCACAATCAGGCATCACTGATCCGCCTATCTTCCAGGCTTATAAACTGGATGGCACCTTCCTCTGGGAAATTAACCTGGGCCGCAATATCCGCGAAGGGGCTCACTACACCCAGTTCATGGTCTACGACCTGGATGGTGACGGCATCGCGGAATTTGCCTGTAAAACCGCTGATGGCAGCATCGATGGCAAAGGCAGGGTAATCGGGGATAGCACCAAAGACTACAGGACCCTGGACCCCACTTCCAAATCCTACGGCAGAATCCTGGATGGCCCGGAATACTTCACCATCTTCAGCGGCAAAACCGGCGAAGCCCTGGCCACGGCCGATTACATTCCCGGCCGTGGGGATGTCGGTGCCTGGGGCGGGTATGGTGGCAATGGGGGTACAGACCACTACGGCAACCGTGTAGACCGCTTCCTTGCCTGTGTTGCTTACCTGGATGGTGAACACCCCAGTGTGGTGATGTGCAGGGGCTATTATGGTCGTATCGTACTCGCTGCCTGGGATTACCGCAATGGCACACTCAGTTCCCGCTGGGTATTCGATACCGAAGATGGTCGCAATCCTTACTCCGGCATGGGTAATCATAACCTGAGCGTAGCCGATGTGGATAATGATGGTAAAGATGAGATTATCTACGGCTCCATGTGCGTAGATGACAATGGCAAAGGATTATATACCACTGGCCTGCGTCACGGCGATGCCCTGCATGTCGGGGATCTGGACCCGGATCACCCCGGCCTGGAAGTATTTGGTATTCATGAACTGGAAAACGGTGCAAAAGGTACCGGGGCTGCAATGTACGATGCCCGTACCGGCGAAATCCTCTTCAGGGGCTCCATTGATCAGGATGTAGGCCGTGGTGTAGCAGAGAATATCGATAGCAGTCGCGGTGGTGCCCAGCTATGGTGGTCAGGCTCCAAAGGCTTGTATGATACCAAAGGAAACCGTATCGGGGATGCGCCCCGTTCTACCAACTTCCTTATCTGGTGGGATGGAGACCTGAGCCGCGAGCTCCTGGATGGCAATCATATAGACAAGTATGGCAGGGGCACCATTTTTACGGCAGAAGGTTGTGTGGCCAACAATGGAACCAAGGCAACACCGGCGCTGACAGCTGATCTTTTTGGCGACTGGCGGGAGGAATTGGTCATGAGAACAACAGATAATCAATCATTGCGAATTTATACCACGACCATCCCTACCACCCACAGGATCATTACTTTAATGCAGGATCACCAGTATAGAATGAGCATAATATGGCAGAATGTAGGCTATAACCAGCCACCCCATACAGGGTTTTATCCCGGAAAGTTTTAATTTTGCACTGCAATAGAATGTGCAATGAACTTTTATACTAGAAAATGGGTAAAACCGGAGGATCTGAATGCTCACGGTTCTTTGTTCGGCGGTAGTTTATTATCCTGGATCGATGAAGAGGCAGCAATTTATGCCATCATCCAGTTAGGTACAAACCGTTGTGTGACCAAGTACATGTCCGAGATCAATTTCATCAGCTCTGCGAAGCAGGGCGACATCCTGGAATTGGGAATCAAGGCCATTCACTTTGGTACCACCTCTCTGACCCTTACCTGCGAAGCCCGTAATAAAATTACCAAGAAGAGCATCCTGACCATCGATAAGATGGTATTTGTGAGTGTGGATGAAAATGGGAAACCATGGCCACACGGTAAAACAGAGATCACTTACACCGACGAGCGCCTGCGCGAGGAGTAATCGCAGAATTTATAATTCCACCATTCGTGGTATCCTGTATGTATACAGGGTGAAGGGAATTGTTTATAGAAATGGCAGCAACACTGCCATTTCTATAAACAATTGCTTTTATACTATCGTCTGTTTGAGTTTTACCGGGTGATCGCTCTTTGCACGCATTTTCAGATTTAATAATTCGATAAATACGGAGAACGCCATCGCAAAGTATATATAGCCCTTTGGAATGTGCTGGTCAAATGCTTCTGCCAGTAAAGACACCCCGATGAGTAATAAGAAGGACAGGGCCAGCATTTTCACTGTAGGATGTGTGTCTACAAACTTGCTGATCCCTTCAGCTGCCAGCAGCATAATACCCACTGCTATGATCACCGCTGCAATCATAATTTCGATATGATCAGCCATCCCCACCGCAGTGATTACAGAGTCCAGTGAAAAGACGATATCCAGTAGCAGGATCTGGATAATAGTCTGGGAAAAACCGGCTACTTTAGGCGCATTAGTGGAATGCTCATGGCCCTCCAGTTTTTCATGAATTTCAGAGGTGCTTTTGTAAATCAAAAACAGCCCTCCAATAAGCAGGATCAGATCTCTGCCGGAGATTGCTGCCATCTCCAGCCATTTCGGATTTTGAATGCCAATCCAGCTACCCGGGTTGAAGAGCGGTGTAGTCAGTGACATAATCCAGCTAATAGACATCAGTAAGCCAACCCTGATGAACATAGCCAGGGTCATCCCCAGCCTTCTGGCTTTCTTTTGTTTGTCTGCCGGTAGCTTGCCGGCAAGGATAGATACAAATACAATGTTGTCTATTCCTAACACAATTTCAAGTACGCTCAGGGTCAACAGGCTGATAAGAGAATCAACTGTAAATAGATTTTCCATGACAATAGGTTTTATTTAGTTCGCAGGGGCAAGATAGATCAGAATTCTCATTTGGCAGTCCGCAGGCCATTCACTTTTCAAAAAATCTGGTTCATCGGTCATGAACTGATTTTTACGGATATCGTCACTGCACCCGGTTCTCCGGCAAATAGCATAACTTTAGTGTTGTAACCCCTTGTTAATTTAATTTATGAGTATAAAAGTAATCGCGTTCGACGCAGACGATACTCTCTGGGTCAATGAACCCTATTTCCGTGAAACTGAGAACGAGTTCTGCCAGCTAATGGAAGCCTACCTGCCCCAGCACACCGTTGCAAGAGAACTGTTGCATACAGAGATCAAAAACCTTACCCTGTATGGTTATGGTATCAAAGGATTCATGCTCTCTATGATAGAGACCGCCCTCACGGTCAGCAACAATACCATCGACATCACTGCTGTAGATAAGATCATTACCTATGGTAAGGCATTGTTAGCCCGCCCTATAGTGGTACTGGAAGGGGTGGAAGAAGTATTGCAATCACTGAAAAGTGACTACCGGTTGGTGGTGGCCACCAAGGGAGACCTGCTGGACCAGGAACGGAAACTCAAAAACTCAGGTTTGGATCATTATTTTCATCATGTGGAAGTAATGTCCGAGAAACAGCCTAAGGACTATAAAAAATTACTAAAGCACCTGGATATCCTGCCGGAACAATTCCTGATGATAGGGAATAGCCTGAAGTCGGATGTGCTGCCTGTGCTGGACTTAGGTGGCCACGCTATCCACATTCCTTTTCACACCACCTGGGCGCATGAACATGTAGATGTGCATATAGACAATCCTAACTTCAGGCAGGTGGAACAGATCCTGGATGTATTGCCATTGTTTATCTCCCCCTCCAGCGAAATTTCCTGATTTACCGTGCAGCAGCAAGCTCCCTGCTGATTGTAATAGCCTTATTCCGGAAAATTTGCTGGTACATGTTGTATCAGTAAATTTTTCGCTTATTTTTTCTACCTTACCCCCTCACGTTATTATTGTACTCAAGTCTCAACGAATGAAACTCAATTTCCTTGCGGGTTGTGGTGTTGCCGTATTATCATTCCTGGCAGCATCCGGACACCCCGCTCCACGCCAGGTTTCCTATCAGGCTCCCGTTTACACCAACCTGCCTCTTGGCAGCATCAAGCCTGCCGGCTGGCTCCGGCATCAGCTCCTCATCATGCAGAACGGCTCCACGGGTCACCTCGATGAATACTATGCTAAAATTAAGAATGACAACGGCTGGCTCGGCGGCAAAGGCGACGGTTGGGAAGAAACTCCCTACTGGCTCGATGGTGCCCTCCCGCTGGCTTACATTCTCGATGACAAAGCACTCAAAGAAAAGGTGCTCCGCTATGTAAACTGGACCCTGGACCACCAGCGGCCCAGCGGTTATTTCGGGCCTGTTACCGGTGCTGAAAGAGAAAAGAACAGCAGCGTAGAAGTTGCCACCGCCACCGATGGCGACGACTGGTGGCCAAAGATGGTCATGCTCAAAGTACTGCAGCAATATTATTCCGCTACCAGCGATCAGCGTGTGATTACCTTCATGACCAAATACTTCCGGTACCAGATGAAAGCCCTCGATATTGCCCCTGTGGGCAAATGGACCGACTGGGCAGCCTCCAGGGGTGCGGACAATGTGATGATGGCCCAATGGCTGTACAGCATTACCAAAGATCCGTTCCTCTTACAGCTGGCAGACAAGATCGAACAGCAATCCTTTCCCTGGACCCGCTGGATGGGTGGGCATGAATGGGTGATCAGCACCACTACCTATGCCCACATGGGTAACTGGATGAACCGTCATGGTGTGAATGTTGCCATGGCGCTGAAATCACCTGCTATCAACTATCAGCGTACCGGCGATCCGCAGGACCTGAAGGCATTACAAACCGGCTGGCATGACCTCATGACGGTCCATGGCCTGCCTATGGGTATCTTCAGCGGAGACGAAGACCTGAATGGTAATGAACCCACCCAGGGGATAGAACTCTGTGGTATCGTAGAAGCCATGTATTCCCTGGAAAACATTATCGCCATCACCGGCGATGTGCACTACATGGATGCACTGGAGAAGATGACATTCAACGCCCTGCCTACGCAGACAACCGATGATTATAACAACAGGCAATACTTCCAGGTAGCGAACCAGGTCCAGATCAGCAAAGGCGTATTCGACTTCTCCCTGCCTTTCAGCAGGGAAATGTGTAACGTGCTGGGAACAGTAAGCGGTTATTCCTGCTGCCTGGCAAACATGCACCAGGGCTGGACAAAATTCACCTCCCAACTCTGGTACAATACACAGGACAAAGGCCTTGCTGCCCTGTCCTACGCACCAAACAGCCTCACTACCAAAGTGGGCGCTGCGCAAACAGAAGTGACCATCCAGGAAGCTACCACATATCCATTCAATGACGAGATCTCCTTCACCGTTTCACTGAAAAAAGCAGCCAGTTTCCCATTACAGTTACGCATTCCTGCATGGTGTAAAGAAGCTACCATTCTCCTGAATGGACAGCCGCTCCGCAAGGACACTGGTAACCAGGTGATCACCATCGACCGTAGCTGGAAGAACAACGACAAGCTGGTATTACAATTACCAATGGATATCACTACCACCGTATGGGGCAGGCATTCCCGTGCAATAGAAAGAGGACCACTGGTATATGCGCTGAAGCTGAATGAGAGATGGGAAAAGGCAACAGACGAAGTAGAAGGTGAATACTTCAGTGTATATCCTGAAGGGAAATGGAACTATGCGCTGATCAGAGACAATGTGGAAAAGCCTGCTGCTCATTTTAAAGCAGCGGTGGTAAAACAGGTGGATGATCAGTTTGTATGGAACCTGGCGCATGCTCCTGTGACGATCACTGTGCCTGCCAAATCAATTCCTTCCTGGAAAGAACTGAATGGCGTGGCATTTCAGCCACCTACCGACAGGGAAGGAATTTACAAAGGAAAAGTAGACAATACCGTAGCCGAAATTACACTGGTGCCCTATGGTTGTACCAAAGTGCGCATCGTGGCTTTCCCGGTAGTTCCATAAAATCACTTAAAAGCTAGCAACCTTGCAACGTATTTTATTTTGCCTGCTCTGCTGCCTGCCCGGTTTCCTGTCTGCACAGGTGAACTGGTCCGGTAGCTGGATCACGAATACCACAGATACCACGCTTTCGAAAGCACCTTTTTTCAGGAAAGTATTTCACACGGGTAAGCCATTGCAAAATGCAGTGGCTTACGTATCCGGCGTAGGGTATCATGTATTGTATGTAAACGGGAAACCTGTCACCGATGCAGTGCTGGAACAGGGGTATACCCGTTATGACAAAAGACTGCTGTACAATACCTACGACATTACTTCATTGCTGGCCAATGGCGACAACGTAGTAGCAGCAGAACTGGGT
Source organism: Chitinophaga sancti (assembly GCF_034424315.1). GTDB lineage: Bacteria > Bacteroidota > Bacteroidia > Chitinophagales > Chitinophagaceae > Chitinophaga > Chitinophaga sancti. The sequence goes on from NZ_CP139972.1 coordinate 6,674,455, forward strand.
AATGGCTGGTATAATATCCAATCCCATGCAGTATGGGAATTTCATAAAGCTCCCTGGCGCAATACGCCCCGCATGCTCATCAACATCGTGCTCACTTACAAGGATGGCAGCAGGGAAACCATCGTTACTGATCGCAGCTGGAAATGTACCACGGGACCTAGCCAGTACAACAACCTGTACACCGGCGAGATCTATGATGCCCGGGCAGAACTGCCGGGCTGGAATAAACCGGGCTACAACGATGCCGGCTGGCAGGCCGCCCTTGAAACCAATTCTCCCGGCGGCATATTAGTACCACAGGAAATGCCGGGCATTAAAATTATCCGGCGCATCAAACCTGTGAGTGTAAAACAGGTGGATAAGGATGAATATCTCTTTGATATGGGGCAGAACTTTGCCGGCGTAGTCACCTTAAAAGTGAAAGGCGCAGCAGGCACAAAAGTGACCCTTTCTTACCGGGAAGTGCTGAAAGATGGAAAGATCGACCTTGCGCACAATACAGAACACATGCGCAGCTGGCCGGGTGAACTGCCTTTCCAGACGGATATTTATATCCTGAAAGGTGGTGGAATGGAAACATTTACACCACAGTTTACCTACCATGGTTTTCAATATGTATCAGTAAAAACTACTGCTGCTATAAAACTGGATAAGAGCTCACTGGAAGGCTTATTCTACAGCACCGCCTTTGAAGAAGCTGGTCACTTCAGCAGCTCAGATCCGATGATCAATAAGCTATACGATGCCGCCCGTCAATCATACAGGAGTAATTTCCTGAGCATCCCTACAGACTGTCCGCAGCGTGAAAAGAATGGCTGGACAGCAGATGCTCATATCTCAGCAGAGATTGGCCTGTGGAACTACAAGTCTGCATCAGGCTATCGCAAGTGGCTGAACGACATCCGGGATGCGCAGGCGCCCAATGGTGCAATACCGGGTATCGTACCTTCTAATGGCTGGGGTTCTGATAGCAGGGATTATACGTTTGGACCTGCCTGGGGAAGTGCACTGCCTATCATCACCTGGTATTTATATGTGTATGAAGGTGACACTGCTGCCATCAGGGAGAACTATGATGCGATTAAAAAATATACAGACCTGCTCACCAATGGCGCAGAGAATTATATTTTTAAAAAGGGATTGGGTGACTGGATGTCGATCGTAGAGACCCCCGTACCATTTACATCAACTGCCTGTTATTATACAGATGCGGTATTGGTATCAAAAATGGCAGGTATCCTGGGTAAGAACGAAGATGCGGCTGCTTATGCTGCATTAGCTGAAAAGATCAGTACTGCTTTCAACAAGGAGTATTATGATCCGCAAACCATGCAGTACGGTGTAACGACAGCTACCGCACTCAGTACAACCGTTTACCACAAGCTGGTGCCTGCACCGGCACTGAACAAGACAGTAGCACAACTGGCAAAGAAGATCACCGACAATCATTACCATGCAGATTTTGGGGTGCTGGGTACCAAGTATGTATTGCCATCACTGAGTGATAACGGGCATGTAGAACTGGCCATGAAAATGCTGACTGATACAGGTTATGCCGGTTGGGCACATTGGATTGCAAATGGGGCCACTACACTGTTTGAAGACTGGCCGGGCCAATACACCCACAATCATATTTTCTTTGGTGATTATTGTGCATGGTTCTACAAAACGCTTGCAGGCATTCGCCCGGATGAAACAGCACCCGGGTTCAAACATTTCTTTATTCAGCCTTCCTTTGTATCTCAGCTTACATTTGCAAAAGCTGATTATCAGTGCAGGTATGGAAAGATTGTTTCCAGCTGGAAACGTGTGGGCAAACAGGTGATCCTGGAAATGGAAGTACCACCCAATACAACAGCCACATTACGCTTAGAGGGTAAGGAAGATAAGCTCTTGCAACCCGGCAGGCATAAGCTGACTATATAAATTCTTTCGAATTTAAAGCCGGCCATTAATTCTTGCTGATGCCTCAGGCATCAGCAAGAATTAATAATCATTTAAAAATATGCGGGTAAAAAAACAGATCAGGGTTCTTCCCTTCACTAATTGTCAGGTATCCTTTATTATCTACACTGATCGTAACTCCTTCACCCTGTTTCTCCTCCACGTATGGCAACAAGGTTGCCGGTCTTGCCATGGTCACTTCAATCGCTTCATTCCCTTTACGGTGCCAGTAGTAGATATGAGCTCTATCCTTGATCACAATGTGCGCTCCGTTTTGAGAAATATCTGCTGCAGTGACCCACGTATAGGGCAAGGTCAATACTTTCTCCATCGTTACCTGCTGCTGGTCTGTAAAGTTAAAATACTGTGCAGGCACCTTATACAGGCTCACCTGTTTTTCTCTTTTACTGAGCACATAGAAACATTTTCCAACCGGGTCTACCATCAATGATTCCGCATCCCTGGGGCCATCGGGGAACTGGATATAAAGTGCATCAGCATGCACTGTTGCTTTCTCATCGGGCACTTTTAAGGGTGCGGGAAAACGGTAGATCTGCATAGGGATTTTCAGGCGCAGGTTATTCCCAATATCCGCTACATATACATAGTGCTTACCACCGGGGCCAATATTCTCAGCAATGTCTTCCCAATCCCTGTTTACAGAACCTTTCAGTTTCACACTGCTTACCAGTTGGCCATTACTATCCAGCAGGTATACTTCATTCTTTCCACCGCTGTCGTTATGTGTCCAGAAGTAACCCGGCAGGGTCGCGCTGGCTGCCAGGCCAGAGGCTTCATCCACCTTATCAGATTTCACTTTCCCTAACACCTGCGGCGTTTGTGCCATAAGTGGCAGATTTATAAGCAGTAATATCGATAGCATTCTCATACTACGATACTACGATTATTTATCTGTCCGGCCATCCATTAGCGATTCTTTCAACAAATGTTTTTTTATATTTTTAGTCCTCTCAAAAAAAAGAACGATATGCAACTAAACAGGCTGCTACTGGGTATGGCACTATTTGCCGCTCCATTTGCACGAGGACAAAGTACAAATAGCAATGTCAACTATGTAGATCCCACCATTGGTAGTGTAGGCATCATCCTGGAGCCAACCCGTCCGGCAGTACACCTGCCCAATAGTATGGTAAGGGTATTCCCGATCCGCAGAGATCAGCTGGATGACCGCATTCACACTTTCCCGCTCACGATCGCATCGCACCGGCAGGAAAGTCTCTTTGGCATGATGCCGGTTTCTGGCGACGATTATTTCGCACCCCGTGTATGGGATAGGGAGCGTACCACCCCTTATTACTACAGCACTTTCCTGGACGATGCGGACCAGGTAGAGTTTACACCAGCAGCACGCAGCGGGTATTTCAAATTTCATTTCCAGGGAAAGGAGAAGCATTATCTCCGCTTTCAGCCTTTGAATGGTAAAGGCACCATAGAAGCTACAGCCGGCAAACAGGTGATCACCGGTACTGAGCAATTCCACGACATGGCAGCTTACTTTTATGCAGAGCTGAGCACACCGGTAGTGGGTGTGCAAACTTTAGATAAAGAAGGTCAAAAGATATTGCTGGCGGAGGTGCCGGCAGAAACAGCGATTAAATACGGGGTGTCTTTTGTAAGTATTGAGCAGGCGAAAATAAACCTGCAAAAGGAGATTCCTGACTGGAACTTTGATGCACTGAAAGATAAGGCATTTAAAGCATGGGATAAGGTATTGGGCCAGATCAATGTAAAAGGCGGCACACCGGCCCAGAAGAGAGTATTCTATACTTCCCTCTACCGTTCTTATGAGCGCATGATCAACATCAACGAGTATGGCAAGTATTATAGTGCTTATGATCATAAGGTACATACCTCAGATAAGCCTTTTTACGCGGATAACTGGCTTTGGGATACCTACATTGCCCTGGAACCATTACAGACGCTTTTACACCCTGCCGCAGAGGCAGATAAGATCAGTTCTTATATCCAGATGTACGAACAGGGTGGCTGGATGCCGTCTTTTGCCCTGGTAACCGGTGATCACGCCTGTATGACGGGCAATCATGCGGCTGCATGGATGGCGGATGCCTGGTTCAAAGGGGTACATAATTTTGATGTAGCCAAAGCTTATGAGGGCTTGAAAAAGAATGCGCTGGAAGCGACACTTTTGCCCTGGAGAAATGGCCCTGGTACAGAACTGGATGCATTTTACAACAAGCATGGCTATATGCCATCCCTGAAACCGGGAGAGAAAGAGTGGGTGAGTGAGGTGCATGGTTTTGAACGCAGGCAGGCGGTAGCAGTGACGCTGGAGAATAGTTTTGATGACTGGTGTATTGCCCAACTGGCAGTACCGGCAGGTAAAAAGGAAGACGTACCGTTGTTTTTAAAGCGTGCGGCCAATTATAAGAACGTATTCCGTGCAGATAAGGGCTTTATGTGGCCCAAGGATTCTGCCGGTAACTGGATAGAGCCATTTGACCCCAAATTCTCAGGTGGTCAGGGTGGTCGTGATTATTTCACAGAGAACAATGCTTATACCTATAATTGGGATGTAAAGCATGACCTGAGGGGTTTATTTGGCCTGATGGGCGGCCGTGCGGCAGCAGAGGCAAACCTGGATCGGCTGTTCCGCGAAGGGTTGGGAAGGAGCAAATACCAGTTGTGGTATACATTCCCGGATGCAACGGGCCTGGTAGGTCAGTTTGTAATGGGGAATGAGCCGAGTTTCCATATCCCTTACCTGTACAATTACCTGGGGGCACCCTGGAAGACGCAGAAGCGCATCCGCATGCTGCTGGATACCTGGTATACAGATAACCTGTTTGGTATTCCGGGTGATGAAGATGGGGGTGGTATGACGGCGTTTGTGGTGTTTTCCATGATGGGATTCTGCCCTGTGACGCCTGGTATACCTCAGTATAATATTGGTAGCCCGGTGTTTACGCAGGTAACGATCCAATTGGAGAATGGAAAGGTGTTTACGATTAATGCGCCTAAGAGTTCAGGGGAGAATAAGTATATCCAAAGTGCGAAAATGGATGGGAAGGTGTTGAATCAGCCCTGGTTTACGCACCAGGAGGTGTTGAAAGGAGGGGTGTTGGAGCTGGAGATGGGAGCGGCCCCGAATAAGCAGTGGGGAAGTGGAGAGCAGGCGACACCACCATCTTCAATTGATTATAAATCAGGCGAATAGGAATTATTGGAGGCCATCCATGGCTTTTTGATTCATCTTTGAAGGCTATCCGTGAAGGATGGCCTTCTTTGTTCTCAGGAAATAGGTTTCATCTCCTTGGTGAATTCCTTTTTTCATGAATATTTTAAGATCATTACAGGTCTTCCAGGATCAGTTTCCCCAATTCCCTGATCGCATCTTCATTTCTTTTGTAATATGTCCACTGGCCCTGCCTGGTCACGGTAAGCAGTCCTGTTCGCTGTAAAAGCGACAAATACTCAGAGGCAGTTGATTGTGTAACTCCCATTTTGAGTTGGATTTGTCCTACACATACGCCATTTTCACAGCAGCCTTCTGCCGGGAAATTCCTGGTCGGGTCTTTCAGCCATTGTAAAATCTGAAGCCTTGCTTTGTTGGATAATGCTTTGAATACTTCCACGTGTTCCATACTACAAAGGTATCGGAAAATAGCGATTTTATCATACTGTTGTATCAATTCAGCAAATAAGGAGAACTTTATATCAGATCAGTTTAAACCTTACCCCATGCATTATAGACTAGCAGTTACCCCAGTCGAAAACTTCCGGATCAGAGAGGTAATACCCCTAAAATATTGCCAGTTTGTAAAACGGTTTGCCAAACCCTATTTACATAAGTCCAATTATGTGAATATGCTCTACCAGGAGCGGAATATGGATGGATTCGCCCTGGTGAGGGTATTATTCTTTATTAAACAGCCCGTATTGGTAGTGGTGACAGAAGATTCACCGAGAACTGTCATTCAGGAGATCCTGAGCGGGCATATGGAGCTACTTTTCAAGGGACAGAAACCGCTGTTATTACAGCCGGGTGGATACGATATTTTTCAGCTTAGTACTGACGAGTATGCTCTTGTTATGCAGCCGGGCATTTGCGAGATGCTTCGGTTCGAATTTGAAGAGTCGGTTATGAAAACGGTCAGTAAAACAGCCACTGTTAAACAGTGGCTGGATAAGCTGAAGTCGGGAAAGTCAGCTTATTTTGGCCACAGGCCGGTAGATGAGAAATTGGAGGCCCTGCAGGGAGAGATGCAGTATTGCCGTGCATTTACGGATGAAGAGCAGGAGTGGTTTAATGATAAGCTGGATGAGGTGTTTGA